>JASFKQ010000266.1:0-4857 GCA_050118555.1 Lysobacterales bacterium
TGTTGGGTCTCTAACAGTGCACGACAGCCCACTTCAAGTCCGGAGATTTCTGTGAAATTCGTGTGAAACTCTTCGGAATTGGCCGTCGGGAGCGGTCTTGAGCGAAACAATTAGCACACCCACCACTTGTCCGATTTCCTACGAACCAAATCGGCAATTGCTCTGGTCGTCGGTTTTGGCCTCGATGCACAATGGCCCCATGCCTCAGCCCCGCAAACGCCTGGTCTCGCTGGCCGCGACGCCTTACTACCACTGCATCAGCCGCTGCGTGCGGCGCGCGTTCCTGTGCGGGGTCGATGCCCGGACCGGCTTCGATTTCTCCCACCGCCGCGGCTGGATCGTTGAGCGGCTGAAGCAACTGACCAGCATCTTCGCCATCGACCTGTGCGCTTACGCGGTGATGAGCAACCACTATCACATCGTAATGCGGGTCGACCGGGAAACGGCGCGCGCGTGGTCGAATGTCGAAGTCGCCGAACGCTGGTTGCGCCTGTTCAAAGGTTCACCACTTATCCATCGCTTCATGGCAGATGAACCTTTGGCAGAAGCGGAGATGGATGCCGCCGGTGCCTGCATAGAGACCTGGCGGGCTCGCTTACATGATCTCTCGTGGTTCATGCGCTGTATGAACGAGACCATTGCGCGGCTGGCCAATGCCGAAGACCACTGCAGCGGCCGATTTTGGGAAGGCCGATTCCGTTCTCAAGCCTTGTTGGATGAGCGTGCCTTGCTGGCGTGTATGGCCTATGTCGATCTCAATCCGATCCGGGCGGCCATGGCCCGCACGCCCGAAACCTCCGACTTCACCTCGGTCCAGGAACGTATCGAGTTTCCGGATTCCTGCGAACTGGCGCCATTCAGCGATCAGACCGGCGACGCGGGCACCATTCCCTGCTGCCTGCCGGACTATCTGCAACTGGTGGATTGGGCCGGGCGGGCCGTTCACCCCGACAAGAAGGGGGCCATTCCGGCGAACGAGCCACCCATCTTGCAACGGCTGGGGCTGGAAGCCTCTGAGTTGCTGCGTTACGTGAGGCGCAAACCCGATCGTTATGTCACTGCGCTCGGGCCGGCGAGCACGATACGGGCGTTCGCCCGGGCGGTGGGGCGGCAGTTCATTATGGGAGTCAGTCTGGGGCAGCGGCTCTGCCCTGAGGCGCGGTGAGACGCTATCCCAGAGGGAGAATGGAGCGCTTGAGCTAGCAGAGCCTCCCCTGCTGCCGCCGACTCGGCTCCGGCGCCATGACCGCCAACCCAAGATTCCGGCTCACAGATATCTCCGTCAATGAATAAATGTCCGGCAAATGCCCGGATACCTGTGCTTTTGGGGCTGTAAAGACATTGGGTGTCCAGTGTTTCGCCTTTCGGCGTCCTTTAAGACATGGGTGTCCATGTGTTTCCATTGTTTCCCCTCCAAGACATGGCTGTCCAGTGTTTCCTTCCTTTAAGACATGGGTGTCCAGTGTTTCCTTGTCCAGTGTTTCCATCCTCCAAGACATGGCTGTCCAGTGTTTCCTTTCCTGTGGGTCCGGGCCTGACGATGAAAGGCCGGGCAAGAAATGCCAGCTCACTTCGCGGCCGGGCGCAGGGGGTGGGCGTCAGGGCGGTGGCTCCCGCTCCAGCTTTTCACTCTCGATACCGGCTGCCTCGTTATAGGCCGCCTCGGCGATGGGTTGTGCGAACCAGGCGTCGAAGCGGGAGTCCAGCCACGCGTCATTGCCCGTGAAGGCGGCGCGATGGCGCTCCAGATCGAAACCCTTGCGGAATTCCTCCAGCGAACGGCCCGAAGCCACCGCCCGCTCAGCCTGGTCGGCAACGTCTTCGAGCAGGTGTTGCAGCTTTGAGAGGTACGCCGTGTCCCGCATGACCGGACCGTGGCCCGGTATAACCAGACGAGGTTGCAGAGCCTGTAGCTCCTGCAAAACCGCGGCCCAGGAACGGGGGTAGCTATAGAAACCGTAGGGCGTAGGGTGGACCACCACGTCGCCGGTGACCAGGATGCGCTGTTCCGGCAGCCAGACCACCGCGTCGCCCGCGGTGTTACCCCGGCCCAGATGGCGGATCTCGATGGTGGGGCCGCCACCGCGCAATACCAGTACCTTCTCGAAAGTCAGTGTCGGCGGGGTGATTTCGCTGGCCCGGGTCTCGGCGACCAGCACGTCGGAATAGGCCAGCAGGTCTTCGATTTGGCGGCGCTGCCAGTCCGTCAGCGGCTCGCCGTCGCGGGTTTCGCCCGCTTTCAGCTGTTTCGACAGGATGCCGAGTCGCTCCGGAATGGCGGTTCTGGATTGTTTCACGTAGTCCATCGTCGCTCCGAGCATCGCCTGCCGGGTGAAACGGTGGCCGACGATCTCGATGCCCGGGAACGCTGCCAGGTAGCGATGGTTTCCCAGGTTGTGATCCCCGTGCCAGTGGCTGACCACCAGGTATCGCACCGGCAGGTCCGTGATGGCACGAATGTGTTCGATCACGCGGTCGGCGAGCAGCGGCGAGCCGTTACCGTCCACGACTACGACATGATCGTCGCCAACGATCACCGTGCCATTGCCCATCACCGGCTGTCGCGTGGACTCGGGACGGATGGCCACGTAGACATTCCCGGCGACCGGTTCGAAATCCACGTCATAGAAGTCGCGTGGCGGTGGCGACGCCAGCGCAGCGGACACCAGCGCGTTTGCGGCAGCCAGCCAGATCAGGGCGTTGCGGGCGGCTCGGAGGATGCGGGGGACTTTCATGATGTCGACGATATCGCGCGTTGCGTAGCCGGGCGAAATCGCCTGCGCCAAAGCGCCCGGATTCGGAGGTCGATTGACGCGGCGGAGCACACGCCTATCGGACGCGGTGGCGGGTTTGGGGCTCGCGGGCTGGGGCTTCACGGGCTCACGGGGTCGGACCCCATAATTAAACCAACAATCAATAAGTTGGAAGCGAAGTCCCGAGGATTATCAGTGTTAGCGGGTGATTTTCGCCCCAAAACGGAAATCTAAGCTGCTTAAGCAACGCGCTCCCCGATCTTATTCCCCGAACGATCGAAAATCTGCTAGTGTTGGGCCACTTTTCTCCGCGTTCGACGGGACAACGGACCTTGACCAACAGCGAAACGCTCGACCGGGAAGAACTCTCCCAATCCGCCCGGATCGCGAGCAGCCTGCGCGAACGACGCCTGGGGCATTTCCTCGCTGAGTTGATCCTGATTATTGCCGGAATTCTCATCGCCTTGGCTGTCAACGGGTGGATCAGCGATTTCCACGACCGGCAGGCTGAAGTCGTCTATTTGCAGCTTCTGGCCCGGGATATCGAAGGCATCCAGCAGCAGGTCCACCAGCAGATCGAGTTCGAGAAAGAAGAGGTGGATGCGGCGGCGAGAGCCTATGCCGATCTGACTGCTGCGGACCCGAGCAGCCGGCACGACGAACTCCAGTCGGCCCTGGCCTTGTTGACGGTCAGGCGAACCTTGAGTTTGCGCAGCGCAACCTACGACCAGATGGTCAGCAGTGGCCATCTTCAGCTTATAAGGAATCACGAACTGCGCAACAGGATCGTCCGCTACTTCGCCTCGATGGAGCGCGTCGAAAGGATCACGGAGAACAACAATCGCCAACTCATCGACGACGTGTTCATCCCGTTCATGATGCGCGTCGGCATCACCGCGGTGGCGCGCCCCGAAGGGTCTCAGGTCATCGACATTCTGAACCGGGGGCACGCCATCATGACTGGACGGCTGGGCGCCGATTTTCAGTTTCCCAAGGACCGGGTTTTGATGGCCCCTGCAGACGCGGACTCCTGGGACGACATCCGGCGCAATGTGCTGTTTCGGATGAATATAGCGTCTACGGGTCAGGCCCTGGCCGAAAGCACCCTGGATGAAACCAAAGCGATAACAGAGGCGATCGTCACGGAACTGAACGGTCGCTAAGTCGTTTCGTGAGCACCGGGACAGGATGGAGCGAAGGTTGATTCATGGCTTGAGTCATCGGGTCGGGCCTATCTGCCCGACGAACTGCCGACCGTGACCGCACTTCTCAATATTCGGGTTGCGCTGATCGTCGCCGCCTTGCTGCTCGCCGCGTTCGGGATCCACAACGCATTCGTGGCAGTTTTCAGCAAGGGGGCGTACGAAATCATCTACCGTTATGACGAGACGGTGCGCGCGTGCATGGAGCGCTATTGCGTGTACGGCGCGGAGCTCTCTATCGCGAACACCGGAGATCGGGACCAGGAACTCGTCGTGGTCGAGATTGCCGGCGTGCCGGGCGGGCTTCGTGGCAGCCACAGGATACTGAATCTCTCGGCCGCCGAGCCGCGTTCGGGCGACCCGGAGATAAGCTGGCGGCAAGAAAACGGCGTTTCGAGATTGGAAATCGGCAAGTTCGCGCCGGGCACCCTGGTGCTGGCGAAGTTCTCGGGCGTTTATCCGGCGGAACAGCAGACGGCAGAGCAGCCAACGGTCGAGGTTAAAGCCAAGGGGCGGGTCATCCAGGGCGACCCACGCGCCATCACCCTGGGTCGTTACGTGACCGGCTGAGATGCACCAGCGAAGCGCGTTTTGCGCAGGCGGGTGCGCAAGCTTCCCCGCCAGGTGCACAGTACCTCGACGGGCTGCAGCGTCTGCCAGGTGGCGATTGAATTCCGCCATAAAGCCACGGGTGCCTTGAGCGCACGAGCAACTGACAGGAAAATGGTGCCCGGAGACGCCTGAGCCCGGCGTCGTGGAACGAGCACTTCTGAAAGGCATGGAAATCCCGGCAAAACACTCACACTTCACCCGGACCGCATTGTTGGTCTGGGTGCTATGGCTTGGGATCGACTTCTTCGCCTACGCGGGGCTGTTTGCGGGGCAGTTCAGCACGCCAACAC
>JASFKQ010000267.1:0-4842 GCA_050118555.1 Lysobacterales bacterium
AGGCAAGGTTGTTTTGCACGACTGGTGTCCTGACGCGGCTCCGCCCAGCGGTATCCCGACAGGGAAGCCTCAGCGCTCTGTCCAAGGAGCAGCAACGCCGAGGCGGGATCGCACAAGGACATCCCGATAGGTACGCTTTGGCGCCGCTGGTGTAAAATTCCGTGTTGCGAAAGACCTCAGGTCTAACGTCAGGGTATTTTGCGTCAGCGGGGTCCTTGTGTGGTTTCGCATCAAGGCGTGTGACGCCGGGCATAGCAGCGCTATGTCTAAGGAGCAGCAACGCCGAGGCGGGATCGCACAAGGACATCCCGATAGGTACGCTTTGGCGCCGCTGGTGTAAAATACCCTGACGTTAGACCTTTGGGGGCGACCTGGCTTCGACGTGGGTAGCGAAACCCGAGGTGCATGCCGAGCTGCAGACAACTCGTAAAACTGATTGCAAAACTTTAGTTGCCAACGACGACAACTACGCTTTAGCAGCTTAAAAACCTGCGTAAAGCCTTCCGCCCGGCTCGTGCCCATACGACCGGATCCCGGGAGTCACCCTATATGGGATCGCGATGAAGCGCGCCTGGCGCGGATTCGTTAAAACCTTTCCAGGCTCGTTGCCGGTTTTCCCTGCCTGTCGGGTAGCCTGCAATTAAATAAATTGATGGGATAAGCATGTAGAGCCAAAGGCGGAGTGCTTGCGGACGCGGGTTCGATTCCCGCCGCCTCCACCAATGACTAACCCCGGGCACACGCCCGGGGTTTTCCCGTTCCGGACACGCAAAACAGCCCTGCCGGGCTCCTCACCACAGCACATCCCTTAGCGTCCGCGCGGATTCACGACTACTCCGGCCAGACCCACGTTCGTTTCCCTTGACTGACATCATCGCGCGCTCCCCGCCCAGGGCCTAGATTTATAGAGCGGGTGGGATTTACCGCCCGGAGCGCGCGCCTGTCCCCTGGGCGCTGACCTTTCCTGGGCGGAGCCAGCCCCCCCGAAACTGGCTGATATCCATGCGTTGTATGGAAAGGAGGAACACCATGTCACTGAAGGAAGTCGTTCCCTGGCGCTGGGGAGGGCTTCGGCGTTGGGATGTTGAAGACCGTCCGTTCGAATCCTTTTACAAGGAAATGGACGCGTTGCACAAGGAGATGAGCCGGCTGTTCGATGACTTCTGGAAAGGCGGCGCGCATCTCGAAATGACGAAACACCCATGGGGCTTCGACGAACTGACCCCGCGCGTGGATGAAACGGAAGACGAAAAGGCCTTCCACATTCGCGTAGAACTGCCGGGCATGGACAAGGACGATGTCGACCTGACCCTGTCCGACGGCATCCTCACGATTCGCGGCGAAAAGAAACGTGAGGATGAAGAGAAAGGCAAGGATTTCTATCGTACAGAACGGGCCTTCGGCAAATTCAGCCGCTCGCTTCGGCTGCCGATGGACGTCGATGAAAGCAAGGTCGACGCGTCCTTCGCCAAGGGTGTGTTGTTCATCGACCTTCCCAAGACCGAGGAAGCGCAAAAGAAGATCAAGCACATCGCGGTCAAGGCGGCCTGAACGCCTGTAATGTTCGCGCGGGCGCTTTTTCAGCAAGAAGCTGGCGGGCGCCCGCGCCGTTACCTGATACTTTATTTTTTATATCAGTGACTTAAATCATTTTTTTAAACTGACTTTTCACATAAAATCCAATAACGGACAACTGAATGAAAACCGCCGAGGCACCCGCCATGTTACAGAAAATCGAATTCAAGCTTCCGTGCACCACGGACCCGCTGAGGGTCAAGAGCCGGGGGCTGACCATACTCAACGACCCCTTCCTGAACAAGGGAACTTCATTTACCGCCGAAGAGCGCATTGCGCTGGGGCTGAGTGGCCTTTTGCCACCACACAGTTCGGACATCGAAGAACAGGTGATGCGGCTGATGGAAAACTACCGGCAGCTTTCCGACCCGCTGGACAAATACACGTTCCTGATCAGCCTGGCCGACCGCAACGTGACGCTGTTTTTCCGGTTCCTGATGGAGAACCTGGTCGAGATGACCCCGATCATGTATACGCCGACGGTCGGTTACGCCTGCCAGAAGTTCGGGCACATCTATCGCAAGAACCGCGGCATGTACATCAGCCTCAAGCACAAGGGGCGGATCGCCAAGGTGCTGGAGAGTTGGCCCAACCATGATGTCGACATCATTGTCATTTCCGACGGCAGCCGAATTCTCGGCCTGGGGGATCTGGGCGCCAACGGCATGGGTATCCCGATCGGTAAGCTGGTGTTGTACGTGATCGGCGCGGGTCTGCATCCGAACCGCACCCTGCCCATACTGCTGGATGTGGGCACCAACAACGAGGAACTGCTGAACGACCCGCTGTACCTCGGCTGCACCCACAAGCGCATTCCCCAGGACGAGTTCTACGAGATCGTCGACGAATTCGTCACCGCAGCGACCAAGAAATGGCCCAACGTGCTGATCCAGTGGGAAGATTTCACCAACGACAAGGCCTTCCCCCTGCTCAATCGGTATCGCGAAGACGTGCTCAGTTTCAACGACGATATCCAGGGCACGGGCGCGGTCGCGCTGGCCGGCCTGATGGCCGCCATGCGAGTCCGTAAGGAGCACCTGTCAGATCAGCGCATCGTCTTCTGTGGCGCCGGTGCCGCCGCGGTGGGGATCGCCGACATGATCTGCGCCGGCATCGCCGACGAGCACAGTATGACCCACGAAGAGGCGCGCCAACTCGTCTGGATGGTGGATTCGAAGGGTCTGGTGACCAAGGCGAGAGGCGACACCCTGCAGGCGCACAAAATCCCTTATGCGCGTGACGAAAAGCCTGCGGACACCTTGCTTGAAATCGTCAAGCGGGTGAAGCCGACCATATTGATCGGCGCAAGCGGGCATGCCCACACCTTCACCGAGGACGTGGTTCGCGCGATGCAGGAAAACTGTGAGAGACCCGTGATCTTCGCGCTCTCCAATCCGACCTCCAAAGCGGAATGCAGCGCTGCGGAAGCCTATTCCTGGACGCGGGGCAAGGCGATATTCGCCAGTGGCAGCCCCTTCCCGCCCGTTCGGGTCGAAGGCCGGATCTTCGTTCCGGGCCAGGGCAACAACATGTTCATCTTCCCGGGTATCGGCCTGGGCGCGGTCTGCTGCGGCGCACGCAAGGTCACCGACGAGATGTTCTTCACTGCTGCCAAGACACTGGCGCACATGGTCACAGAGGAAGAACTCGCCGCGGGAACCATTTACCCCGATCTCGCCAAGATCAGACAGATATCGCTGGCCATCGCTTCGTCGGTCTGCATGCTGGCATGGGACCAGGGCCTGGCCCGCTATGCGGAACCCGCTGACATTCGCGAGCATGTCAGAAGTTGCATGTACCACCCCGAGTACCGTCCCTACCAGGCGGTCTGACCCATTGCGGAGGTTGATCCAGGACAGCCAGGCGTACATTACAATTATTTAATATACTGTAGGAAACCCCTGGAAGAGAGCGGAAGATGACCATAGCCAGCACTCTGAAACACTACCTGGATAACCGCGGTGTCGATTACCGGATGCTGCTGCACCCGCGCACCGAGCGCGCCCGGGAATCGGCGCGCTCGGCCAACCTGCCCCCGCATCAGATCGCCAAGGCCGTAGTCCTGAAGGACGACGGGGGTTACGTGATCGCTGTTGTGCCGGCCCACCATTCGCTGGAGATCGGCTGGGTCAACGAAGAACTCGGCCGCACACTGACGATCGCCAGCGAAAGTGACTTCCAATCGCTGTTCGGCGACTGCGATTGTGGCGCCGTGCCGGCGCTGGGCGACGCATACGGCATGCAGGTCATCTGGGACGACGACTTGCAATACACGGCGGACGTCTACATCGAAGCCGGCGACCACGAACACCTCGTCTGGTTGGAGCGGCGCGACTTCCGGGACATGATGGCCAATCTGCCCCACAACATCATCAGCAAAGATCTGCAGGTCGGCTGCTGGAAGTACTGAACGGGTGATTCAGCGGGTCTGGCGCCCGGAGCCGACGGCGTCGGCCGGTTGTGGACGCTCCCCACCGGCGGAGGAAGCATCCTCGCGCCCGGTCGACATGGAACTGACCGTGCCGATCTCATACTGCGCCTGTTCCACCGTCTCCTCGAGAAAACCGCAGGGACAGACTTCGATGCATTTGCCGCACTCCTCGCACTGGTCGAGGTTCAGCGTGAAATACATGCCGGGCGCTGCCTCTTCGACCCGCGTGTAACAGCCTGCCGTACAGTACATGAAGCACTGCTCGCAGCCGAAACAGGATCCGCAGGAATAGCAGCGCTCGACCTCGGCCAGGAAGTCCGCCTCGGTGATGGTGCTGGCCACTTCCGTCATGCCCTTGCTGGCGCGCTCGGCACCCGGCAGCTTGACGGAATGGACAGCTTCACTTTCTGACTTGCTGGCGAACAGTACGCGCTCCGGAGAAATTTCCGGTTGCTCCGGATCTTCACCCCTTGCCGGCCGGCGCCCGGTCAGTCGTTCATGTAGCGCTTCGGCGGCGTGTCGTCCCTGGATAATGGCATTCCCTGCAACGCCAAGACCCAGGGCGTCGCCTCCGACCATCACGCGCTCATTCACCGAGCCGGCCGCATCGGCAACCAGCCAGTCGCCCGCATGCTGGAGGCCCTCGAGTCCCTCCAGGACCGGTACCTGTGAGACTGCTGCGATCAGGGAATTGGCCGGCAGTGTGAACAGGGACCCTTCAATGGGCACGGGCCGTCGTCGACCGGAGGAATCAGCCGGGCCGAGCCGCATATGCTGCGCCACAACGGTCTTCATCCGCCCGTCGGCACGACGCTCGATACGCACCGGCGCCGCCA
>JASFKQ010000268.1:0-4829 GCA_050118555.1 Lysobacterales bacterium
GTCGGCAGTTCCTCGAGGTCCTTCTGGATATTCAGCAAGAGCTGCCGGGCCTCCTCGTTGTCCTTGTACATCTCGAAGTTGAAGCGGTTACCCTCTTTGGCGGTCGATCTGTTGACCTTTGCCTTCATCCGGCTGCCCGTCGGCGCCACGGCGGCCTCGGCCTTTGCCCGGTCCGAGCGCCCCACGTCCACGACCGAACGTTTCAGGATGTAGTCGAGGTCGTCGTACTTGATGTGGTACTTGGAAGCAGGGTCGAAGCCCCGAAACGGCTCCGGCACCTCGGGTTTGGCGCCAAATGCGTTCGCGCTCGCCAGAATCAGGCTCGATACGATGAAGGCCTGGGAAAGCCAATGCTTGGTCATGAGTACTCCTTTGGGTTGATGCGCATACAGCTATAGCGCCTACCGGCATATAATCCCGCTTATTATACGATTTTGAGGATGCCAGGAAGTTCGGCAAGGTCCAAATAAGTCCGGAGGGCGTCTATTCGGCCAGCCGTTGCTTCATCGCGACAGAATACCTGTGTCGTGCGACCTCTGGCGGCCCCTGTAAACCGGCGGAGAAATCCTTATACTCTTGAGCGGTTCAATGCGGACCGGAAACTGGGTGGGCTACTGAATTGAGAACTCTCCTCGTAATCTTGATCACGATGGGCCTGGCTGCGGGATTGTCGGCCGACACCGGAACTTCACCCGATGTGCGAACGCTGATGACGCCGGAAGACTTCACCGCGTCCGGTCTGGACAAGCTGTCCGACGCTGAACGGAAGCATCTCAGCCAATGGGTCGAACGGTACCGCGAGGGGGCGGTCGTAGGGCCGGAGGTGAAGAAAAGACCGTCGGAGATGACCGAAGAAGAAAAGGCCGAAGTCCAGAAAGAACGGGACGCCGTCATCGTCGCCAAGGTCATACCGGCATTTACGGGCTGGTCTGGCAAAACCGTGTTCCGCCTGGATAACGGCCAGGTCTGGCAACAACGAACGCCGGGCAACCTGAGATACAGCGGATCCGATTCGGCCGTTACCATCCGGCAGAATATTCTCGGATTGTTTCTGATGGAACACGAGGCAACGGGCCGTTCCGTAGGTGTCCGGCGCATCGACTGATGGGGTTCTACGACAAGCGCATTCTGCCGAAAGTGGTCCACTTCACGTGTGGGCAGAAACCGGCCATGAAACAGCGGGCCAAGGTGGTTCCCCTGGCCGAGGGTCGGGTAGTGGAAGTCGGCATCGGCTCCGGTCTGAACATCCCCTACTACGACACCCGCAAAGTGACGCATCTCTGGGGTGTGGATCCTTCCCGGGAGATGTGGGCGATCGCCGAGCGCAACGCGAGTGAACGACATATCGACGCCGAGTTCCTTCAGGCAGGAGCGGAGAGCATACCGTTGGAGCGGCACGTCGCGGACACGGTGGTCATGACGTTCACGCTGTGCACCGTGCCCCAACCCGGACCGGCGCTCGAAGAAATTCGGCGGATCCTGAAACCCGGCGGTAAGCTCCTTTTCTGTGAGCACGGCGAGGCGCCGGACGCGTCCGTGAGGCGCTGGCAGCGGCGGCTGAATCCCGTATGGCGCTGCCTCGGAGGTGGTTGCAACCTGAACCGGCGCGTTCCCCATCTATTGCGCCAGGCCGGTTTTCGCTGTGACGACCTGCAGACGATGTATATCCCGGGCTGGAGGCCCGCCTGCTTCAATTACTGGGGGACGGCATTCCCACAGTCGTGATCTCCGCGAGGTCCTCCGGCCGGTCCAGGTCGTAAGCCGCATTCGGCATCCTGACGAACTCCACCCGGTCCATGTGGAGGTCCACGACCTGGCGCGCGCCCCGATCTGGATGCAGGTATTTCAATTCCGGCATCACGGGTCGTGAAAATATCACAGGGGGCCCGGAAACAAAGGCTTTTCCTTCATCCCAGCAAGCCACGCAAATTCGTGATATATCAGTAAGCCAGCAGGAAACCAGATCCGCCATGTCCCCCGCCTGAACACGCCACTGGTCACAAACAGTCACCAGCACGCCGTCCAGACCCCTGGGCAATTGACGTACGCCGCAGGAAATGGAGCCACCCATCCCACGCTCCCAGTCCCGGTTGAAGGCAATCGTCACCGGTAGCCCTTCGAGTTCGGCGCTGACCGTTTCCGCACCGCAACCCGTGACCACCACCACGGCGCCCAGGTCGAGCTCCAGCAACAGGGAAGCGGCCCGTCGCACGAGGCACTGGCCCTCTACGCGCACCAACTGCTTGGGCTGGCCCAGCCGGGACGAAGGGCCGGCGGCCAGCAGTACGGCGCCCAGTTGGCTGCGATCCGTCATGATTCACCCCTGGCGGTCAATGACCGTCCGTCCCGGCCGTTGAGGACCGCGTGGATTTCAGCCACCAGGGACAGGGCGATTGCCGCAGGCAATTCCGCCCCGATGTCCAGGCCGACCGGACCGAATACCCGGCTGATTTCGCAGTCGGCCATGTCGCACAGGCGCCGCCTGCGGGCCGACGGACCAAGCACCCCGATATAGGGAATCTCCGCCGCGACGGTTTGGCGCAGGTATGCGGCGTCGTTTTCCAGGTGGTGACTCATGATGACAACGGCATCGACGTCGTCGAGATCCGCCATCGCGGCCAGTTGTTCCGGGCGGGATTGCACCACGGTGCAGCCGGCAGCGAAGCGCGAAGCCTTGGCATAGGCGGGCCGGTGGTCGACCACCTTCACCTCCCAATCAAGCTCCGTCAGCGCCCGCACGACCGGCACTGCATCCGGTCCGGCGCCACACACGACCACGCGTGTCCGGGGCGGCACGTGCACCAACAGGACCTCCACGACACCGTCGTCGTCGGCGAGGGCGATCCGGCGGAATCGCCACTCCGGCCAGTCCTCGGCCGCGTCTTGCAGCGCAGCCTGCAGGGCAGGATCGCCAACGGTCGGGCCAGACGCCTCGCGAAGCCCGACGGCACCCGTCGGCACCGAACCCGAGGAACGCGTTACGAGCGCGAGGAGAACCGCGCGCCGCGCGGCAAAGCACCGATCCAGCCGTTCGAGGAAGCCAAAGCCGTCGTGCCGGTCAAGCCGAACCAGCAGGAGGTGAATCACGCCGTCGCAGCCCAATCCGAGATTCCACACGAGTTCCTCGTCAGCGCTCATGTCGTACGTCACGCGTGAGGGCTCCCCGCTTCGGAAGACCTGGTCCGCGTGGTGCAGCAGATCGCTCTCCAGGCACCCGCCCGAGATCAGGCCCTCGAAGGCCCCGTCACGGCTTATCAGCATCATCGCGCCCGGCTTACGGTATGTCGAACCCTCGGTCGCAATCACGACGGCCAGAACGAGTGCCTCGTCAGCCCGGTGCTCTCGATAAAACGCCAGTAACGGCGGCATTCCCAGATGCACAAACGTACTCCCGGTACCAGAACGGGTCTATGATACCGCGAACCGCAAACCATGACCCCGTGCGCCGGCGCGCGGACGACACTAGAATGCAGGCATGACCGAAGACCACTACGAAACCCTGGACCCCGAAGACTGGGAGTCGATGAGAGAATTGGCCCACCGCATCACGGACGACGCGCTGGACCACGTGCGATCCGTCCGTGACCAACCGGTCTGGCAAAAGATGCCCGGGGACCAGGCCAGGCGCCTGGAAACCCCTGCCCCGCTCCAGCCCACGCCTCCCGAGCAGGTTTACGAGGAGTTCCGGGAAGGGGTGCTTCCGTACATGATGAACACCGCCCATCCCCGCTTCTGGGCGTGGTACATGGGGAGCGGAACGGTGATGGGGGCACTCGCGGACTTCCTGGCTTCCGCCGTCAACTCCAATCTCGGTGGCGGCAGCCACGCGGCGCCACTCGTCGAGAAGCAGGTGATCGCCTGGATTTGCGACATGATGGGCTTCCCCGCGCAGTCCAGCGGGATTCTGACCAGCGGCGCCTCGATGGCGAATTTCACCGCGCTGACCGTGGCGCGCAACCGCAACTGCGGCTATGACGTGCGGCGCCTGGGGGTAATGGCGGCGCCGGGGCCGTTGACGGCGTATGCCTCGCGGGAAGTACACAGCTGCAACCAGAAAGCCGTCGAGACCCTCGGGCTGGGATCGGAAGGCCTGCGCAAGATCCCGGTCAACCGCGACTACACCATGGACATCGGCGCGCTCGAACGCCGTATCGCGGAGGACCGGTCCGCGGGCCGGGTGCCTTTCTGCGTGATCGCGTCGGCCGGGACAATCAATACGGGGGCCATCGACGACATGGAAGCCATTGCCGACCTCTGCGAGCGCGAACGCCTCTGGTTCCACGTCGACGGCGCGATCGGAGCGGTCGCTGTCCTGGCGGACAACGTTCGCGGCCAACTGGCCGGCATGGAACGCGCCGATTCCATCGCGCTCGACCTGCACAAGTGGATGCATATCCCGTTCGAAGCCGGCTGCGTCATCGTGCGGGACGCCGAGACGCACCGTGACTCCTTTGCGCTGGTGCCCGAGTACCTGCAGCGCGAGGAAGACGGCGGCGGTCTGGCGGGCAGTTTCTGGTTCAGCGATTACGGTCTGCAACTGACACGGCAGTTTCGCGCGCTGAAAGTCTGGATGTCAATCAAGGAACACGGCCTGGAACGTTTCGGGCGAATGATCGCACGTAACGTGGAGCAGGCGAACTACCTCGCCCGCCTGCTCGAAGCGACACCCCGCCTGGAACTGTGCGCGCCGGTCGGGCTGGATATCGTCTGCTTCCGGTACAACCCGGGCGGCCTGGACACAGCAGCGCTTAACGCACTGAACAAGACCCTGCTGGTCAGGCTGCAGGAAAGCGGCATCGCCGCCCCGTCCTACACCACCCTGGACGGCG
>JASFKQ010000269.1:0-4818 GCA_050118555.1 Lysobacterales bacterium
ATCTGCGTCTCGACGGCGGCAGGCTGAGCTGGAAGCTGGAACAGCTCGGTCACGTGCCCCTGCCGCCTTACATTACCCGGGAGGACCGGCCGGAAGACCGCGAACGTTACCAGACCGTCTACGCGCGCAACCCTGGCGCGGTGGCGGCGCCCACCGCCGGGCTTCACTTTGACGAAGAACTGCTGCAGACCCTGAAGGAACGCGGCGTCGAGAGCACGCAGGTGACGCTGCACGTCGGAGCCGGCACCTTTCAGCCGGTGCGCACCGAGCACATCGAGGACCACCGGATGCACGCCGAGTGGCTCGAAGTACCGGAATCCGCCTGCCGGGCCGTGGCCCGGACGCGTGCACGCGGCGGCCGGGTCATCGCCGTCGGAACCACGGCCGTGAGAAGCCTGGAAACCGCCGCGGCCGGTGGGCGCCTGGCGCCGTACGCCGGGGAAAGCCGGCTGTTCATCTACCCGGGATACCGATTTCGCGTTATCGATGGCCTGGTGACCAACTTCCACCTGCCCGAGTCCACGCTTCTGATGCTGGTGTGCGCGCTGGCGGGTAGGGAGGAGACGCTCGCCGCCTATCGTCACGCGGTGAGCGAAGGCTACCGCTTCTTCAGTTACGGGGACGCCATGCTGGTTCTCTGAGCCGCCCCTTGTCATAATTCCCAGGCTCTACAGGCCGGAGTTTTCCCATGTCCAAGCTGATCGACCAGGTGCGTTCGAGGCAATGGTTTTACGAGTATCCCTTGCCCGACGGCAGCGCCACCCGAAGTTATGCCGGCGCCGAGGTGCAGACGATTCACGACACGCGCTGGGCCATGCTGCAGCGGTGCCTGAACGCCCGAGTGGCGGGCGACCGCGGCAGTCTCTCGGTGCTGGATCTGGCCTCCCACCAGGGCTGGTTCGCGGTGAAAATGGCGCAGGCCGGTTTCGGCCGGGTGCTGGGGCTGGATGCGCGCCAGTCGCACGTGGAAGACAGCCGCCTGATGGCGGAACTCTACGGCTTGCAGAACCTGGCTTTCGAGCGGGGCGACGTGCACGAACAACAGTCCGCAACGCTCGGGCAGTTTGACGTGGTGCTGATGCTCGGTCTGCTGTACCACCTCGAAAATCCCATCGGCGCCCTGCGCACCTGCCGCGACCTTTGCCGCGGCCTGTGCGTGATCGAAACCCAAGTGGTTCCGGGCATCACGGGCTACGTCGACTATGGCAGCTATCGTTTCGTTCGGCAGCTCAAGGGCACCTTCGGTATCATCGACGAAACCGCTGACACCCACGGCCCCGAAGCCAGCGTGACCGGCATCTGCCTCGTGCCCAGCCTCGACGCCCTGCTGTGGACCCTCGAAAAAGTCGGGTTCTCCCAGGCGGCCGTGCTGGAGCCGCCCGAGGATGCGTACGAGCAACTGCTCTACCACAAGCGGGTCATGGTCGTGGCGCAGGTATGACCTCGCATCCGTTCTCGTGAAATTCACCGTTACTCACAACTGCGGCAAGGCCCGCCACGGAGTCCTGGAATTCCCGCGCGGGGCTGTACGCACGCCCGCCTTCATGCCCGTGGGCACCTACGGCACGGTCAAGGCGCTCACTCCGGAAGAGGTCCGCGATTCCGGCGCGGATATCATTCTCGGCAACACGTTTCACCTGATGCTCCGGCCCGGAACGGCGGTCATCGAAAAACACGGCGGGCTGCACGGGTTCATGAACTGGCCGCGCCCGATCCTCACCGATTCCGGCGGTTTCCAGGTCTGGAGCCTGGCCGAACGCCGCAAGATCAGCGAGAAGGGCGTCACGTTCGCTTCGCCGATCGACGGCTCCACGGTGTTCATGGGGCCGGAGGAATCGATGGCCGTGCAGCGATCGCTGGGTTCGGACATCGTGATGATTTTCGACGAGTGCACGCCGTACCCGGCGACCGAGGAGCAGGTGCGGGACTCCATGGAACTGTCGCTGCGCTGGGCGGAGCGTTCGAAGAGCGCCCACGAAGGCAACCCGTCCGCGCTCTTCGGGATCGTCCAGGGCGGCATGTTCGAAGCTCACCGTTTGCGCTCCGCGAACGAACTGGTCGGAATCGGCTTTGACGGTTACGCGATCGGGGGGCTGTCGGTCGGTGAGCCGCACGAAGAGCGGGACCGCGTGCTGGACTTCACCGTCCCGGCCCTGCCGGAAGACTGCCCGCGCTACCTGATGGGGGTCGGCCGGCCAGAGGACATCATGGCCGGTGTGTTGCGCGGCATCGACATGTTCGACTGCGTCATGCCCACGAGGAACGCCCGCAACGGGCACCTGTTCACCAGCCGCGGCGTGCTGAAAATCCGCAATGCCCGCTTCGAGAGCGACACGCGGCCCATCGATCCCGATTGCGGCTGCCCCGCCTGCCGCAGCTATTCCCGCGCCTATATCAAGCACCTGGAAAAATGTAACGAGATGCTCGGCGCGCGCCTGATGACCCTGCACAACCTGCATTTCTACCAGCGCTTGATGCAGGGCATCCGCGAAGCCATCGACGCCAATGCCCTCGAGTCATTTGTCGCGGCCCGTCTCGAGGACTTTGTACAGGGACCCTTGTAGGAGTATCTCAAGAGCATGAACTCGCGCCGCGGGCCATAAGACGACGGCTTCAGCCGCGATTGGGCCAGTGCGGGTGGGGTAAGCCCCGAATCACGCCATTCTGGACACGCTCAAGACGTCCATGTGCGCTATTCGACCGGTCCTCTCACCCAGCACCCCAAACCGCGTGCAGACCTGGTTCTTACGGCGGGTAGCAATCGCGGGCGAGACGGGCTCTTACAAACCATGGCCCGGCGCGCCTGTAATGATTTATAATGCCCGGCTGCGACACGTCTCTTCGAGAGGATACTGATGGAATTCCTTGATTTCTTTATTTCCAGCGCATTCGCGCAGGACGCCGCTACACAGCCCGGGGGGCTGATGTCTTTCCTGCCGCTGATCGTCATCTTTGTCATTTTCTACTTCCTGTTGATCCGGCCCCAGATGAAGCGTGCCAAGGAGCACCGCAAGCTGGTATCCGAGCTGGCCAACGGCGACGAGGTAGTGACCAACGGCGGGCTGCTCGGCCGGATCACCCATGTTGGCGAGTCCTTCATCACGGTGGAGCTGACCGACAACGTGCAGATCAAGGTCCAGAGGCAAGCCGTCGCGAGCGTCATGCCCAAGGGCACAATCAAGTCCGCCTGAGACGGATCGTCCCATAACAAATCACTGTCTTCCGAGAACTGAATAATGAACCAGTACCCTGCCTGGAAGTACGTGCTTATCGCCGTCATCGTGGTCCTGGGCATCCTGTATGCCTTGCCCAACCTGTTTGGCGAAGACCCGGCGTTGCAGGTGACTTCCACCCGCGGATTTCCCATCGGCGAGAACCTGGAAAAGACCATCGAGGCCGCCCTCGCCAATGAGCAGATCGAATTCAAGGACAGGGAGCTGAGCGGCAACCGGCTGCTGTACCGCTTCAAGTCCGCCGACGTCCAGTTGACGGCTGCCGATGTGCTGAAGAAAGCACTGGGAGACCGCTACGTGGTCGCACTCAACCTGGCGCCTTCCACGCCTTCGTGGCTGCGTGCGCTCGGTGGCAAGCCGATGACGTTGGGCCTGGACCTGCAGGGCGGCGTGCACTTCCTGATGCAGGTGGACATGGAGACCGCGCGCAACCAGCAACTGGAGCGTTACGTCGACGATCTCCGGGCGCTGCTTCGTGCGGACGGTATCCGGTACGTTTCGGTGCGCCGTGAAGGTAACGGCGTCGTGGCGCTTCTGCGCACGCCGGAAGACCGCGCCCGTGCGCTCGAGTTGATGGGCAAGGACCAGAGCATGCAGGGGCTGGACTTTGCCGAAATGGCGACGGACGAGTACTACGGCATTTCCGGCACCGTGCAGGAACAGCAATTGCTCGAACTGCAGCGGACTGCGCTGAAGCAGAACATCACCACACTGCGCAACCGCGTCAACGAAATCGGTGTCGCCGAGCCGCTGATCCAGCAGCAGGGCGCGGACCGTGTCGTCGTTCAGCTGCCCGGCGTTCAGGATACCGTGGAGGCCAAGAAGATTATTGGCGCGACCGCCACGCTCGAATATCGGGCGGTGGACGAACAGCACGACGCCTTCACGGCCGCGCAAACCGGCCGCGTGCCGCCCGAAGACCGGCTGTACACGGATATGAATGGCCAGCCCGTGCTGCTGAAGAAGCGGCTGATCGTCTCGGGTGACCAGTTGATCGGCGCGTCCAGCGGCTTCGACCAGCGCACCGGCCAGCCCCAGGTGAGCGTGACCCTGGACGGCGTCGGCGCCAAGCGTATGCTCGATTTCACCCGCAACAACGTGGGCAACCGCATGGCCGTGGTCTACATCGAGCAGAAACCCGGTGGGCGCAAGACGGAGGAAGTCATCAGCGTAGCCGTGGTCCGCGAGCCGTTCGGCAAGCGTTTCCAGACCACGGGCCTGGACTCCATGTCCGAGGCCAGCCAGCTGGCTCTGTTGCTGCGCGCGGGCGCCCTGGCGGCGCCGATGGAAATCGTCGAGGAGCGCACGGTCGGCCCCAGCCTGGGTAAGGACAACGTGGCGCAGGGCTTCAAGTCGGTGGTCATCGGCTTCATCCTGGTGCTGGTGTTCATGGCCGCCTACTATCGGGTGTTCGGCATGGTGGCCAATCTCGCGCTGTTCGCGAACCTGGTGCTGCTGGTTGCCTTGCTCTCGATGTTGGGAGCGACGCTGACCATGCCGGGTATCGCCGGTATCGTGCTGACCGTGGGCATGGCCGTCGATGCCAACGTTCTGATCTTCGAGCGTGTTCGCGAGGAGCTGCGCA
>JASFKQ010000270.1:0-4806 GCA_050118555.1 Lysobacterales bacterium
TGCCCGCCGCCGCGCTACTGCGAAGATAGGTCCCGGTACACGCTCAGGTAATAGTTCACACCCGGCGCGATGTTGCTCAGCGGAATCCGTTCATTCAGCCCGTGCGCGAATTCGTCCGAATGCTTGATCATGCTGGCGGAGGCGCCGTAGCTCGGCACGCCCACGGCGCGGTACCACATCGAATCCGATGCGCCCGCGGACTGCGACGGAAAAATCGGCACTTCCTTGCCCCACGAAGAGCCGACGGCCTTGGTGACGGCGGCGAGCAGCAGGGGGTCGGGGGGCGAGGGCGGCGCTTCGAGCGACTCGTCGCCGGTCGCATCGCTGAATTTCACGTCGGGCACCGCGGCCACGCGCTCCAGTTCCGCCATGATCTCCTGCCGGCTGTGGCCCGGAAAGATGCGGCAATTGACGTTGGCGGTGACGCTCTGCGGCAGCGCATTCCGCGCGTGGCCGCCCTGCACCATGGTGGGCACGCAGGTGGTTTCGACAGTGCCGATCATCGACGGGTCGGCGCGCAGCACCGCCAGGGCTTTCTCGTCGGCCGGATTGGCGGCGAAGGCCTGCATCGCCGCGGACAGTTCCGGATCCGGCTCGAGTTTTGCCGCCTTGGCGAAATACTCGCGCGTGATGTCGTTCTGTTCGGGCTTGAAGCGGTAGGCGGCGATGCGGTCGAGCGCCTGCGCCATCTGCTGGATGGCGTTGACCGGGCGCGGCGCCGAGCTGTGTCCGCCCGGGTTGGTCACCTCGAGATGGAAGTCGACGTAGGTCTTCTCAGCGCCTTGCCACGTCCAGAACAGCGGCTTGCCGGTCTCCTCGTTGAGGACGCCCGATGCCCCATCGACGTTGAGCACCAGCCGGGCGTTGCGCAAGCGGTCGGCGATGATCTTCGAGGTCTTCATCGTAGTTTCCTCGTCGCCCGAGTAGGCGAGCACCAGACTGCGCTTCGGAGTGAAGCCTTCGCGCCGCAGTTCGACCATCGACATGAGCGCCAGCGCAGCTTCGAACTTGGTGTCGCTGGCGCCACGCCCGTACAGGTAGCCGTTCTCGACCACCGGTGTGAACGGATCGCGCTCCCAGTCCTCGGGCTTGGCTTCCACGACGTCCATGTGCGCCGACACCACGATCGGGCCCAGCGACGGGTCGGTGCCCGGCCAGGTGGCGATGAGATAGGCGGTGTCCTTGTAAGGCACGATCTCGATGGAATCTTCGGACCAGCCGCCGTCCAGCAGCGCCTGCTTGAACAGTTCGGCGACCTGCGGGGTCTGGTTGCCCTCGCCTTCCACCGAACGCAATGCGATGGCCTTCTTCGAGAGTTCGAGGACCTGCGCCTCGGTGGTGGGGTGAATCTGGGCCTGGACGATCGTGGCGGCCAGGAGAAATATGCTGCCGGTCGCGGCAGCCAGGATGTTTCTATTCAACGGTAAGATCCTCGAACTGGCGCCGCCCGTTTTCGCAGGGCGGCCGATTGGCGAAAACCCAGTCTAGCGGGTATTCCCTGATTTCGACAAAACATTTAAATATTTGGGGTCAGAGTAAAAAAATATTTGGGGTCAGAGTAAAAACCCCCGCCACAAAGGCGGGGTTTCGGATAAATGGATAAATGGGGTCAGAGTAAGAGACTTACTCTGACCCCGGGTCTTGCAGGGCTGTGCTGCCTTGCATCATGCCGCCCATGTCACCGCCCGGCATGACGGGTTTTTCCTTCGGAATCACCGCAACCCTGCGCAGTCGATCGTCCCAGAACAGGGCGAACGAATCCAACGAGCCGGAGTCGGCAGTACCCGCGCGGATTGCCAGCGGGCAGGTTGTACTGCTCATCGTCGCCGTGGTCGGACGTTGTGGCTGGAAATGCGCGTCATAAGGCGTCCGTGAATCAGGCGGCGCGGTAAAAGTTAACGCTTTGCCAGACTTTCGTGATACCGGCGTGATAACTCTCCCGTAAGGTTCAGCTTCAGTTCAAAACACGCCATACGTGCTGCAACAGCCGTAGGCAAGGAGATGATCACGTGAAAATATCGCTATCGAAAGTCATGTTGCTGGCCGCGGTTTTTGCCGCCGGCACCGTCGGGCTGGCACCGGCCGCCATGGCGGGAAACCAGGACCGCATGTACCGGGTCACGGTCCGGGATGCGACCCTTGGCCAGCCGCTGTCGCCGCCGGTCATCGCGACGCATACCGCGGCATTCCAGCTCTTCGAATTGGGACCGGTGCCCATGATGGGTGATGCCGGTTATGACCTGTATTTCGGGCTTGCCGCCGTGGCGGAGACCGGCTATCCCTTCCACTTGCGGGATGCGGTTGCTGCTGCCGATGGCGTTTGGGAGGCCGTGGCATTGCCACCCGTCCTGCACCCCGGCGAGTCCAATTCCACGACCATCAGCGCCTCTGGCAACGCCAAGTACCTGAGCATCGCATCCATGCTCGGACGAACCAACGACGGTTTCTGGGCCCTGCGTGGCGTAGCGTTGCCGCACGGTGTCGGTGATACGGTGCGCTACTTTGCCGACGGCTATGATGCCGGCAGCGAGGCGAACGCCGAAAGCGCCGGGACCGTGGGTGGTGGTGACGGCGACGACGGTGAATCGGGTTTCGGAATCAATGACGGCAGCGGCGAAGGCTTTATCTCCGTCCATGCCGGTATCCATGGCGTCGGCGGCGCGGGCGGCCTTGACCCGGCAGTGGACGACTGGCGCGACCCGGTTGTCGAGGTGACCATCGAGCGCGTCGAGTAGTAACTCCGGTTCGGCAAAACCGCAACGACTGGAGCCCGGAGGGTACGTGTGCCCTCCGGGTTTTCCTTTCACGCCGGCACTTTACCCTGACCCCACTGCTTCGATGAGCTCCGCCGTGATCTCGTCAATGCGGTTCACCCCCATCAGCGCCATGCTCACGGCGATCTCCTGCTGCAACACACCGAGGTAGTCCGTGAGGCCCTGTTCGCCGCGGGCGGCCAACGCCCAAACCCAGGGCCGGCCGATCAGAACGCCATGGGCGCCCAGCGCCAGGGCCTTGACCACGTCCGCGCCATAGCGCACCCCGCCGTCCATCAGCACCTCGGCGCGGCCCGCAAGCGCCGCCGCCACTTCCGGCAGCTTGGTGATGCACGAGGCGACGCCGTCGAGCTGGCGGCCGCCGTGATTGGAGACCACCACGCCGTCCGCGCCGCAGTCGGCTGCCGATGTGGCGTCTTCCGCGGACATCACGCCCTTGATCAGCAGCCTGCCCTTCCAGAGACCCCGCAGCCACTCGATGTCCTTCCAGGTCGCGCTCGGGTCGAACTGGGAATCGACGAAGGCCTTGAAGGATGCCATGTCGCTGGGATCGGCGACCTGGTCGACGAGGTGCCCAAAGCTGTGGGGCTTGCCCCTGATGGCCACGTCATACAGCCAACGGGGACGACTCAGCAGCTGGCGCGCCCTGGCCAGCGGGGCCTCGCCCAGCATGCCTGCCTGCCGGTCGCGGTGGCGCATGCCGACCACGGCCAGATCGACCGTGAAGAGCAGCGTCTCGCAGCCGCGGCCGGCCGCCCGCTCCAGCAGGCTTCGCACCAGGCCGCGGTCCCGCAGCATGTAGAGCTGGAACCAGCAGGGTTCGCGGACAGCGGCGCTGACTTCTTCCACCGGGCAGATGCCCACGGTCGACAGCGTGAAGGGCACGCCCGCCGACTCCGCGGCACGGGCGGCCTGCACCTCGCCGCGGCGCGCCATCATGCCGGCCATGCCGATGGGTGCGAGAGCCAGCGGCATGCTGGCGCGGCGGCCGCAAAGCACGGTCGAGGTATCGACCTCGCTGACGTCACGCATCACGCGCTGCCTGAGCTGAAAGCGCCGAAAGTCGACCCGGTTCGCCGCCATGCTCTGCTCTTCGCCGGCGCCGCCGTCGACGTAGTCGAACAGGAATCGCGGCAGGCGCCGCGCGGCCAGACGTCGGTAGTCCTCGGCGGTCACCGGCACGAAGCTGCGCGGCTTTTTCATCGCCAATACCTCGGGCCCTGAGTCAGGGGTGCAAGGTTAGCAGCTCAGCCCCGGGAACGGCGACTTGCTATTTCGGAAACAGCAGCGTCACGGCGAAGCGTAGCCCCAGGCCCTCGGGGCCGGTGTCCGTCGAATCGAGGTAGTAACGCAGTCCGCCCTGCACGGAAATGAGTTGCCCGCCCAGCTTGGTGACCTTGGACACCACCAGGTTGGCCGGAACGTTCCATTG
The DNA here is from genome assembly GCA_050118555.1 of Lysobacterales bacterium. GTDB lineage: Bacteria > Pseudomonadota > Gammaproteobacteria > Xanthomonadales > SZUA-36 > CALKKN01. Next base: position 4,207 of record JASFKQ010000270.1, read on the forward strand.
CTCGCTCTTCCAGTCGTAGGTTGACTCGACGTTGAACGCGAACGATATCGCTTGCGGCGTGGTGTAGCTGACGAACGGCTGCAGGAAGGTGCTGCTGATGTCGTTCCGGCTGCTGTCGCCGGCGAAAGACCAGATGTGATTGACCAGCGCTCCGTACGTCCACGGTCCGACCTGCTTCAGGGCGACACCGGTCGGCCCGGCGCCCCACTTGTCGGCGGTCAGCAGATCGTCCGTGCCGGTCGGTAGCAGGAGCACCGGCCCGACGCCCCAGATCCAGCCGCTGTCGCTGGGCGCCTTGGGCGAGAAGAACACGCTCTGAACCGTATCGCCCAGGCCGAACTGGTCCCCGGCGCCGGGAAAGATGTCCTGCTGATTGACGACAGGCAGGATGGTCCGGCTGATGACGTTCCAGTCGTCGTTCAGCGAAATGGGGATCACGGGCTGGACATTGAGGGTCAGGCGCGAACCTTCGTCCGCCGGACCGATATTGTCATCCCAGTTGAGCTGGAACGGCACAGAGATCAATGCCGCAACCGGGTTGGACAACTGTTTGGCCAGGTCGGCGTTGTCCTGGGCCCGGGCGACGGGAATTCCGCTTGC
>JASFKQ010000271.1:0-4803 GCA_050118555.1 Lysobacterales bacterium
TGGGAACCACGCACGCGTTCTCCCGATCGGTGGACGGCATGGCCGTTACCGTAGTCGGGGACGTACCGGCCATCACGGTAGAGTACATCGCCAACGCGGTGGCGCCCGTCAAGCGCTGAAACCGCGGGCTCGCGAACCGAATGATCGAACAGCAGGCGCAAGTCCTCTCCGTGTCCGGTGGCAAGGCGACTGTGCGCATCGGCGCGGGTAGCGGCTGCGCCACCTGTGATGCGGGCAAAGGCTGCGGCGGCGGTGTGTTCGGACGGATGCTCAGGCGCCGCCCGGTTGTCCTGGAACTGGACAACACCGTCGGCGCGGGGGCAGGGCAGCCGGTTGTCGTCGGCTTGCCCGAGAAACTGTTCCTGAAGCTTACGGCCCGGTTCTACCTGCTTCCGCTGTTGGCCGGTCTCGCCGGCGTCGCCCTTGGCCACCTCATCGCCACGCTGCAGGGCATGGGGCCAGCGGCTATCGATGCCCTGGCGCTGGCCGGCGGTGTATTGGCGGCGGCCATCGTTTTTTTGGGATCGCGGGCGCGGCCCCCGGAATTTCCGGCCGCTTCTGCTGTCCACGTATTGCGAGTGGTCGGGAAGACCGGCCAGAAACATCAACGAGAGGTGATTTCGTGACTAGACGAGTTTCTATCAGTTTCATGGCGGCCTTGCTGCTTCTGGCTGCCAACACGGTTATGGCCCGCACGTCGGGGCTGCCCGATTTCACCGGCCTGGTCGACCAGGCCGGCCCGGCGGTAGTCAACATCCGCGTAACCCAGTTCGGCGACCGGACCCATGAAAGGGATCAGGCGATGCAAAGTCCGCACGGCCAGGGCCCGGGCCAGGAACAGATTCCGGAGTTCTTCCGCCGCTTCTTCGACATTCCGAACAACCCCAACTACGGCGAGCCGGATCGCATGGCCTCGGGTTCGGGTTTCATTTTCGAGGATGACGGATACATCATCACCAATCACCACGTAATCGAGGACGCCGACCAGATCATCGTCCGGTTGGCCGATAGGCGGGAATTCGAGGCCAAGCTGATTGGTTCGGATCCGCTGAGTGACGTGGCTCTGCTGAAGATCGATGCGAAGAACCTGCCCACGCTGAAATTCGGCAATAGCGACAAGCTGCGCCGCGGCGAGTGGGTGGTGGCCATCGGCTCCCCGTTCAATTTCGACCAGTCGGTCACCGCGGGCATCGTCAGCGCCAAGGGCCGCAGTAACGCCCAGCAGCAGTATGTGCCGTTCATCCAGACGGACGTCGCGATCAACCGCGGCAATTCGGGCGGCCCGCTGCTCAACATGGACGGCGAGGTGGTCGGGGTCAATTCCTGGATTCTCAGCGCGAGCGGCGGCTACATGGGTCTCTCGTTCTCCATTCCGATCGAGACGGTGGCCAACGCGGTCAAACAGTTGCGCGAACACGGGAAGGTCGAGCGCGGACTGCTGGGTGTGCAGGTCGGCCAGGTTTCCCGCGAACTGGCGGAGGCCATGAACCTCGACCGTCCGGTGGGCGCCCTGGTCAACGATGTCAACAAGGACAGCGCTGCTGAAAAAGCCGGCATCAAGCCGGGTGACGTGATCCTGTCCTTCGGCGGGGTCGACATCGAAAGCTGGAATGAATTGCCGCCGCTGGTGGGCTCGAATCCACCGGGCACCAAGGCCGACGTGGTCGTGAGTCGGGACGGCAAGGAAATGACCTTCCAGGTGACGCTGGACGAGTTGCCGGAGGACGAAGCCGGTAATGCGCTGCCGTCCGCCCAGGAAGCGGTACCGAGCAATTTGCTGGGTCTGCAGGTGGAACCCATTCCGGAGGAACAGCGCCGTGCGCTGGGCGGCCCGGAAGGCGGCGTGCTCGTTTCCCGTGTCGAGAGCGACGAAGCCTATCGCGCAGGTGTGCGCGAGGGTGACGTGATTCTGATGATCAACAGCGAGGTGGTGAAGGATATCTCCTCGTTCGAGGATATCGTTGATTCGCTCAAGCCCGGCAAGGCAGTGGCGCTGCGTATCATGCGTGACGGCGTCACCCGGTTCATCGCCTACACACCGGTAGTCGAAGACTAACCGCGAGATACGATATAATCGTTGATCGCCAACGAAGGCCACCCGTTTGGTCGCAAACGGGTGGCCTTTTGGTATTTTCGCGCGGTAGCCGGGCGGTCGGGGCATGGACCAGAAGCACATCAGAAACTTCTCAATCATTGCACACGTGGATCATGGAAAGTCGACGCTTGCGGACCGCTTCATCCAGATATGCGGCGGCTTGACCGAACGCGAGATGGCGGCACAGGTGCTGGACTCGATGGATCTGGAGCGTGAACGTGGTATCACCATCAAGGCCCAGAGTGTCACGCTCGACTACGAGGCTCTCGACGGGGAAACCTACAAGCTCAATTTCATCGACACGCCCGGCCATGTGGATTTTTCGTACGAGGTGTCCCGGTCGCTGGCGGCCTGCGAAGGTGCGCTGCTCGTCGTGGATGCCGCCCAGGGCGTTGAAGCCCAGAGCGTGGCGAACTGCTACACCGCGGTGGAACTGGGCCTGGAAGTGATTCCGGTACTGAACAAGATTGACCTGCCGTCCGCCGAACCCGAGCGGGTCAAGCAGGAAATCGAGGATATCATCGGCATCGAGGCGAGGAACGCTCTGTGTGTCAGCGCCAAGACCGGCGTGGGGATAAGCGAGGTGCTTGAAGCGCTCGTGCACGGTGTGCCGTGCCCCGGCGGCGATCCTGAAGCAGCCCTGAAAGCGCTGATTATCGATTCGTGGTTTGATAATTACCTCGGTATCGTGTCGCTCATCCGCGTGGTCGACGGGTCGATTGGCAAGGGCGACAAGATTCGTCTGATGTCATCGGGCAACCAGCACCAGGTCGAGCAGGTCGGTGTTTTCACACCGAAACGAAAGGTGCTCGAACGGTTGTTCGCCGGGGAGGTCGGCTTTTTCGTGGCGGGCATCAAGGACGTGCACGGGGCCCCGGTCGGCGATACCGTGACCCGTGCGAAAGATGGCGCTGCGCGCGCGCTGCCCGGCTTCAAATTCATGCAGCCCCGGGTGTTCGCCGGGCTTTTTCCATCCGATGCCGACGACTATCCCGATCTGCGCGAGGCGCTGGACCGCCTGCAACTGAATGATGCGGCCCTGCAGTTCGAACCCGAAACCTCCGAGGCGCTCGGATTTGGCTTCCGTTGCGGTTTCCTGGGCCTGCTGCACATGGACATCGTGCAGGAGCGACTGGAGCGTGAATACAACGTCGACCTGGTCACTACCGCCCCGACAGTGATTTACGAAGTGGTGCTCAGCACCGGTGAGACGATCAGCCTCGAGAATCCCGCCAAGCTGCCCGGGGCCAACAAGATCTCGGAAATCCGCGAGCCCATTATCGAGGCGAATATCCTGGTGCCGCAGGATTACGTCGGGGGCGTTATAGGGCTGTGCGAGGAAAAGCGGGGCAGTCAGAAGGGCATGCAATTCCTGGGCAGCCAGGTATCGATCCGCTACGAGCTACCCTTGTCGGAGGTCGTGCTCGACTTTTTCGATCGCCTCAAGTCAGTGAGCCGAGGCTATGCGTCCTTCGACTATCATTTTTTGCGCTTCCAGGCCGGGCCCTTCGTGCGGCTGGACGTTCTCATCAACGGCGAGCGCGTCGACGCCCTGTCCCTGATCGTGCATCACGAGCAGGCGCAGCGGCGGGGACGCGACCTGGCCGTTGCGATGAAGGAACTGATTCCCAGGCAGATGTTCGACGTGGCCATTCAGTCCGCGATCGGATCCCAGGTGATCGCGCGCACCACCGTCAAGGCCTTGCGCAAGAACGTGACCGCAAAGTGTTACGGGGGCGACGTCACCCGCAAGCGAAAGTTGCTGGAGAAGCAGAAGGCCGGCAAAAAGCGCATGAAGCAGGTCGGCCGCGTCGAGATTCCGCAGGAGGCTTTCCTGGCCGTGCTCCAGCAGGACAACAAGAGGTAACATGTTCCGATGAAACCCGATTTTTCTCTATTGCTGGTGCTGTTGACCGCATTCACCGGCCTGGTCTGGTTGGTCGACTCACTTTTCTTCAAGAGGCGCCGCATGGACCGCGCCGTGCAGGAAAGCGTACAGGCGCCCAGGGAGCCGGTGCTCACCGAGTATTCGCGCTCGCTGTTTCCGGTCCTTTTGATCGTCCTGTTGTTCCGCTCCTTCCTGTTCGAGCCGTTCAAGATTCCGTCCGGCTCGATGATCCCGACCCTTCTCGTGGGGGATTTCATCGTCGTCAACAAGTTCGCTTACGGGCTCAGGCTCCCGGTGCTGAATACCAAGATCGTGCCGATCGGCGAGCCCAAACGCGGTGATGTCGTGGTGTTCCGGTTCCCGGTAGACCCGAAAGTCAACTTCATCAAGCGGATGGTCGGCCTGCCCGGAGATGTGATCACCTACCGCGACAAGCAGCTGTACATCAACGGTGAGCCGATCAGCGAGACGGAGGTCGGCCATTACACCTCAGCAGAGGAGAAATGCACCACGCCCCGCGCCGACGCCATGAAGTACCGTGAGCAACTGGGCGACGTGGAACACGACATCCTGCTGCACCTGAACTCGGGCAGCAGGGATGGGCAATGGGAGGTGCCGGAAGGCCACTACTTCGTGATGGGCGACAACCGGGACCGAAGCAATGACAGCCGGGAATGGGGTTTCGTGCCGGAGGAGAACCTGATGGGCCGGGCCGTCGGCATCTGGCTGAATTTCGACTACACCAAGGGCTGCGGGGATCTTTCGCGCATCGGCGACGGCATTCACTGACACCCCGGCCGGGCCGTCCACGCGCACTGGC
>JASFKQ010000272.1:0-4791 GCA_050118555.1 Lysobacterales bacterium
CGAACGCTGCATGAACCTCGGGCAGGATTTCTTTTGATTCACCGTCCGCCGTCCAGCTGAATTCCCAGCGTGGATCCCAGGCGTTCCTTGAGCCGATGACGTTGCCATCTGCATCGAGGTAGTCGATCCGAAGCATCTGCGGTTCGCCTTCGAAGCCGCGCGGCGGAACATCGCTGACAAATGCGTCCAGGAACATGGACGTCCCGTCGGATCGAACGATCGCCTCGACGATCAGTGCCCGCCGGGAATCGTTCAGACTGGCTGCGACGAAGGGGATGGACTGCGGGTCCAGCTGGGCCTGCACCGGGGCCGCAGCCAGCGTGTAAAGGCACAGGGCGGCAAGGCCAGCCCTTACAGGTTTTTGGTCTCTGAGATTCATCTTCAACACTTCCCGTCGGAGCACTTGTTCAGGTACCAGAGCATTCGGTCCACTTCGGATGGGCCAACACGGTAGCGGTCGATGACGCCGGTCGTCGCGGGGTCCGGAATACATCCCGTTTGTTGCATGAGATCGCCCGGCTGGGAACTGCAGGTTGTGGACGTACTGTAGTCCGGTTCAAACAACCACCAATCCTTTCCAGTGCTCTTTTCCGTGAGGCTGCGGCAATCGTCAGGGTCAAAGCCGCGATTGGAAGCCCCGTCGCGGCATCCGTTTTCTTCCCGGAACAGGTTGGGAAACTTGATCTTGGAGAAATAGCCCCCGTCGCAGCAGTACTCGTCCGCCAATCCGAAAGGCCGGTGGCCGGACTCGTGCGCCACCACTTCGAGCCGCTGAGGATCTACCTCCACGGTAAAGTTGCCTGGACTCCCCGCATGATCCCTGCAATTGGATTCATGCACGATTCCGGAAACGTCCGCAAACCGATACCTCCTGTTGTAATGATCGGGGAGTTCCCGGAAGCAGAGCAGGTTGCCAAAGTCGTCCTTGTTGTCGGGATCGGGACTGGCATTGGCCGGGTCTGTCGCAATCCAGAAATTGAAGTGCGCCTGAGCACTGACGAAGAACGGAATCTTGAAGTAGCCGTCATGGATCAACAGCCAGACATCATCGATGAAGTCGGGGTCCGTCTCGGAGTCGAATTCGTCATCGTCAGCGAAAAACACAACGTCGATGGCATGCTTGTAATCCTGGTGCATGACGATGGGCACCGGCGTCACCGGGCTCAGGGGTCCAGGATAGGAAAACACAGGCCCGCTGTCGGCCACCTCGCTGCCGCGCGTCGCCCGGCACTTGTAGAACAGGGCGGAACCCATGCTGAAGCTGTAGCCCAGAACCGAATTGTTGCCGTTGGCATCAGGCGTGGACGAAAGCGCCGGTGTTTCGAAGTCACCAACGTAGATACTCAGGTCTTCCGCATTGACCGGATTGCCGTCCTTGTCGATCGCTTCGGCCGCAATGGACACGGTTTGAAAGCCGCCTGCCGGGTAGATGGGATCATGCAGGCAAATGACCTCCAGCCCTACCGGACATTGGAAATCGTCCTGATCGACCAGGCCATTGCCATTGTCATCGATGCCGTTGTCGCAGATTTCCGGAGGCAACTCCTGCACCTCCACTTCCACGCACCCGGGGTTGCTCACATTATTGGCGTCATCCGTCGCTCGCCCACACACGCTGTGCATGCCGGCCGTGCCGAAGCTGAGTTCCACCTCCGCTTCCTCGGCGACCTCGTCATATGCGCCGTCGAGCGGTTGGCTGATCGACTGCCAGTCGGCGCCGTCGACCTGGTATTCCAGGAGTATGATCTGCGAGTTGCCGGTCGTTTCATCACTGGCGTTTAGACTGAGAACCGCAGCCTCACCGACGGTGACAGGATTCGGCTGCACATCCACCACGGTCAAGATTGGCGGGGTAGAATCCCCCGCCACCACCTCTATGTCCATGCAGGCAGGGGCGCCGACGTTGCCCAGAACGTCGCTCGAGCGCACGCAGGCCTGATGCGTTCCCACCGTTGCGAAACTGACGGATTGGATGCCGGTCTCCGTGACCGAGTCGTAGGCGCCATCGAGCGCTTCCATGGCAGACCACAACCCGCCATCCAGCTGATACTCCGCGCTGGCGATGTTCGAGCCACCGGTGTTTGCGTCATTGGCCGTCGCGGTCAGCGTTCCATCCTGGTAGGTCCCGATGGGAACCGGCGCAAACCCGATGCCGGTCACCGGCCCGAGCGTCTCGGGCCCGGCATAGGCAATGAACATCTCCTGGCCATAGTCGGCCGACCGGGCCACGAAGGCCAGGAAGGCCGCTCCCACTGCGGTGAGGGCCCGGGGTCCGACCGTGAATGTCGGTCCATCAACCTGTACGGTTCCGCCGGCTGTCCCGTCGGAAACCCAGAGCGTGGTGCCGACGGCGAAATACAGCAGGTCGCCCACAACCGCGAACTCCTGCAGGCCGGTGCTGAATCCCGTGGCGATGACGGGCTGTGTGCCGTCGGTAGTGCCGTCGCTGGACCACAGACCGATGCCCGGCGCCGCAAAATACAGCAGCCCGTTGAAAGCCGCCGCCTGGCCGGAATAGCCTCCGCCGGGCCCGTCGTAGATTTCCTTGACGAATCGCGTCCCGGCCGGGGTGCCGTCCGTGACCCACAACTCCCGGCCGGTCGTGCCATCGTCGGCGGCGAAGAACATGAGGTCGCCGACTTGCGTGAAGCACTTGTTGTAGCCGTCGTCGGTCTGGGTGTTCGAATCGGCGCTGCCCGGGTTGATATCGGCCAGCCGGAAGGTGCCCGCCGCCGTTCCGTCCGTCACCCAGGGCTCGCGTCCGGCCACCGGGTCCTCGGCGATGAACACGGCCAGATCCTTGCCCTTGAAAGGCGTCAGGAACTGAATATGCGAGTCCGAGCCCGGATCGGAGTTGATGTCCTCGACCAGTGACGCGCCCGATCCGTCGGACACGTACAGTTCCTCGCCGAGCGCCGCCTGGTCGGAAGCGACGAACAGGAAGGAATCGTTGCTCAGTGGCGTGAACGAACGGGGATTGCTGGCGTCGCCTGCTGCCGCGATTTCGGCAAGCTGAGCGGTGCCCGCCGCGGACCCGTCGGTGATCCAGGGCTCTTCACCCGAACTGTAGGTCCAGGCGTTGAAGGCCACGTACGACCCTCCCAAGACGGAAACCATGTTGCGCGGATTGGAGTCGTCCCCGCCGCTGGCGATGTCCGTCACGAGGTCCGCATTTCCTGTCTGACCGTCCGTCCGCCAAGGCTCGAACCCCACCGAACTGGATGAGCCGGGGTTACTTCGCGCACGGAAGATCAGGTAGTTAGACGTGCCGGCTGCGTGGTCCTGCAGAGTGTTGTCGACACCGTCGCAGTTGCCACTCGTCTGGGTATTTATGTCCTTGATCAGATAAGGCCCGGTGCCGATACCGCCAGAAAACAGCTCCCGGCCGTACTCGCCCAGCTGTGTGCCACCGGCACCTCCGGAGCAGGGGAATCCGTCGTCGGCCGAAAAGTACAGATCCCCGCTCCAGACGATGGGGTCCGACGGGTTGCCAAATCCCGATCCGGCGTTTACGTCCAGGACCTGAATGGTGACGTCCGGAACTGTTTGCGCAAATGCAGATGATGACAGGCACCATGCCAACAGCGTTGCCAGCAGCCGGCGCGCCGGGACGGTCGATACACAAACTCGCATGAGCAGGCCCTTCAGTTGATTTCCGCTTGCGACCACCGCGCCCGAGCGAGCCGGGACGGCTCCCGGTTCCGGACGGACTTCCGATTTCAGCGGTCTCTCAGTACTTAATGCGCAAACCCGCGGATTTTCCCGACATCGGGACTCCGTCACGCCTGCTGGGGAGGCGCTAGAATGTGTGCACGTCAGACATTTATTTTCCCGGAGTTTCCATGCGCAAGCTTGCCGCCACGATGCTGGCCCTCTGTATCCTGCTGACCGGCACCGCGCCCGCGAGCGAGGCCACGGACGAGGCATCAGCGGCGCCGGCGGCGCACGCCCCGGCGGACCGCGCCGCAGTGCTTACAGCCATCCTGACCGAGCGCCTTTCGCTGACGTCTGACCAGCAATCCCGGATTCGGGAGATTTCGGAGCGCCACGCGGCCAGGGTCGACGTCGCCCTCGCGAACTACAAAAGACCGGCACTGAAAAAGGAGCTCAAGAAGATCAGCAGCGAGCGCGATGCGGATTTCCAGAAGGTGCTCAGTGATGAGCAATATGCGAAATATCAGGAAGAAAAACGAGACATCCTGCGGGAGATGAAGCAACAGATCAGGGGCGACACGAGCCCGGAGTGAGGCCCGGCGGCGGGCCATGAAATGCGCCCTGGGACTCGAGAACCATCCTTTCGATCCTATAATGGCCGGGATGGCCAAGGACCAGACCGACGCATGATGTTGCTCGAACGACAAGAGCCTCTCGATCGGCTACGCCGTGAACATGAGCGGGCCACGTCGGACTGCGGTCGCACGGTCCTCATCAGCGGCGAAGCCGGCATCGGCAAGACTTCGCTGATCGAGGAATTCACGCGCACGCTCCCCGAAGAATTCCGGATATTGCGAGGTGGCTGCGAGGCACTTTTCGCGGCGCGGCCACTCGGACCTGTTTTCGACATGGCGGCCGATCTCGGAGTGGAATTCACCCGGCTGCTCGAGTCGGACGCGGATAACCACAGGATCTATTCCGAGTTCCTGAACCTGATTACCGCAACCACTCACTCCGGGGCCGTGATTGTCGTCGAGGACATCCACTGGGCGGACAATTCGACGATGGACCTGCTCAAGTTTCTCGGGCGGCGAATGCAGCAGACCCGATGCCTGCTGCTGGCTTCCTACCGGGACG
>JASFKQ010000273.1:0-4731 GCA_050118555.1 Lysobacterales bacterium
CATTCGACGCCGGCGCGGCGCACCTGCTGAAACGTTACAGTCGCTGGCGCGAAGCCGACCATCGCGGCACCATCGCCTATTCCGACGGTCTCGCGCGGGTGTTTTCCAACCCGTCGCCGCTCGCCGCCGCCGCGCGTGGCGTCGGCATGATGGCCCATGCACTGCTGCCTCCGTTACGCAGGCGCATGGCCGTACAGGCGATGGGTTATCGCGGCCATATTCCGAGGCTGGCCGTCGGAGAGCCGCTGTGAACGCCAACCGTCAGCAAGACGCATTCGACGTCGTCGTGGCGGGCGCCGGCATGGTGGGCGCCACGGCCGCATCCTTGCTGGCGCGGGCGGGTTTCTCGGTGGCCGTGGTGGAATGCCGCGAACCCGAGCCGTTCGATGTCGGCCAGTCGGTCGGGCTGCGCGTTTCCGCTTTTTCGCCGGGGTCCGCGGACATCCTGTCCGAAGCCGGCGCCTGGCGACAGGTCAGCCGCCAGCGTCACTGCGACTTCGCGCACATGGTCGTCGAAGATCGCGAAGAGTCCAACCGGGTCGAGTTCAACGCGGCCGAGTTCGCGATGGAGCGCCTGGGCACCATCGTGGAGAACGACCTCGTCCAGTGGGCCTTGTGGCAAACCCTGCTGGCTGCCGGGGGCGTCGAGCTGTTCTGCCCGGACGAAGTCGACGGCCTGGCTTTCGAGAACGGGTCTGTCGGGGTTTCCCTGAGCAGCGGGAAAAGCCTCACGGCCCGCCTGCTTGTCGGTGCGGATGGCGCCGAGTCCCCGGTTCGCAAGCTGCTGGGCATTCAACAGAAATATTGGGAATACGCCCAAAAGGGCATCGTCGGGGTCGTCACCACCCGCAGCCCGAACCCGGGCGTCGCCTGGCAGCGGTTCATGGACGGTGGGCCTTTGGCGTTCCTGCCCCTGTCGGACGGGACGTCGTCGATCGTGTGGTCGCGACCCGAGGCGGAGGCGGAGCGCCTGCTCGGCCTGGACGACGGCGACTTTCTCGCCGAACTGGAACAGGCCGCCGTCGGCGGCGAGGACCACTGGCCCGACGCGATGGAAGCCTGCGGCCCGAGAGCTGCCTTCCCCCTGAGCATGCGGCTGAGCGAACGCTACGTGGCGCGCCAGGCCGTGTTGCTGGGCGATGCCGCGCACGTCATGCATCCGTTGGCCGGGCAGGGGGTCAACGCGGGTCTGCTCGACGCGGCAGCGCTGACCGAGGTGCTGGTGGACGCGCGTCAGCGCGACGTGGACTGGGCCGCGGACAAGACGCTGGCCAGGTACGACCGGTGGCGCCGCTCCGAAGCCGAGGTGATGGCCAGGGGCGTGCACAATCTGCGCGGTCTCTTCATGCCCGGGGAACTGGGCCTGTTGCGTCGCTTCGGCATGGGACTGGTCAACCGCAGCTGGATGGCGAAGGAAGCCTTTATCCGGCGCGCCGCCGGCCGCAACCGCACGTCGCCCGCCTTGGCGAGGGGCGCGGCGCTGACCGAGCTTCTGCGGCGCTGAAGCTCAAGTTCCAACCGGCAACATCGCAATAGAAACGCTCTGTTCCCCGTCACGGGAACCGTACCCGCCCCTGTCCTGTCCCAATGTGGAGAAAGACGGGCCGCCGGCCATGGTCCGTCGCTGCTGATCATTGGACACGTCGCCGCCCTCGGGAGTACTCTCGGGTGGTTCGAACAACAGCCCGCCGTGCACGTGGCGGCATGAGACAGGAAGGAGCACATGATCTACGACAACATTCTTGAAACCATCGGTAATACGCCCATCGTCCGCATTCAGAAATTGGCGCCGGAGGGCGTCGAGATGTACGTGAAGGTCGAAGCGTTCAACCCGATGGGTTCGGTCAAGGACCGGCTGGCGCTCGGCATCATCCTGGACGCCGAAAAGCGCGGCGCGCTGAAGCCGGGGCAGACAGTCATCGAGGCCACGTCCGGCAACACCGGCATCGCGTTGGCAATGGTGTGCGCGGTGCGCGGCTACCCCTTCGTGTCGGTGATGGCGGAATCATTCTCAGTAGAACGGCGTCGGCTGATGCGGTTCCTGGGGGCGAAGGTCGTCCTGACCCCCGCGGCGGAGCGCGCGACCGGCATGGTGCGCGTGACCGAGGCGCTGGCGGCCAAGCACGGGTGGTTCATGACGCAGCAGTTCGAGAACGAAGCAAACCCTGCCTACCATCGGAACACGACCGGCCCTGAGATTCTGAAGGATTTCGCCAATCGTCGACTCGATTACTACGTCAGCGGTTACGGCACGGGCGGCACGATTACCGGCGCCGGCCAGATGATCCGGCTGGCGCGGCCCGGGGTGAAGATCATCTCGACCGAACCCGCGGGCGCGGCGCTACTCGAGGGTGATCCCTGGCAGCCGCACAAGATCCAGGGCTGGACGCCGGATTTCATCCCGGAGACGCTGGACCGCGACGTGGCCCATCAGAACGTGCTGGTGACGGACGAAGAGGCCATCTCGACGTCCCAGGCGCTGGCCACGAAGGAAGGCATTTTCTGCGGCATTTCTTCCGGCGGCACCTTTGCGGCCGCCCTGAAGGTGGCCGAAACCGCGGAACCCGGTTCGGTGATCCTGGCCATGTTGCCCGACACCGGCGAGCGCTACCTGTCAACGCCGTTGTTCGCCGATATCCCCGAAGGCCCAGACGATGCCCAGGACCTGCTTGAGGGGCTCTGAGCATCACCCGAAAAGAACAGGTCCGCCGAATACGCTGAGGGCGCGAAATAATTGCGGGTTCTGCTGTTCTTGTGGCGGACCTACTTATGCCTGACAGGGCATTTCGACCTTCGGCGTTTTCTGCGTCTTCTGCGGAAAATCAGGGCTCGAGGAGTCCGTCGGGCAGGGCGCGCAGGGAATCGGCGAGTTCGCGCAGGAAGGCGGAAAGGGCTGAACTGCTGCGCCAGATCAGGGCGATGGTGCGGCTTGGCGCGGGATCGGCGAAGCGCCGCGTGACCACGTTCGGGGTCGGCGCGATGGGGGGTTTGACCGACAGCACCGGCATCAGGGTGATGCCGACGTCCGCGCCCACCATCTGGCGCAGGGTTTCCATGCTGGTTGCGTGAAAGTCGACGCGTTCGTGGGCGCCGGCCAGCGCGCACACCTCGAGCGCGTGCTCGCGCAGGCAGTGGCCTTCCTCGAGCAGGAGCAGCTCCGAACCCTGCAGGTCGTCCATGGTGATGTTTCCCCGGCCTGCAAGCGGGTGGTCATCGGGCAATGCCAGCACGAATGGCTCCTTGAACAGGATCTCGATCTCCAGCCCCTCCCCGCTGACCGGGAGCGCCAGCAGCGCCGCGTCGAGTTCCCCGTGGTGCAGCATTCGCAGGATATCCTCGGTCTTCTCCTCCGCCAGCTGCAGGCGCAGGCGCGGGTACAGCTTGCGAACAGACGGAACGACGTGGGGAAGGTAGTACGGCGCCAGCGTTGGAAACAGGCCCAGCCTCAGGACGCCACTGGCGGGGTCGCCACTGCGGCGGGCCACCGCGCGTATCTGTTCGATGTCGCTGAGCACCAGCCGGGCGCGCTGCGCGATTTCCTCGCCCACCTGGGTCAGCATGATCTGCTTCGGTGAGCGCTCGACCAGTTGTACGCCCAGTTCCTCCTCCAGCTTCTTGATCTGGGTGCTCAGAGTCGGCTGGCTGACGAAACAGGCGTCGGCAGCCTTGCTGAAATGCCGCAGATCGGCGAGTTTGACGAAATACTGGAGGGCGCGCAGATTCATGTGGCCATTATACTGGCGCTGCGATGAAACGGTTTACGCTTGTGCTTGTGTGCTGCCTGCTCGCTACCGGTCCGGTTTGTGCGACGGATTCGCTGGACGAAGCGACGCTGGCGCGCCTGGAGAACGGCGAGGTGGTCGCCCGGGAAGCCCGTGCCGACGGGCAGGGTGGGTCGGCGCGCATGCTGATTCTGGTCCGGGCGCCCGCCAGGGCAGTCTGGGATGTCGTCGCATCATGCGATCAGGCCTTCATTTTCGTCGATGGACTGCAGGAATGTGAAGTGCTCGACGATCGGGGCGCCTCCGTCCGGGTCCACCAGGTCGTGCGGCAGAGCTGGTTTGCCCCCGCTATGGATTTCGTATTCGAATCGAGTCGCGAGCCTTACGAGCGCAACGCATTTCACCTGGTGGAAGGAAACCTGAGGTCGATGCAGGGTGAATGGCGGTTTCGGGAAAGTGACCGCGGCACGGTGGTGGACTACGAAATCAGTCTGCAGCCGGCGATGCCGGTCCCGCGGTTCCTGGTCAGGCGAAGCCTGCGGAGCAGCATGCCGAACCTGCTGGCCTGTATTCGCGCGCTGGCCGGCGGATCGCTGTCGCCGTCCGGCCGGACCGAAGATCTCGGACGCTGTCCGGGCCTGCCGGCGTCCCGGCCCGAAAGCGCTCAGTAGTGCCAGCGGCCGAATTCCATTTCGATCCACATGCCGAAGCCCAGGGACAGCTCACGTTTTTCCTCGGGCTCCTCGCGGGGCCAGGTGATACTGGGACCGATGGAAAGATAGAGCCACCTGCGGGTGAACGGGCGGCGCCAGATAAGCTTCGCGCCGTATTCCTTCAATTGCACGGGCGCGTCCGTTTCGCCACGGGCGAAACCGAGCAGGGAAATGGCGTTGCGGTGCGCAAAAAGGTGGTACCAGGTCTGCCCAAAATACCATTCGGTGCCCTCGGTGGACTCCGAAAAGGTGGCGATTCCCTCCCAGCGCAACACGTTGCGGTCGTCCAGGGCGGT
>JASFKQ010000274.1:0-4721 GCA_050118555.1 Lysobacterales bacterium
TAGATCACGAGACCGGGGATATTCATTCGGGCAAGAGCCATGGCCGCACCGGGAATGGTCTTGTCGCAGCCGACCAGCACCACGGCCCCGTCCAGGCAGTGGCCTCGGGTGACCAGTTCCACGGAGTCAGCGACGAGTTCGCGCGACATCAGCGAGCAGCGCATGCCTTCCGAGCCCATGGAAATACCGTCGGTCACCACGATGCTGCCGAATTCCACCGGTGTTCCGCCGGCCTCGCGGATGCCCTCCTTGAGCGGCTCCGCCAGGTCCCGGAGGTGCATGTTGCAGGGCGTGACGTCCGACCAGGTGTTGACTACCGCGATCATTGGCCGATAGATTTGTTCGTCGTCGAGCCCGGTAGCCCTCAGCATGGCGCGGGCGGGTGCCCGGTCCGGTCCTTTCTTTATCTGGTCGCTTTTCAAGTTGATCATCCCGTTCAAAAAAAAACCCGCAATTTTTTGCGGGTTTCTTCAGGTATTTCGTTTCCGAAACTAACCCGCACCCGCTCCCATTCCAAGAAGAAGCACAAGGAGCCCGCCTGCAAGAAGCAGATCCCGGGTGAGGTGCAGAGCGCGCGGCGAAACGCCACCAGTGGTGCGGTGTGCGGCAATCGCCTGATTTTTCCTGCGCGCGGACATGGACTCGATCAGACCACAGCCCCCCGGGCTTGTCAACGACTTTTTCAGGGCCGGGCCGGGAGCGTGAAATGGTCGCCGGGCCGGATTTCCCGTCATGTCGCCCACGTCCCCCAAGTGCATTTCCGGATCGTGCCCGAGTTGCCCCACCGGACCCCTCATTGTAGTAATTGCCGCCTCGGCAGTCGCGGCGTGGACCCGCTCCGGCGCGCATTCGTCCACAAGCTGATCAGGATCAAATTCGGCCCTGCTCCAGGACTTTTTCCCGCCCCCCTTGACCTTGATCAGGCCGCTTCAGCCATGTGCTTTCGGGGTTGGTGTACGATGAAACTCCTAAGCAAGAATCGGTTTCGGGGACTCCACATGGCTTCCAGAAATCCCTTGCTGCTGTGCCTGGCATTGACGCTCTTTGCGCTGACCGTTTCGGCACAGGAAACGGTTTCTGCTCCTCGCCATGAGCGCACTCCCCACTATAGCGAAGAGGGCGCCGCATCCTGCCTGCGGTGCCATTCCGGACCGGAAATGCGCGCGATCCAGTCGGGACCGCATTTCAACCTGCAGAACCCCGGTGCGCCCGCGGCGCACCACTACTGCGAATCGTGCCATGGTCCCGGCAGCATCCACGTCTCACGGGCGCACGGCGGCAGGGGTTTTCCGCCGCTGACCGAGTTCGGTCGCGGCAAGGACAAGGCGCCGCGGGACGAGCAACTGGCGGCGTGCATGCAGTGCCACGGCGTGGAGGGCGCGGTGAGCAAGACCATCGGTTTCATCGGTAGCCCACACGACCGGAAAAGCATCAATTGCTCCACCTGCCACACGGTACATGCGCAAAAGGATCCGATCATGGACCGCGAGAAACAGGCCGAGGTCTGCTACCGCTGCCACCGCAAGATGAAGACCGGCCATCCTGAATTCGAGGCCCAAAGCATGAACATCCACGTCCTCAAGTGCTCGGATTGCCACGACGTCCACCGGCCGCTTCCCGAGTGAGCACCCGTTGACGCACCCGAAATGAACCGGACCATTCGTATCAGGAAAGGACTGGACATCCCGGTCGAGGGAGAGCCCGAGCAGGTCATCTACGACGGGCCGAGGGTCAGACACGTCGCCCTGTGCGGCGTCGACTACAACGGTCTGCGGCCACGCATGCTGGTCGAAGTGGGCCAGGCAGTCGGGCTGGGGCAACCCCTGTGGCAGGACAAGCGCGACCCTGAAGTCTGCTATCCATCACCGGGCCGCGGCACGGTGGTAGCGATCAATCGCGGTGCGCGGCGGGTGCTGGAAAGCGTGGTTGTGCGCCTCGAGGATTCGGCCGCAAGCGACCGCGTATACGAGCCCCTGACGCCCCGGCAGATCGAGAAGCTTGGCCGCGACGACGTCGCGGAGCGCATGCTCCATGCGGGGCTGTGGACCGCTTTCAGGAGCCGGCCTTTCAGCCGTGTGCCGCCCTCGGACAGCTCGCCCCGGGCGATCTTCGTGACGGCCATAGATACGCGGCCGCTGGCGCCCGACCCCGCCGTGGTGGTCGGGCGCGATACCGAGCACTTCGGCCTGGGGCTACGCCTGCTGACTGCGCTGACCACTGGCAATGTCTGGCTCTGCACGGCGCCGGACTGGGACGTTACGCTGCCCGGGATCGACCGGGTGCATCGCGTCGATTTTGCCGGTCCCCACCCGGCGGGGCTGCCGGGCACCCACATGCACTTTTTGGAGCCCGCGGGGCCGAACCGCGTCAACTGGCACATCGGCTTCCAGGACGTCGTCGCGCTGGGACGCCTGTTTCACCGCGGTCAGATCGAGACCGGGCGCGTCGCTTCGCTTTGCGGAGCCTGCGTTAATGAACCGAGACTGGTGACCACGCGCCTGGGTGCTTCACTCGATGAACTGCTGCGGGAAGGGCTGTGCGAAACGGACGTATGCCGGATTGTGTCCGGCTCTGTCCTGGGCGGGCGGGCTGCGACCGGCGCGCTGGGCTACCTGGGACGCTACCACGACCAGGTCTCGGTGCTTCGCGAAGGCGGACGCAGTTTCCTGTTCGGCTGGACCGGCCTGTTTCCGAGACGCTTCACTGCGGCTCCGACGTTTTGCAGGCGGACCGGACACCGGCGCCGCTACCGGTTCAGCACCACCCAGAACGGCCGCTTTTCCGGCATGTTGCCGATGCGGGCGTTCGATCGCGTGATGCCGCTGGACATCCTGCCGTCACCACTGCTGCGGGCGTTGCTGGTCAAGGACACCGAGCGGGCACAGGCACTCGGTTGTCTCGAACTGGACGAAGAAGATCTCGCGTTGTGTTCCTTCCTCTGCCCGGCGAAAAAGGACTACGGCATCGCGCTTCGCATCAACCTAGAACAGATCGAGAAAGACGGATGATCAGTAAGGTCCGCCAGATCTTCGAGAATTTCGGCATCCTGGCGCGTCGCTTCGTGCTGTCATCGCATACCGTCACCCGCGCGCCGCCGCACATCCGCGACGCGAACAACGTACAGCGGCTGTGGAACTACTTCGTTATCGCCAGCATACCGAGCTGGCTGATCGGCCTGTGGAGCCTTGGCCATCTGACGAACCTGGCCATCGCCGATTTCGCGCTCGACCCGGTGCCGGGCTGGCGGGCGGTTATGCTCGTGAAAATGGGAATCGGCTTCGACCCGCACAGCATCATGGCCTGCGTGGCGCACGGCGCATTGTATTTCTTGCCCATATTCATCGTCGCGCTGCTGGTCGGCGCCTTCTGGGAGTCATTGTTCGCCGCGGTGCGCGGCAAGCGCGTGGACGAGGGCCTGCTCTACATTGCCTGGTTCGTGGCGTTGATGATGCCGGCTGATGCACCGCTCTACCAGGTGGCGCACGGCATGTCCTTCGGCATCGTGTTCGGCAAACTGATCTACGGCGGTTCCGGGCGGTACCTGATCAACCCACCGTTGTTCGCGATCGCCTTCCTGGTGTTCTCCTACTCCGAACTGATGTTCAGCGTCGGCGCCTGGGTTCCCGTGCCCGGCTACGACGAACCAACCGTGCTCGAACTCGTCACCGAGGAAGGCGGCCTCAAGGTGATTCCGGCCGTGGATTACAGCTACTGGCAATTGTTCCTGGGGGACCGCCCGGGTGCGGTCGGAACCGTGTCCGTCCTGGGCGCCGCGATCGGCGCACTATTCCTGGTCGGCTCGGGGATGGCCTCCTGGCGGGTCATTGCCGGGGCACTGCTCGGCCTGATCGGCGTCTCGTTGCTGGGCAATGTGATTGCCCCGGATCACCTGATACTCTCCATTCCCTGGTACTGGCACCTGGTGCTCGGCGGATTCGCCTTCGGCACGGTGTTCATCGCCACCGACCCCGTGACCGGCGCCATGACGGACCCGGGCCGCTGGGGCTTTGGCCTGTTGGTGGGCGGCCTGACCGTGCTCATCCGGCTGGGCAACGTTTCGTACTACGAGGCGATGATCTTCTCGATCCTGCTGGCCAGCCTGTTTTCGCCGTTGATCGACTACGTGGTGGTGGAGCTCAACATCCGCCGGCGCCGGCTAAGACTTGCGGAGGACGAAAATGGCTAAGGACACGCCGCTCCGCGCTTTCCTGACCGTACTGGTTACGGCGGTGGTCTGTTCGTCCTTCGTGTCCGGTTCCGTAGTATTACTGCGCCCGATCCAGCTGAACAACAAACTGCTGGAGCGCAGCGGGAACATCCTGGCGCTGACCGGCCTGATGCCGGCTGGCGGTCAGATCGAGGATGAAGAGTTGCTCGAGTTGTTCAAAAGCCTCGACGCGAGGGTGGTGGACATCGACACGGGCAGTTTCGACAGTGAATTCGATCCGTACACCTTCAACGAGCGCAAGGCGGCCACCAACCCCGAACTCAGCGACCCGATACCGCCGGCCCAGGACCTGGCCAACCTGACTCGCCGCAGTCGCTACAAGACCATCTACATGGTCTGGGACGACGGGGCGCTGCAACGCATTGTGTTGCCGATCAACGGCGCGGGCATGTGGTCGATGCTGTACGGCTACATCGCGCTGGAGCCTGATTTCAACACCATTGCCGGGGTGCTTTTCTACGAGCAGAACGAGACTCCGGGCCTGGGCGACCAG
>JASFKQ010000275.1:0-4719 GCA_050118555.1 Lysobacterales bacterium
CGATGGGTTTACGGACCCGCCCAGGCCAATCCCGAGCAAGGCTCGGTCCTACAAGGTTTCGCTCCGCCGCCCCGTAGGAGCGACCGTTGGTCGCGATGGATTCACGGACCCGCCCAGGCCAATCCCGAGCAAGGCTCGGTCCTACGGGGTTTCGCGCTGATCATTCCGGGTTGAGGAGAGGAACCCCTGCTCCCGACGATCGAAGCCCCCGCCCAACCGCCCGCAGAGCGGGCTCCTACGAAGACTCGACGACCTGGCGGGTGCTGAAGGCGTGAGCGATGGTGGACTGGTCGGTGAACTCGAGTTCGCCGCCCAGCGGCACACCATGGGCGATCCGGCTGACGGCGATACCGTTCTTCTGCGCCATGCGCTGCAGGTAGTAGGCAGTCGCTTCGCCTTCCACGGTCGGGTTGGTGGCGATGATCATCTCGGCGGGCGGTTCGTCTCGCAGGCGGTCAGCGAGTTCGTGCAGTCCGAGTTCCTCCGGTCCGATGCCGTCCAGCGGCGACAGGCGGCCCAAGAGCACGAAATAGCGGCCGCGGTACCCCGTGGCATGCTCAATCGCCATCACGTCGCTGGGCGACTCCACGATGCAGAGCGTGGACGCGTCGCGCTGCCCGTTGCGGCAGATCGCACAGAGTTCGTCTTCGGTAAGGTTCCGGCACAGCCGGCACCGACCGATCCGTTCCATGGCCTCCACCAGTACACCGGACAGGCGGACACCGCCGTCGCGATCGCGCTCCAGCAGGTGCAGGGCCATGCGCTGGGCCGACTTGGGGCCGACTCCGGGCAGGCAGCGCAGGGCCTCGATCAATTGGTCGAGAAGAGGTTCGGAGCTCATCGCCGGAAATTAACCAACGGTATCAGAACGGCAGTTTCATTCCGGGCGGCAGATTGATACCCGAGGTCAGCTCGGACATGCGTTCCTGAAGCGTGGTCTCGACCCGGTTGACCGCGTCGTTGACGGCCGCGGCGACAATGTCCTCGAGCATTTCCCGGTCTTCCATCAACGAGGGGTCGATGTCGACCCGGCGCACCGCGTGCTTGCCGGTCATCACGACCTTGACCAGCCCGCCGGCCGCCTCCCCGGTGACCTCCATGCGCGCCATTTCTTCCTGGGCCTTCTGCATCTGTTGCTGCATTTTCTGAGCCTGCTGCATCAGGCCGGCGATGTTACCTTTCATGGCTAAATCAGTTCCTGCTGTTGAGTTCTCTGAATCGGTTCATTGAAGTGGCTGGATCGAATCATCCACCACTTTGGCGCCCATCCGTTCCTGCAGAGCTTTCACGGTGGGATCGTCGTTGATGGCCTTTTCCGCCTCGCTCATGGTCATCCGGACGTGGCGCTCTTCCATGGCGGCCGCGGTCATCAGGTTCCCGCCTTCCTCGTCGAGGATGCGGACACTCACGGAATGTCCGGTGTGGTCGCTGATGGCCCGGCTGAGCCGGCTGACACAGGTTTCCGAGCCCAGGTGCCGCAGGGCCGGCGCGATCACGAAATCCCAGCGGTCTTCCGAGCGTGATTTCAGCTGCACGTTGCGGGCCAGTTCACGCACCTGCCCGCTGAGGTTGAGCTGTTGGAGCAGGCTGAGCCAGTCGCTGCCGCTTTCCGGTCGCGTCACCGCCGGCGGTTCCGGTTGGGTCGGTTTCGTTTGGGGCGAGCGCACGTCCGGTTCGGCGGTCGGAGCTCTTGCGGGTGTTGCCTGGGCCGCAGCTTTGCTCGCGGCTTTAGCCGCGGTTCTCGTGGCAGCCTGGGGCCGCCGGGCAGCGCCGCTCCGCGCCTTGGCGGGGTCGGAGCCGGGCGCGGTGCCGGCCGGCGCTGCGGCGGCCGGGCGGAAAGCGAGCATGCGCAACAGCGTCATCTCGAGGCCGGTCCGCGGATCGGGCGCCAACCCGAGTTCGCTGCGTCCCTTGATCGCTATCTGGTAAAACAGCTGGGCGTCCTCGACCGGCAGATTCGCGGCCAGTTCCTCGATGGCGTCCCAGTCGCTGCGTTCGGCATCCCGATAGTCGGGCACACACTGCACCAGCGTGATCCGGTGCAGCGTTTCGGCGAGGTTGACAAGCACCGTGTTCAGGTCACGTGACTGTGCGACCAGTTCCTGGACGATGCCCAGCAGAGCATTGGACTCGCCTTCAGACAGTGCCCTGATCATCGCCGTCACGTGCTGGTGGTCGACCAGGCCCAGCATCTGTTCCAGGTCGCTCATGGCCAGCTTGCCGCCGCCATAGGCGATCGCCTGGTCGAGCAGGCTCAGTCCGTCCCGCATGCTGCCGTCGGCGGCCCGTGACAGCGCGGTGAGCGCCTCGGGTTGGGCATCGATGCCTTCCGCTTCTACCAAAGTCTTCAGATAAGCGTTGATCTGGTCCGGCAACAGGCGCCGCAGGTTGAACTGCAGACACCGCGAAAGGATGGTCACCGGGATTTTCTGCGGATCGGTCGTGGCCAGCACGAACTTGACGTGCGGCGGCGGCTCCTCGAGCGTCTTCAGCAGCGCATTGAAGCTGCTGGTGGAGAGCATGTGCACTTCGTCGATGATGTACACCTTGTAGCGTCCGCGTGACGGTGTATATTGCACGGCCTCCAAAAGTTCGCGCATGTCCTCGACGCCGGTGCGCGAGGCAGCGTCGATCTCGATCATGTCCACGAAACGTCCCTCGTCGACGTCCACGCAGCTGGCGCATTCACCGCAGGGTTTCGAGCTGACGCCCTGTTCGCAGTTCAGACACTTGGCCAGGATGCGCGCGATCGTGGTCTTGCCCACGCCGCGGGTGCCGGTGAAGAGGAAGGCGTGGTGCAGGCGGTCCTGGTCGAGGCCGTTGATCAGGGCCTGGGAGACATGCTCCTGGCCGACCAGTTGTTCAAAGGTTTTCGGGCGCCATTTGCGCGCCAGGACCTGGTAGCTCATCGGGTGGTGCGGGACCGGTAGGGGTTGATCGGGTTCATGCAATCGCAACTATAGCAGACGACGGTCCGAAATAGGTGGTGACCCCCGCCCGCCACACCCCGGCGCCCGAGTCCGTTGCTGCCGCTGCTCCCTTCCGGGCCTGACGGGGTTCACAACATATCGTCGCGAGGGGACCGACGAGGGCCACCATTGAACTGACTGGCCTGGGTCGCAGACGCGCCACGGCCGCAGGGGAGGGGCATTGTGCCGGAACGCGGAATCGCGATCAAGGCGTGTCGGCGGTATGGGTGGGGGGATTTCCTACGTGCGGTCGGGACCAATGACGCTACAGCGGCGCGGAAGTGGTCACTATGCTTGAACCTGCGATTCAGAAGTAACGCCGCGCGACGCGGTCGCGCTTTTCATCCACCATCCAATCAAAGGGGAATTTGCCATGACGAAACTGCTTCACCTCCTGATAGCTTGCTTGCTCAGCGTCTCGGCCTGGGCGGCCGAGCCGGTGAACATCAACACCGCCTCGGCCGAGGAAATCTCGCAAAATCTCAAGGGAATCGGCCTGAGCAAGGCGCAGCGGATCATTGAATATCGCGAAGCCAACGGCGCCTTTCTGCACGCCGACCAACTGGTCAACGTGAAGGGAATCGGGCTCAAGACTGTCGACCGTAACCGGGATTTCATCCTGGTTGGCGGCGCCGATGGCGGCGGCAAGGACTGAGATCGGACATCCGGCGTGTTCCCCGGGTCGGCAAAAGCTGCCCGGGGTATTTTGACACGTGATCGATACGGAACTCGGGCGGCATCGTAGCGTCTCAGGTTTTGAGA
Organism: Lysobacterales bacterium; assembly: GCA_050118555.1. GTDB lineage: Bacteria > Pseudomonadota > Gammaproteobacteria > Xanthomonadales > SZUA-36 > CALKKN01. The sequence continues at coordinate 3,732 of JASFKQ010000275.1, forward strand.
AGGATGCAGTGTTCAATAGTCACGGATGAACACAAACAGCGAGCAGGAACGACCTATGAAAGCGAACCAGGATCTGATCGGAAAGACCATCACTGGCGTGGTAGCCGTAACTCAGCCGGGCGATTCAGCGCGGGAAATCTGGATGTTGCAGTTCTCCGACGGCTCGCACGTCGAGTTCGTTTCGCCCATGGCCAGGCGTGCGTTGAAGCGCAGCGCGTCGCGGAAAAAAGCCTTCAGTACGCCGCAGCCAAACGCTCACCAGCTGGCGCTGAACGTGGCCTGATCACTTATCCACAAAAGCTGTGGATAACCCTGTGGGGAAAGCTCCGCGGTCCGATGCGGCGTGCGCCGCGCTTTAGTTTGATCAAAATTTGATCATCGTGATTTGCGCCATGTAAATCAATGACTTAGGAACTCACCCGTCCTGCTCCTTGGTTTCGTGAAATGTAAAATATTTGTAACAAAGACAATCAGACACTTGTGCATAAACAGTTCGAAACGATTGGAGATATTGTCCGTAACTCATTGAAAAAAGTTTGTGACGAACGCGTGACGGATACCTTGGCGTGAGGGACCGCAACTTCTGTTGACAGGTCGGGGCATTCAAAGCCGTTCGAGACCGATTTCAGTGACCCATGCATCGAGCCGGTCGAGGATGCGAAGCGCGTCGACCTGGTCCCGGTGCTCCTCCCGCGCCCGCGCCAGGGCGGCCCGAAAGTCGCGTACGGTGAAGTAGTCGGGGTCGTCCGTTTCCACCAGTCGGGCCTTGCGGTCCCGGTCCCACGTTTCCGCCTCTTTCGCACTGAGGGTATCCGGGTAATTCCGGGCGCGATAACGGAACAGCATCAAGGGCAGCCGGGCATCCTGGAATGACCATACATGCCCACCCAGTTCCGCGGGCGGTATCTTCAGAATCTTGTTCATCAGGTGCCGGTCGGCCGGCGAGAAGAAGGAGCCGCTGTATAGCATTCGGTCCGGATCAGAACGA
>JASFKQ010000276.1:0-4652 GCA_050118555.1 Lysobacterales bacterium
GCGCGCCTCGAAGCGGTGCTGGAGCGGGGCTGCTGGAGCCGGCTGCTGCGTTTCGGCGAAGGCGAGGACGCCGACTGGCGCGTGAAACTGGCCAAGTCCGACGGCAGTCATCTGGCTTTTTTCCATCGCGGTGAAGCGGTTGGCGAGCTGCGCTGGGCCCACTGCGGCCGACACAACGCGCTGAACGCCTGCGCCGCACTCGCCGCCGCGGACGCGGCTGGCGTCTCTGCGGCTGAAGCCCTGCAGGCGTTGGCAGAATTTTCCGGCGTTAAACGGCGGATGGAGTTGATCAGCGACCTCGGCGGCATCCGAGTCTACGACGATTTCGCCCATCATCCGACCGCGATCCGCCTCACCCTGGAAGGCTTGCGCCGAAATGTGGGCAACGCACGAGTGCTGGTGGCGTTGGAACCGCGCAGCAACACCATGCGCGCCGGTGTTCACATCGACGAACTCGGCCCCGCGCTGATTGCAGCGGACCGCGTCTGGCTGATGGCGGGCGAAGGCATCGACTGGGATCCCCAGGAAGCCCTGGCGCCATTGGAAGGGCGCGGCCGGGTCGTGACCCGAAGCGAGGACATGCTGGCCCAGATGCTCGACGCGGTTCGGCCGGGAGACCATGTGGTATTCATGAGCAACGGTGGTTTCGAAGCCGCTCCCGCTCGTTTCTGCGACGCGGTCCGCGCACATGAGCACGATTGAAATCCCGCTGTTCCCCCTGCGTACAGTCCTGTTTCCCGGCGGTTTCCTGTCATTGCGGATTTTCGAGCAGCGCTACCTCACCATGGTGCGGGACTGTGCCCGGGAAGACTCCGGTTTCGGTGTCTGCCTGATACGTGAAGGGGAGGAGGCGGTTTCACCGGTCAAGACCGCCGAGCTTGGCACGCACGCGCAGATTGTTGACTGGTATACCTTGGAAGACGGCCTCCTGGGCGTATCCGTCGTCGGCACGATCCGCTTCATGATCGAATCCAGCTGGCAGCAAAATGACGGGCTGTTCAGGGCGGACGTCCGCGTCGTGCCGGAACCGCCACCCTGCACGTTGCCGGAGAACTATTCCGTGCTGGGCGACGTCCTGTCGCGTTTCATGGAAAAGGTCGGTCACCTGTATCCCGACTTCCGCTCCGAACAGCTGGACGACGCCGTCTGGGTCGGGTACCGCCTGTCCGAATTGTTGCCCCTGGCCGGTATCGAGCGCCAGCACTTGCTGGAGCTTACCGATCCCATCGAACGTTTGCAGAAACTCCTCGAATTGCTGCCGCGGTTTCAGACGGGATAAAAAATCAACCTGCCTCCTCTTTTAATCCCGCATCAACAGCAGGCCGTCATCCACGCGTTTTTGCCGCAGGCCGGACAGCGTGCGTAGCAATGCTTGCATTTGTGGGGGCCGCATGGGGGTGGCGCGCCAGTAACTGAACAGACTGTAGCGCTGAACCAGGACCTCTTCCGAGAACTGCGCCAGATACAGCGTCTGGCCGGAGGGCATCAGCCGCACACCGGAATCCCACAATCGCACGGTGAGCAGGCGGCCCTCCGGCTCGACATTACGGCGCATCAGCAGGGCCTCGGAATGGCCTTCGAATGCCCGCCCCAGCAGCGGCAGGCTGGCCTGGTCGGGCTCGGGGTTCAGCGCCTGGATGACCCACCGCCAGTCGGCTTCCGAAACGCTCTGCCAGCCGGCCGCCTCCAACAGGTCCTTGATCTCCTCGGGGTTGGCCGCAATTTGCGCATCGAACCGGCTCGCCGCCATCGACCCCAGCCGCGTGCGCTCCGTCGGCAGCGTGCGCCACTCCGAGTTCCACCAGTCGTCGGCGCCCATCTCTTCGAGCACGTAGGGCTGTTGCACCAATGCCAGGTCCCCGGCGGTATGTTCCTGCACCTGCCAGACAAACAGCAGCAGCAGGGACAGGTAGAAGATCGCGCTCGCAGCCGCGCCGGAAAAGCGCCGGAAGGCTCGCTGCCGGTACGCGATCCCGACGATCGCGGTCCACGCCAGCCCCATGGTGACACCCATGAGCGCGCCGCTGAGCCACTCCAGGCCCAGGTAAATGCGCGCCAGCGCCAGCAGGATCAAAACCAGTGCAGCGACCAGGTACGGCCATTGACGATGCCTGCGCGGCAACTCGCCCGCCTCCATCACCGCGAAGAAGGTCAGCACCACGGTCGGCAGGCTCATCGCGGCGCTCGGCCCGCGGAACGTGGGCTCCACGAGTTCGAAGACCTGGGGTGTGGTCCGCAGGCTCCAGGACAGCAGCCAGTGCAGCACGCTGCCGCCGCCGATCGCGATCAGCCAGTGCATGGCGGCGTTACGGCGGCCCGCGCCGAGCAGCCATAACAATAGCGCCGTGGCGGAAAGGATCGATACCGGCCAGCGTGAGAGTTGCGAAATGGCGACCATCACCGGGTCCGCGAGATGGTTGCGCAAGGCCAGCGCAAGCTCACTGACCGCCTGGTCCACGGCCTGTGGCTGGGCCGAGAACGGTGACAGGAACAGCAGCATGATCAGGCCCCAGAAGATCAGGACCAGCAGTACGCCCAACATGGTGACGGAGAGCACCTCGCCTCGGGAAGGCGCCAGCAGCGGCCCGGCCACCCGTCCCAGCACCGGGTGGCGGCGGCTCCAGCGGATCGCATGGCGTAACCAGCGGGCGGAGCGACTGGCGAGCGGCTCGTATATGAAACGAATCAGCCACCAGGTCGACCACAGCACAACCACCAGCAGGATCAGCAACACCGTCAGCCGACCCGTGTATTCGGAAGCCACTTCCAGCGACGCCCCGAACAGCATGCCCGGCAGCAGGAAGGCTGGCGCCCAGCTGATGCAGGCGGCGAGGTCGACCGCGAGGAAACGGCTGGGATTCATGCCCATCATCCCGCCGACCGCCGGGATGATCGGACGCAGAGGGCCGATAAACCGCCCGGCCACCACGCTCTTGGCGCCGTGCGCATGGAAGAAGCGCGTGCCGCGCTCCATCAGGCCCGGGTAACGGGAAAACGGCCAGACATCCAGAAGATGGCCCCGGAAGCGGCGGCCCAGCGCGTAACTCACCGAATCCCCGAGGAACGCACCCAGCGACGCCGAGATCCAGATCGGGGTGATGTCCATCACTCCGAGGCCGATCAATGCGCCGATGCCGAACAGGATAATGATGCCGGGAAGCAGGATGCCGATGAGTACCAGCGATTCGAAAAATGCGACCAGAAACACCATGGAAATGCCCCAACCCGGATTGGCGTTGAGCCAGTTCAGAAAGTCCTGTGTCCAGCCGGTATCCACAGGTCGCTATAATACGGGATTAGAGTTGCAGGAGTCGTGACATGAGCAGGCATCTGGGCGGGAAAACGCTGTTCATCACGGGCGCCTCGCGCGGCATTGGAAGGGCCATCGCGCTGCGCGCAGCGCGGGACGGTGCGAATGTCGTCGTGGCCGCCAAAACCGACCGCAGACACCCCGTGTTGTCCGGCACGATCCACGACACCGTGGAGGCGGTCGAGGCGGCCGGCGGGAGGGGCCTCGCCTTGCGCCTGGATATCCGGGACGACGATGCCGTCGACGCCGCCGTTGAGCAGGCGGTGGCTCATTTTGGCGGTGTGGACATCCTGGTGAACAACGCCAGCGCCATCATGCTGAAGGGCACGCTCGAACTGCCGATGAAGCGCTACGACCTGATGTTCGACGTGAATGTACGCGGCACCTATACAGTCAGTCGGGCCTGCATTCCCCACCTCAAGCAGGCGGAAAATCCACACATCCTGAACCTGTCGCCCCCGCTGAACCTGAACCCGGACTGGTTCCGCGATCACCTGGCCTACACCATGGCCAAGTACGGCATGAGCCTGTGCGTACTGGGCATGTCGGAGGAATTCCGCGCAGACCGCATCGCCTGCAACGCGCTATGGCCGCGGACCGTGATCGCCACCGCCGCCATCAAGGTGCTGGGCGGCGCCGTGAAGCCGGAAAACTGCCGGACGGAAGAAATCATGGCGGACGCCGCCCATGCCATCCTGGTGCAGGATTCCCGCCATTGCACCGGGAACTTCTTTCTCGACGAGGACGTACTGAGGGCCACCGGAACCCGTGATTTCAGCCGCTACGCCATTGCGCCGGGTCAGCCGCTCATGAAAGACCTTTTCCTGGATGAGTGAAGCGAAGGCCCCGGCCCGGCGCTACATCGCCGCGCTGACCGGGATGCGCGGTGTCGCGGCATTCCTGGTGTTTCTCTACCACTACGAAGCCCTGCACCCGGGCATCCGCCTCGATCTCGCGGTGCCTTTGATCGGCCCCGTGTTGCAGTTTCCCCTGGGGTTCGGTTCGGTCGGTGTCGACGTGTTCTTCGTGCTCAGCGGTTTTCTGCTGACCCTTCCGTTCGCGCGCTCAGCGCTGGAAGCCCGGCCCGGGCCTGGCCTGGGCCGTTACTTCAGGCGGCGTTTCCTGCGGGTTTTTCCTGCTTACTACGCCCAGCTGCTGATCCTGCTGGTGGTCGGCAGCTGGTTCGTCACCTGGCGGCCGCTGGACACCGGCGCGCTGCTGGCGCACCTGGTGATGTACTTCAATATCGGCCCGCAACCGGTCAGCCCGCTGGTGGGCGTGTGGTGGACCCTGCCCGTGGAAATGGGCTTCTACCTGCTGCTGCCGCTGCTGGCCCTGTTTC
>JASFKQ010000277.1:0-4560 GCA_050118555.1 Lysobacterales bacterium
TGTTCCTGCAGAACCCGGAGCGCTCCGAACTCGAAGCGGCCAAGAAAATCAGGCCGGACATCGACGACTGGACGATTACGGACCTGTACAGCTCCATGCCGCGGATCGGTGGCAGTTTCGCCAGCAGCAGCGCCGCGCTGCTGGACGCGACCAGGGCTACGACGGACAGCGATCAGGCCTTTTCGTCGACGGCGTCCCCAAGCACGACCGCTGCTTCAGCGCGCATCATGGCGAGTTCGCCGGTCGCCAGGTATGTCAATCCCGAGTTGCTCCTTCATTTGCAGGAAATGAAACTGAAGCAGCAACAGAGCAATATGGAGAAGGGCCGGGTGACCGTCGAGGAAATGGGCCAGGCGCCAGACGCCGAAAAGCAGGACGGCAAGCCCAAGGACAATGACCAGGAGAATGACTGAGATTCGGCACACCGCTGGTCTTTTTCAAATCGCGGCGGCGGCTCTGGCCGCCGTCTTCCTGGCTTCCTGCAGCTCAACGGATATCAGGCAAGGTCCGGCGGGCGAACAGGCGGTTTCGGCCGACATGGTCATCGGTGCAAGCCCCCTGGCCATGGGAATTACGGCAGCAGACATAGCGCCCGGCAACATCCTCGACGTCAGCCCGGAAATGGCGGCATTTCTCGATGAACACGTGGACCGCGACGGCAGCCAGAATGAGCGGCTGGCCCAGCTGATCCTGGCTGTCATCGGGGGGGATCGCTTTCGCCTGGCCTACGACGGCTCCACGCGCACCGCGCAAGGCACGTTCGACAACCGCCGCGGCAACTGCATCTCGTTCACCAACATGTTCGTCGCCATGGCGCGGAACGTCGGCCTCAAGGCCAGCTACCAGGAAGTCGATATCCCGCCGGACTGGTCCATGACAGGCGAACTGTTTCTGCTCAGCAAGCATGTCAACGCGTTGGTTGAATTGAAGAACGCTTTGCCCCGGGTGGTCGATTTCAATACTGTCGACTACGACGTGAACAGCGACATGCACGTGGTCACGGATCAGAGGGCAAGGGCGCACTACTTCAACAACATAGGCGTCGAGCACCTGCTCGCGGGTGAGACGAGGTTGGCCTATGCGAATCTGCGGCAGAGCCTCAACGAGGACGAGACCTTCGGTTCCGCCTGGGTCAACCTGGGCATTCTGCATCGGCGCGAAGGGTACCCTGCGTATGCCGAGGCGGCATTCCTGAAGGCGCTGGATTACGACGAATCGGACCTGATGGCCATGAGCAACCTGGCGAGCCTTTACGAGGATCAAGGCCGGATAAAGGAGGCCGACTACTACCTGTCAAAGGTCAAAGCGCACCGGATGAAGAACCCCTACTATCACTACCAGCTCGCCAGCACGGCGTTCAACGAAGGGGACTACAAGGAAGCCATCGGGGAGCTGAAGACAGCCATATCCCAGCGCAGCGACGACGACCGTTTCTACTACCTGTTGAGCCTCAGTTACCTGATGAGCGGCGACAAGAAACGGGCGAATCACTGGATGAAAAAGGCGGAAGAGGTCGCCCAGCAGAGTGAAAGCCAGAAGAAATACCGGCATAAGCTGGAATTGATGCGAAACCTGCAGAACGGATCCTGAAACCCGTACCGGACTGATCGGCGGTTCAGGAGACCCCGTCCGGCCCGAATACCTCTTCGAAATACGGCCTGTAGTTTTCCCAACGGCCGATGGAACGCGCATGGATCGGTTCCCGGACTTGCCAGACACTGCCCGTTTTGACGGTGCTCTCACGCTCGTGGAAGGTAAGGCAGCGTTCGTCCCATTCCTCGCCCAGGGCCCGAAGCAGATTTCCCACCGTTTCCCTGGACCGGGTGACGAGGTCTTCATAGGAGACTCGGAGCAGGTCGTCGCCCAGAAGCGACGCCCAGTGACCGACCAGACGCTTGTGTTGACCAATGTAGTGCCGAATGTCCGCGAGGTCGGTTGAGTAGTTCTGCGCCGCGCCCAGTCTCATCGAGAAGATCGAGAGCGCCACATCGCGCCAATCCCGTTCCGTCACGACGAATTTCGCGGATGGCAGAATCGCCTTGATCAGGCCGGCATAGAGAAAATTGTCGGGGCGCTTATCGGTGAGCCTGCGGGCGCCGTCCGTCAATGGCCTCGAGTACGCTGAATATTCTTCACACCAGCGGCGCAGCTCGTCAGGGTCAGTCTCTTCCAGGCCCGAGGGGTAGTCGTGGTACTCGCGTGATACGAGGCGTGGGAAGAACTCGCTCTCCCCCCCTGCCGCGAAGCGCGGATGAGCGGCCAGAATCTGCTCCAGTAAGGTGGACCCGGTTCGAAACAGGCCGCAGATGAATACGGATTGGTCGGAGGCGCCGGTGTACCGGGCGAGCCAGTCGGCGGTGGATTGCGAGATAATCCGGTCGACGGTCGCTTCGGTTCGCTCCCGATCGTAGGGCGGCAGGGCTTTCCGATCCAGGGCATTGGCCCTTGAAAAGTATCGCCAGGCCGAATCGTAGTCGGCCAACTGGTTGAAAGCGGATCCCAACGCAAAGAGCAGGTCGCTGTCGTCGCCATTGCGGGCGCTTGCCAACAGCCTGGCCAGCAAGGGGTCGTCACGCTCCCGGAATTTGTGGGCATCCGCCAGGCGCGCCAGCGCGGTCGGGTTGCCGGGCTCGATTTTTAGGCATTTTTCGAAAAAGGCGGTCGCCTGTTCGCGATCGCCATTCTGTTCCGCAAGGTTTCCGAGATTGAAATGGGCCCCGAAGTAGCCCGGGTTGATGGCGAGCGCCTGCTGAAACGCCTCGCAGGCCTTCTCGGCGTCCCCGACGTGGTCCATGTAGAGATTGCCGATATTCAGATGGACTTCTTCCGGCTGATCGATACCGAGCTCCAGCGCCCGCCGGTACATTCGTATGGCGGCCTGGAACTGCCCGTCCCGGCCAAGGTACCAGGCATGGTTGTACGCGGCGTTGGCAGAAGCCGGGTGCTCTGCCAGGTAGCGTTCGTAGGCCTGCAGGGCGTCATCCAGCGGCAGGCCTCTTTGCAACAGGTGCATGGCGACCTGGTTGATCGCCTGCAGTTTCCCGGGGTGTCGCTGCAAAAAGGTGTTGACCTGGTCAAGTTCCTTTCTGTTTTCCGGGCTCATCTTCATAACGGCAGAAACCAGTCGAAAAAAAAGCGGGCCTTGCGGCCCGCTTTCAAGGTTAACAACAATTCCAGCTGTTTGTTACCAGCGGAACGTCACGTTGCCGAACAGGTAACGGCCCAGAGTGTCGTAGTACCCAACGACCGTGTTGCCGTTGCTCGCTATCGTGCCACCTACCAGAGGCGGCTCTTTGTCAAACACGTTGTTGATGCCAAAGGTCACATCGTTCACGTCCATGAAGCGGACGACGGCACTCAGGTCGAAATAGTTCTGCTCTTTCAGGTTGTCCGAGGCGATCAGGTCGGTCGCTTCGTTGTAGTCGACCTTGCCAATGTACCGCCAGCGTCCCGTAACGGACCACCAGCTGCCTGAATCATACGAGGCAGATGCATTATGCCGCCAGTCCGGGTTCGGGTTGGCAATGCCGTTGATGTTGCACGACGGAGAAATGATGCCCGCGCAGTCGTAGGCCGTTTCCGGCGAATTCGGCAGCGGAGTCGTCGTTCTCTCGATCGAGTACGTTCCGACCATGTCGAACTTCCAGTGGTCGCCCAGGGTCCAGGCCCACGCTACATCCAGGCCTTCCCATTTCTGCTTACCGATGTTGAGCTGAGTAGCCTGCACCCAACCGGTTTTACCGATCCACAGGGAGCCGGCCGCGTTGCGGTTGATCGCGTCACACAGGGCGTCGCTGCCCGCAATGCACTGGCGTATGGTCGTCTCCGGCGCAACATTCGCGATCGTATCGTCGATCTCGATACGCCACCAGTCAACCGACAACTGCATGTTGTCCATCGGGTCGAGCACCACGCCAAAGGTCCACGTATCCGCCTTTTCGACATCCAGGTTCGGATTGCCGCCGTACAGGGCGTTGTACTGTCCCGCCGGGCTGATGCTGGTGTTGCCGTACTGACCCGCGGTCATGCCGGTGCGGGCACACTCCGCCTGGGAGTATTCCGGGGTGGGGCCGGCGCAAGGATCGATACCGGTCCACAGGCCAACATTCTGCGGCAGGTACAACTCGACCACGCTCGGGGCGCGGACTGCGCGGTTGTAGCCGGTGCGGATACGGACGGGGTCAAGAATCTGCCAGTCGAGGCCCATCCGGTAGGTGCTGTTGCCGCCGGTGGTGTTGTAGTCCGAGTAGCGGTAGGCAAGATCCAGACTCAACTGACGGGCAAACGGAGCGTCCGCCAGCAAGGGAACATTCGCCTCGGCATAGATTTCCTGCGCCCGGATCGTGCCGGCCCGGCTCTTGCGCGGTCCGCCCTGTCCGAGCAGGTCGCCGTTCTCGTAGACGGTATCGAACAGGCTCTTGTAGAAGGTCTGCTGCCAGGCTACGCCCGCCGCAGCGGTGATGTTGCCTGCCGGCAGGCCAAAGCCCGTGTCGCCCGTCACGTACGCTTCCACGATATCCAGCTGGCTGCGGTTGACGGCCGATGCGACACCCAGCATGG
>JASFKQ010000278.1:0-4544 GCA_050118555.1 Lysobacterales bacterium
ATCATGTCGCGGATGTGTTCCTCGCCACTCACCTCGGCGCTGCGCCCCCGTGGATCAATGTGAAATGGGAAGTCCAGGCTCACGTCGCGTCTCATCCTTCCAAAGTCAGATTTGGTTTCATTGGCCGCTCACCCGGGCCTGAGTCGTCACAACCGTCATTGGTGTGCCGGTGGGTGCGCATACCGAGGTGCTGGATTGCAGCAAAACCGGCATACCGCCGGCGAACACGCGGGTTGCACCCACCAGCCACTGGCCGGTGACGCAGGGTCCGTTGCCGGCCGTCGGCGGCGGCATGGTGCAGCCGGCGATGGCGTATGGCGCGCCCAGGGTGGTGACCGGCTGTCCGGACAAGGTCACCCGCGGAAACGGTGCGGTGGGCGTAGCCTGGCCACCGTGGGCGCAGAGCACCGTTGCCCCAACATGCAGGAGGAAACCAGGCATCAGTTCGATCCCTCCCATACTCCAAGCCACGAGCTTCCTATTCGCATGCCGCCTCCTAGATCACCGAGAGAGCGCCCTGGTTGATGTTCACCGCCGGGCCGTTGAGCATGATGGTCGCACCCTGGCCATTGCTGATTGTGATACCGGTTTCGTTGATGGAAATGAGTGCTCCGGTGGTGGACTTGAGCAGGATGCCGCCAGTGGGACCGGGCAGGTCCGACAGCATCAGGGTGTTCTGGCCGGTGGTCTGCAGCACCACGCTGGGCGAGGCCGGTGAACCGGCCAGGGCAAGCGCCGGCACCTCGGCGGCACTGCCCCAGTAGCCGCCCACCCAGATCGGGTGATCCGGATCGCCCTGTTCGAACTCGACCCATACCCCGGCGCCGACCTGCGGCAGCATGTAGGCTCCGCTCTGGGTGCCGGTAAACGGCACACAAGGCATCGCCCAACTAGTGGGCGCGAGGCCAGCGACATCGGGCACCTGGACCTGTATGCGCCCCTGCTGCATAGGATCGAGGTTGTTGAGGACCATGCCACGATATTTGCCGTAGTAACGTTCTGTCATGCAGGCACCTTTGGTGTGATCGACACGAGTCCGTTGCGTGTCAAATTGAACTGTTGCTTGATTTCGCCGCGCTTGAGCGTGCTGGTGACGCTTTGCACGTAGTACAGGCCGTCGTAGGCGACGCCCGCGCCACGCACGCCCACCAGCTTACGGGCCTTGAGCAGGCGGCCGTAGCGCAGTACATCCAGGGTGCCATTGCCGGTTACCGCGTCCTGGGACTTGCCCGCTTCTGCCAGGCCCTTGGAGATGGCCTGCATGGGATTCATCTTGGCCGTATCTTTCATCATCTTGATGTTGGCGATGGGCGTGGGCAGCGCGCCTAGCGGAGGCTGCAGCGGATTGAGATCCGGAATTGGGATGGGGATCGGCACACGTGTCAGCTGGTTTTGGATGAACACGACGGGCAGCACGCCCTTGGTGGGATCGAAACTGAAATTCAGCGACTCCACGTTGGTGTGCGCATCCATGTCCAGGTTCAGGGCCGGCTGCGGCACGCCCACCTTGATCTCGGGTCCGAAGTAGGCGATGTTGGTCATGGGCACCTCCCCCGGCTCGATATAGAACACATGTCCCACCTGCTCAGCCAGCTGCTGCAGGTAGGCCAGGTCCGTGCCCTGCTGCGCCGGGATGCGTTCGATGGGAATGGGGGTGTCCGGGAATAGGGACGGTACGGGCATGGGGATGATGCCGAAGGCGGCGTACTTGGCGCAGATCAGCGCCACCCGCGCCTCGATGGGCATGGCCGGAAAGGGCAGGCCGCTGAAGTCGTACATGTCCATGACCTTGGTGAGGTCATCGCCGGTGACGGTAATGCTGCCGGGCTGACCCCTCTGCCCCGCCTGTACCTCCACGTTGGTGACCACGCCGTCGAATAGAGGCTGCGCCCGGCCTTTGAGAGTCACGATCAGCACGACGCGAAGGGGCGGCGTGGCAATGGTGGTGTTCTGACCGGCAGCGATCAGGAAGATGGTGTTCAGCTCCGACTTGCTGTTGATCGTGAAGCGCAGTTGAAAGCCGCTCGCCGAGCCAGCCGCGCTGGTGACGGTGGCCGTTTCCAGGGCGTCGATCATCAGCCTGGGCACGGGGATCGGCACCACCGGGCCCATCAGCAGGCTCAAGTGAACGGCGCTAGACATTCTTCCCCCCGGGCACGCCTTCCGGCAGCGTGATGCGCAGCCGGCGACCCACCGTCTCGGTCAGCTCGCCGGGACGCATCACACCATTGCCGTCGCACAGGCGCCAGAACTGCTGTGGGTCACCCAGGTGCGCCGCCGCCAGGTTGTCCGGCCGCTCGCCTTCGGCCACGCGATGCTCGCTGACGGTGACGAAATTTTCCGGCGGCGGAACGAAGCGCCGGCGCACGTACCTCACAACTTCGCCGTCCGGCAGTGTCCATTTCGCAGTATCCAGGCCGTGATAGCGGCTATCTGGCGGAAACGCGGCTGGTGTGAGCGCGTTCGCCTGCATGAATGCCTTGAGTGGATCGGTCATGGAACCCCCCTGATGCCCAGGGCGTCGAAAGCCACGGTGGCAGCTTTCAACGCCAGTTGTTCACGCGCCTGCAGATTGGCCATGAATACGCTGCCGCCCTTGTGGTTGAAGCCGAGATCGTCGATCGACAATACCCGCAGGCTCAGGCTTACCTTGGCGCGGATGGGATTCAGCGCCGGGTCGAAGGCCTCCTCGGTAATGGAAAACTCGGCCACCCGAACCGGGACGATACGATTCCTGCCCCAGACCAACAGCGGCAACGGCGATTCCATGGGCGCGATCTCAAGGGTGCCGGAGTTAGCCAGGGCGTTGTTGGCCAGCAGGTCGGCGGAGGTCGGGTTGACCAGGGACTCGAGCACCGCCAACTGCGGCGCCACGCCCGATTCCACCACCGCCTGGTGCTGGTCCGGAAATTCCAGTTGATCGGCGGCATCGATCTCCGCCTCCAGCCGGTACGTTTCCACCGCCGGCCCTTTGAGCCGCAACACCTCCGAGCGATCCGCGCCCTCGGTCAGTTGCTGTGACTGCAGCGTTCTCGTCAGCGAATCCGGGTTGTATTGCAGTGCGATCACGCGCCGTACCTGCCCCGAGTTCGGATCGATCAGCACGATTCCGCCTTTGATCAGCCTGGGGGAATTCGGGTAGCCGGTCATGGGCATGAACTCCGGGGTTGCGCGCCGACGGCCGGATCTGCGCAGATACCGAAGGCCGAGATAGCCGTGCAACGCGAATGGTGTGTTATCGGCATGTCGGCTCTCCGCTCACAAGTTTGGTGGTCGCCCGGCGGCGTCGTAGTTCGAAAGTTGGTCACGAATGCTCTGGAACGGAGCGTTTTGTAGCCAGTTGAGCAACGCACTTTCCTCAGGGTTGAGACTGTGACCGTGGCGCTCGGCAAACATTAGCGCTTTTCCCACGCGCGCCAACGGATGCACCGAAATGCCGGTGGGTGCTGTCAGCAGCGCTTCTCGCTGCATCGGCAGGTTGTGACCAGGGCGCAGGCCGATGCGCGGACTGCGCACGATCGCATCGATAGTCGCTGCCATCGTTGTGCCGGCACGAAGGAGCTGCGGAAGCTCGGCGGAAAGGGTTTGTGTACGGTTGCCGGGAGCGCGCGCGAAATCAATCATCAACTGCCTGAGCCGATCCAACGCAAGCTGCGCAGCCCGGTCGAAGCGCGTCATCGCATCGTAGTAGCCGCGGTATGCTTCTTGCTCGCGCTCCGCTTGCGAGCGCGTGTCACCGGCTTGGCGAGGTGATGGATCGATGCCCATGCGGGCCCCCGTCTCGTAGCTCTGCCAAAGCCGGTGGCGGAATGCCGGATCCGACATCTGGGTATCCAGCGATACACCAGCGCCCGCGGCACTGATGCCGAATGGATGGCCCATTACTCCGGAGTAGGTCGATGCAACGGTCGTGGTCGGATCGCCAGTATGTGGGCCGACGATCTGGTCGTTGCTGACGAGATAGTGTTCACCAGTAGCGTCGTCGTTAATCACAAGCATGAAGTGTTCAAGTGTGTTGACCAGTTGAAGGTGCACCGGAACGCGCGGGCTGGCAGTACGCGCAGTTCGGTAAACTTCGTAGGCGACATCCACCGCGTAAACGCCACAGTCGCGCACCACACGCCCAAGCAAGTCCTCCGGGAAGCGACGGCCGATATATGAGCGACCGAAGTCTTCGATGTTGTAACCGGTGTGTACTGTGAAGTTCCGTAGATAGCGCTCGATCAGCCGCAGAAGCGAACACAGGGCATCGGCGCATCCTTCACTGGGTTGACGCTGAAATACCGCAAGCATTTCGTGCCAGACAGTCAGCCGCGACGCCAAGTCGTTCATATCGATGTGGCGTCCCCGAAAGTGCCGACGGATCTCGGGATGGCTGAGCAGTTCCGTCATCAAGTCTTCCTGACCGCTGATGCTCTGGAAGACCTCTTGCATCGGCGTCGTATAAGAAGGGTGAGAGCCGAGTTCGTCGGGCAACGGTTCGCCTGGAAGGGGGGTGACGAATGTTTCGCGGTTGCGCGCGCCGTGCAACGTGTATCCCGGAC
>JASFKQ010000279.1:0-4502 GCA_050118555.1 Lysobacterales bacterium
CGCGGTACAGGAAGGCATTCTCGTCGCTCTCCTGCTCCTCGGGCTTGTCGCCGCTCACGACGAGCTTGTTGTTCTCGGTCGAAATGGTCAGCTCAGCCTCTGAGAAACCGGCCACCGCCATGGTGATCCGGTAGTGATCCTCTCCGGCCCTCTGGATGTTGTACGGCGGAAAACCCGCACCCTGTTCCAGGCGGTTTGCGGAATTCAGCAGAGAGGCCAGACGGTCGTAGCCGACGGACGTGCGAAAAAGGGGTGAAAAGTCAAAAGTAGTCATAACCGTATCCTCCTCAGGAAGCAATTCGGTTTCAGTTTCATAAGCTTCCGCCTTTCGGCCGGAAGCGCCCGCGGACCCATCAGGCGTCCGCATTTCTTAGATAGCGATCCTCAGGCAAAGTTTCAAGCACCCGGACGGAAAAAGTGAATGTAGGCGCCAAGCCGCCTTACGCCGTTCGGGAGACACCTGTCGGGGCAGCGGTTACCCGCGGCACACTGCGGCCCAAAAGCTGCGTCATACACGGCGCAACCGGACCCTCTCCGACCCCTCGGGTTGTCGGGGCCTGCGAGGAATATGCAAGGGTGTATCGCGCGTGTCTGGAAAGGACCCGGTGGCGTCGGAGTTCCCCGTTTCGAGCAGATGATTTTCTGGCATGCGAGTCTGGTTACTTCCGTTGGTGCTAGGGATAGGTGATCTCAAGCAGGGCCAGCTTGACCTGGCCGTCGGGCAGTTCCACGTCGACCTCAGCGCCGGCCTCCTTGCCGAGCAAGGACCTGGCCAGCGGCGAATCCACCGAAATATATCCGCGCGAAGCGTCGATCTCATCGGCGCCCACAATCCGGTATGAGCGTCGCTCGCCCGCGTCGTCTTCCAGCGTCACGCGGGCGCCGAAATAGACGCGATCCTGGCGGGGCGGCCTGTGGTGCACGACCTGGACCCGGTCCAGGCGCCGGGAAAGGTAGCGCACCCGGCGGTCGATCTCCCCGAGTTGCTTCTTGCGGTAGGTGTACTCCGCGTTCTCCGAACGGTCGCCTTCGGCCGCCGCAGCAGTCAGTGCCGGCACGACTTCTCGGCGCCGTTTCAGCCACAGTTCCTTCAGTTCTTCCCGCAGGGCTTTCTCCCCGGCGGGCGTGATGTAGGGACTGCTCCTGGGCGGTGGTGGCCGCCATCGCGGCATAGCCTTGCTCCGTGCGTATCTGGAGTGCAGTTTAGCCCAACTTCCGGCACCTGCAAGGGGGTGGGCAATTGGGTATAGTAGGCCGTTTTCTTTCAAATACAACGAGGAATTTTGATGAACGATCGACTGAAATGGGCGCTCGCGATGGGCCTCACAGCCCTGTTCGGCGTCAGTGCCTGCCAGCAGCAGGCGGAAGAGACGGCCGAGAGCGCAACCGAAACGGCCGCACCCGTGGCCGTGGCGGAAGATGCGCCGACCCTCGGGAGTGGCATCGACGAAAGTGGCTTCGACACCACCGTCCGCCCACAGGACGATTTCTTCGAGTATGCCAACGGCAAGTGGGTGGCTGAAACGCCGCTGCCCGCGGACCGTGCTCGTTGGGGCAGCTTCGACCGTCTTCGCCAGGAGTCCCAGGAGGCTATTCGCACCCTGGTCGAGGAAGTCAGCGCAGAGGAGAATGTGGCTCCCGGCAGCGCGTCCCAGAAAATTCGCGACTACTACAACGCGTACGTCGATTCCGATCAACCGAATACGCTGGGGGTCGAGGCCATTCGTCCCGAACTCGATGAAATCGCGGCCATCGGCTCCTACGACGATCTGTTCCGCACCTTTTCGACGCTGGGAATTTACGGTGTCGACAGCCCGATCGGCGGCGGCGTATTTTCCGACCTCAAGGATCCGGACACCAACGTTGTTTATATCGTTCAGGCCGGGCTCACCCTGCCCGATCGCGACTATTACCTAAAGGACGACGACCAGTTCGTCAAGGGTCGGGAACTGTACCGCGCTTATGTGGCCCGGCTGTTCGACCTGGCCGGCATCGAAGGCGGCGCGGAGAAAGCCGATACGCTGTTTGCGCTCGAGCATGCCCTGGCCGAGGTCCAGTGGACCAAGGAAGAGAACCGCGACCCGGTCAAGACCTACAATCCGAAGACCCCGGCCGAGCTGACGGAGATGGCGCCGGCCATCAACTGGAACGTGGTACTCGAAGCCGCCCAGATTCCCGCGCGTGACCGCTACATCGTGCAACAGCCCAGCTTTTTCACGTCCGCCAGCGACATCATCAAGGACACGGACCTGGATACCTGGAAGGACTACATGACCTTCCAGGCCATGGATACCTTCGCGCCGGTGCTGGGTGACGATTTCTTCCAGGCCTGGTTCGATTTCTACCAGGCGGGACTGCAGGGCATCGAGGAGCCGGAGCCGAAGTGGAAGCGCGCCGTGAACTCCATCAACGGCAACATGGGTGAATTGCTGGGTCAGCTGTATGTCGACCGGCACTACAAGAAAGAGGCCCGGGCCCGGATGGAGACCATGATCGCCAACCTGCTGGAAGCCTACAGGCAGTCGATCCAGAAGCTCGACTGGATGAGCGACGAAACCAAGCAGCAGGCGCTGCTGAAGCTTTCCAAGTTCAACCCCAAGATCGGTTATCCCGACAAGTGGCGCGACTACAGCAGCATGGAGATTGTCGAGGGCGATCTGGTGGGGAACGTCAAGAGCGCGGCGGCCTTTGAGTACAACCGCAACATCGACAAGCTCGACAAGCCGGTGGACAAGTCCGAGTGGTTTATGAATCCGCAGACGGTCAACGCCTACTACAACCCCGCCTGGAACGAGATCGTGTTTCCGGCCGCCATTCTGCAGCCTCCGTTCTTCAACGTGGAGGCGGACGACGCCGTGAACTATGGCGGCATCGGTGCGGTGATCGGTCACGAGATCGGACACGGTTTCGATGATCAAGGCCGCAAGTTCGACGGCGACGGCAACCTTCGCGACTGGTGGACGGACGAAGACAACGCCCACTTCGAAGAACGCAAGGAGAAGCTTGCAGCGCAGTACAACGGTTACGAAGTGATCGACGGCCTGACCGTGAACGGCGAATTCACCTCCGGGGAGAACATCGGTGACCTCGGTGGACTGGGTATCGCCTACAAGGCCTACCACCTGTCCCTGGACGGAAAGGAGTCTCCGGTCATTGACGGCTACACCGGCGACCAGCGGTTTTTCCTGGGTTGGGCCCAGGTCTGGCGCGCCAAAGCGCGCCCCGAAGAGGCCAAGCGGCTGCTGACCGTGGATCCGCACTCTCCGCCCAAGTTCCGGGCCAACGGCGCCGCGGTCAATGTCGATGCGTTCTACGACGCTTTCAACGTCAAGGAAGGCGACGGCATGTACCTGCCGCCCGAGGACCGGGTGAAGATCTGGTGATGACCACCGGTACATCGAAAACGGCCGCACTCGCGGCCGTTTTCTTTTGGTTTCACAGAGGCGGGGTCAGATTCGGGGTCAGAGTAAAGGGACAGAGTAGCTTACTCTGTCCCTTTACTCTGACCCCATTTATTTCTTTTTCTTGCGACGCTTTGCGCCCCACACACGTCTGGATGATTGATGGCCGCCTCGCCCTTTGATATCGAACTGGACGAAATGACGCTCGCCCGCGCGCGCCGGGGGCAGGTGCAGGCCTGCGAAGCCATTTTCCGAAAGTATCAGCAGCCCGCCTTCTCCGTGGCGTTCCGGGTGTGCCAGTGTCGCGAGACCGCGATGGAGGTCACTCAGGAGGCCTTCATTACGGCCTTCCGCAAAATCCGCCAGTTCCGCGGTGACGCGCCGTTCTGGGGCTGGTTGCGGCGCGTGGTCGTCAACCACGCCATCACCACTCTGCGCCGGCAACCGCGCGGAGAGACGGTGGAACTGCTGGACACGCACGCAGCGTCGAATCCGGACCAGGAACAGGTGGGGCTGGCCATGGACCTGGAGGCGGCTCTTGCCACGTTGGGTGACGAGGATCGTGCGGTTGTCTGGCTGCACGACGTTGAAGGCTACAGCCACCAGGAAATTGCCGACCTGTTCGGCATGACGGAAAGCTTTTCAAAAACGCGGCTGTCGCGGGCCCGGGCCCGGCTAAGGGAATTGCTCGGGCAAACGGCAGCCGAATCATCGCCGACCCAGGCGGCGGCGAACTGATCCCGGATCATTCCGGAGGACATCGAAGATGAGCGCATACGGACTTCACACCATGCGATCGCCCCGGCAACGGGAAGACGATCCGCTGAATCTGCGAGGCCTGCCCCTGGTAGACCCACCCGGCGACGCCTGGCCCGCCATCGAGGCAGCCTTGCTGAGAAGAAGCGGGCGGCAGCGGGCCATGCGGATTGCCGGTGGCACTCTGGCCGCGGCGGCGACAGTTACGCTTGCGCTGGGCCTTTACCTGACGGCGCCTGACGGAAGCAACCAACCCGGCAAGGAAACCCCCAGGCTGGCGGCGGGAAACACAACGACCGCAAGTGACCAGACCGGCGGCCCGATCGGTGATGAGACCGTCGGCGA
>JASFKQ010000280.1:0-4486 GCA_050118555.1 Lysobacterales bacterium
GCAGCGCCAGCGCGAGCTGGAGCAGCAGAAGGCCGAGGAACAGCGCCAGCGGAGGTTGGAGGAGCAGCGCAAGAAAGAGGCTGCCGACCGGCTGCAGAAGCTGCGCGTCGAGCGTGAACGCAAGCTCGAGGAGGAGCGTCAGCGGCAACAGCGCGAATTGGACAAAATCCGCGCTGAGCGCGAAGCGGCGGAAAAGGACCGCAAGCTGGAGGAAGAGCGCCTCAAGCAACTCGAGGCACGCAAGGAACAGCAGCGGCAGGAGCAACTGCGCCAGCAGCAGGAAGCCCAACGCAAGGCGCAACAGGAAGCCGACGCCCGCGCCTTCAAGGCAGGCCAGCTCGCCAGCCTGAAACAGAAGTACGAGGCCGCCATCCAGTCCTTCGTGACGCAGAACTGGCTGCGGCCTCCGACCGCTCAACCCGGCCTGCGCTGTACGCTGAAGATTGTGCAGATCCCGGGCGGCGAGGTCATTTCGGCGGCGATCGCCGGCTCCTGCAATGCAGACGAGGCCACGCGGCGCTCGATCGTTGCAGCGGTTGAGCGCGGCGGTGCGCTGCCTTATCGTGGTTTCGAGGACGTGTTCGAGCGCGAAATAAACTTTACCTTTATCTATGACGGTGACTGAAATCGTGAAAAAACTCCTGTTTCTGGGGCTGGCGCTGCTGGCCGTACGCACGGCCCACGCCCAGCTTGAAATCGAGATCATCAGCGGCAATCCCAGCGCCCTGCCCATTGCCATCGTGCCATTCGAATGGCAGGGCAAGACGCCGCCGCCGATTACCAGCGTGGATTCGATCATTTCCGGCGACCTGTACCGCTCCGGTCTGTTCGACCCGATGGACGTCGAGGACATGGCGGAGCGGCCGGCAGACCAGGAGTCCATCCGCTTCGGCACCTGGCGCCTGCTGAAAGTCGACTACATCGTGATCGGCAAGGTGCGTACGCCGGCTGACGGCGTCGGCCACGAGATTGTCTACCAGTTGTTCGACGTGCATACGCAGGAACCGTTGTTGTCGCGCATCACCACGGTGGGGCCGGGCGACCTGCGCTTCGGCGCACACCGGGTGGCGGACGCGATCTACGAGGCCCTGACCGGTGTACCGGGCGCCTTCTCGACGCGCATCGCCTACGTCACCGCCACCGGACTCGGCAATGACCTGCGCTACGAACTGGTGGTGGCGGACGCGGACGGTTACGGACCGCAGTCCATCGTTGGTTCGCCCGAACCGCTGCTGTCGCCGGCCTGGTCGCCGGACGGCAAGAAGCTCGCCTACGTTTCTTTCGAGAAGGGCAATTCCGCCATCTATATGCAGGACGTGGCCACCGGGGCCCGCGAACTGATTTCCTCCGGCAAGGGGATCAACGGCGCGCCGGCTTTCTCGCCCGACGGCAAGAAGATGGCCCTGACGCTGTCCCGTTCGGGCAACCCGGAGATCTACGTGCGTGACATGGCGACCGGGCGGCTGCAGCAGATGACCCAGCACTGGTCCATCGACACCGAGGCCGCCTGGTCCCCTGACGGCCGGACCATCTATTTCACCTCTGACCGGGGCGGCCGGCCGCAGATTTACAGCATTCCCGCTACCGGCGGCGACCCGCGCCGGGTGACCCTGGAAGGCGAGTACAATGCCCGCGCCAGCGTCTCCCCGGACGGGCGCAAGATCGCTGTAGCGCAGGGAAAAGGAAACGAGTATCGTATAGCCGTCTGGGATCTGGAAACCGAACGATTCACCATTCTGACACCGGGCACATTGGACGAGTCGCCCAGTTTCGCGCCGAACGGCAGTATGATTCTGTATGCAACGCGAGAGGGGACCCGTGGCGTCTTGTCCGCGGTGTCGGCGGATGGCAGCGTCAGGCAACGATTAATCCTGAGCGAGGGGGATGTGCGGGAGCCCGCATGGTCGCCCGTAATCAGGTAGAATGATCCGAGATATGTGGCGTGACGCCGTAGAGGACGGCCCAAAGAACAATAGCAGGAGGAAATGATGAAAAGCGCGTGGCGATTAACTGTCGCAATACTGATTCTGGTGGCCCTTGCAGCCTGCAAGAGCGCTCCGGAAGAAAAACCCTCGACGACCGGCCAGGAGCCCGTCGAGACCAAGCCCCCCGTGGAAACGGCGGCTGCCCCCGACCCGCGTGACTACTCCGATGCACGCAACTTCGACAACCCGGAAAGCCTGTTGTCCAAGCGGGTCATCTACTTCGACTTCGACAAGTCCGTGGTGCGGCCCGAGTTCCGTGGCATCGTCTCGGCCCACGCAGCATACCTGGCGGCGCACTCCACCGCCCGCGTCACGCTGGAAGGCCATGCCGACGAGCGCGGCACCCGCGAATACAACCTGGGCCTGGGTGAGCGCCGCGGCAACGCGGTCGAGGGCCTGATGGCGGCCCAGGGGGCGCGTGCTGACCAGCTCGACGTGGTCAGCTACGGCGAGGAGCGCCCGGTGTGCCGGGTCAGCGACGAAGAATGCTGGTCGCTGAACCGACGCGTGGAGATCGTCTACACCGCGAGGTAGCACCATGGCGGCAAGCCGTACCTCATTGCCCGTGATGGCCAGCGCGATGCTGGCCATCCTGTTTACGATGCCCGCACCCGCCCAGACGCAGAATGAGGACGGTAGCGGAATGTCCGTAACGGCCGACCTCGTGCTGCAGGTACAGGAATTGCAGGACGAGGTGCGCAAGCTCCGCGGCATGCTCGAGGAGCAGACGGTAGAACTGGAAAACCTGAAACGCCGTCAGCGCGACCAGTACCTTGACCTCGACCAGCGCATTTCCGACATGCGGAACAGCCAGCCGGTCACCCAGGCCGGGGTCGCGCCCAGCGCGGCGCAGACAGAACCCACGGTGCGTCAGCCGACCGTCTCGCCGTCCGCCGGCGAAGTTCCGGAAGTGCGTGCGCCCATGGAATCGCAGACGGAGATGACGGGCATCGGCCAGCCCCAGGTCCAGAGCCAGGCCGCGCCGGCTACGGCCGAAAACGAGAAGGCCGCCTACGACGAGGCCTTCCAGGCACTGAAAGACCTGCGCTACGCGGACGCCGCGGAAGCGTTCCAGTCCTTCCTGGACCGCTATCCGAACAGCGAGTATGCCGACAACGCGCAGTACTGGCTGGGCGAGTCGTACTACGTAACCCGAAATTACGAGATCGCGCTCAAGGCATTCCAGGACTTGCTGGACAAGTACCCGGACAGCCCCAAGGCGCCTGACGCACTGCTGAAGATCGGATACACCCACTACGAACTGCAGCAGTGGGACAGCGCCCGCGCCGCGCTCACGCAAGTGCAGGAAAAGTACCCGGACAGCACCCTGTCGCGCCTGGCGGAGAACCGCCTGCGCAGCATGCGGATGGAAGGCCATTACTGAGCCCGCAGTAGGAGCCCGCTCGGCGGGCGAATATTGTGGGAGCAGGCTTGCCTGCGATTGAGGGTCAAACCCAGTTGAATCGCACCCAAGGGTGCTCCCACAGTCCTCGATCAGCCCATCCCGAACAAGGTTCGGTCCTACGGCGGGCTTCGTTCCCCCCCCCGTAGGAGCCCGCTCTGCGGGCGATTGATGTGGGAGCAGGCTTGCCTGCGATCGAGGGCGTCATACAATAACCCCATGTCAGCCGCCCCCGAACAAGCGCGCGTGCCCGAATCCCGCGCGGGCATGCTGAAGATCACCGAGATCTTCTACTCGCTGCAGGGCGAGGCCCGGCAGGCGGGGCTGCCCACCGTGTTCGTCCGCCTGACCGGCTGCCCACTGCGCTGCGGGTACTGCGATAGCGAGTACGCATTCTATGGCGGCAACTGGATGCACTTCGAAGACATCCTGGCCGAGGTTCGCCGCCACGGCGCGCGCAACGTCTGCGTGACGGGTGGGGAACCGCTGGCCCAGAAGCGCTGTGCCGAACTGCTCACCCGGCTCTGCGACGAGGGTTTCGAGGTTTCGCTGGAGACCAGCGGTGCCGTGGACATCAGCGCCGCGGATCGCCGCGTGAGCCGCGTGATGGACCTGAAGACACCGGGCTCCGGCGAAGAAGACCGCAACCTGTGGTCCAACCTCGACGAACTCACATCCCACGACCAGGTCAAGTTCGTGATCTGTTCGCGCAGCGACTACGAGTGGGCCCGGGAACAGGTGCGTGAGCGTGGCCTGGACCGGCTGTGCGAGGTCCTGTTCTCGCCGGTCTGGGGCGAAGTCGAGGCGCGCGACCTGGCCGAGTGGGTCCTGGAAGACCGGCTTCCGGTGCGCTTCCAGCTGCAACTGCACAAGCTCCTGTGGGGCGATGTGCCCGGCAAGTGACCATGGAAAATGACATGACAGAACGCCGTGCAGTGGTCCTCGTTTCCGGCGGGCTCGACTCCGCCACCACGCTGGCGATTGCGCGAGACCAGGGCTTCAAGTGCTTCGCGCTGGCGGTCGACTACGGCCAGCGGCACCATTCGGAACTGGACGCCGCGCGCCGGGTGGCGACGGCTGCCGGGGTGCCGCTGAAGAT
>JASFKQ010000281.1:0-4361 GCA_050118555.1 Lysobacterales bacterium
AAAGCCATCACCTTCATGTTCGAGGATGACCGACGTGCCTACGTGGCCGAAGTCTCGCTGTCCGGTGGCAAGGTCAGGAAGCTCACCCAAGGGAAGTATGTTCCCATCGCCTATTCGAGCGCCGGGGGACATACGGCCGTGATCGCCGCCAGTGACCAGGTCGCTCCGGAAGTGTTCGCGCTCGAAAAAGACAGGCTGCGGAAGTTGAGCGCGCAGAACGATGCGCTGCTGGCCGAACTCCAACTGGGTGCCGTGGAGGACATGGATTTCAAGAGCAAGGACGGCACCCCCATCAACGGCCTGATGGTCAAGCCGCCCGATTATGATGCGGCCAGGAAGTATCCGACCATCGTCTGGATCCATGGCGGCCCGAAGATGCAGGACGACCACGCCCTGCGCTTCGATCTGTATCCGTTACAAATGGAACGTCAGATGCTCGCGGCCCAGGGTTACGTCGTGCTCGCCATCAACTACCGCGGCAGCACGGGGCAGGGCGTGGACTATCAGCGCGCCATTTTTGCCGATTGGGGCAACAAGGAAGTGGACGATCTACTCGCCGGCGTAGACTACGCGGTGGCCAAGGGTGTCGCTGACCCCGAACGCCTCGGTATCGGCGGGTGGAGTTACGGTGGCATCCTGACCGACTACACGATCGCTTCGGACACGCGCTTCAAGGCGGCCATGAGCGGTGCCGGCATGGGGCATTTCGCCGCGGCCTACGGCGTCGACGAATACGCTATGCAATACAACCTGGAGCTCGGACCACCCTGGGAGAATACCCAGCTGTGGATGGATATTTCCTATCCGTTCTTTCACGCCGATCGGATCAAGACACCCACCCTGTTCATCGGCGGTGAAAGCGACTTCAATGTGCCCATCCTCGGTGGGGAGCAGATGTACGAGGTTCTGAAAACCCTGGGCGTCCCGACCGAACTGGTCATCTACCCCGACCAATTCCATATTTTTACGCGACCGAGCTACGTCCATGATCGCATGCTGCGGTACTACGCGTGGTTCAACCAATATCTGAAGCCGGAATGAACAGCTTGGTCGAACCGCGGTTTTCTTCGGTTTCGACTGCTCAGCCGGTGTCCTGACGGGCGGCGATGTCGCCCTGATCCGGGCGTTGAAGGCGGTCGAGAAGCTGAGAGGCGACAACGAAGACCAGAACGTCGGTATCGCCATCGCCTCGCGCGCGATGACCGAGCCCCTGCGCCAGATCGTCATCAACGCCGGCGAGGAAGGCTCCGTGGTGCTGAACAAGGTGCGCGAAGGCAAGGGTAACTTCGGTTACAACGCCGCCACCGGCGAGTACACCGACATGATCGAGGCCGGCATCCTGGATCCGACCAAGGTCGTGCGCACCGCGCTGCAGAACGCCTCGTCCATCGCGGGCCTGATGATCACCACCGAGGCCATGGTCGCCGAGCTTCCGAAGGAAGAGCCGGCCATGCCGGGCGGCGGTGACATGGGCGGCATGGGCGGCATGATGTAAGGCTGTCCTGCCTCTGCTAGACCCGGGGTCGGAGTTTTTACTCTGACCCCAAATATCGGGAACCCCGCCCTTGTGGCGGGGTTTCTTTTTGCGCTGACCCCAAATGTCGAGACCGCGGTCCTGGGGCCGGAGGACTTCAAAACCGCTTTTCAGCACTGGAATTGGCTTCCAAGCCACTCAAAAGTAGGGCAAGACAACTTTTTACTTCGAGTAATCAGTCGCTTATGCCCTGGAATGCTGGCCCGACTCCCTGGCACGATCACGATGATGCCGACCTACCCCCGATGGCCTGGGCACAGCGCCTCACGCGGCTCGGGAAAATCAGCTAGAAAATTATGCCCAAAGGTTGTCTGGGAGTGGGATTAACTTCAGGTCAGGGCTCCGACCGGCTTGAAGTTTCGCATCCGCTCAAACCTCTTTCCGCTCGCAGTGAAATCGCCAAGCCGTTTCGGTGATCTGATCGATTTCCGCGTAGCGGGCTTCCCAGCCCAGCGCGCCTCATTTTGAACGGTCTGCGCCCGGTGGTCGCTGCGGTGAAGTCAACCGCCTCACCAGGCCTTCACGACGGCTACATCGCAGGGCGGGTTGCCGAGAAAATCCTCGGCGACACTGCCCAACATCGCTTTGGAGATTCCCGAACGGCCGTGTGTGCCCAGCACGACCAGGTCCGCATCGCAGTCCTCGATGCAGCGCCGCAGCACGGCGCGGGCCGACCCCTCCTCCGTCATTCGCTCGATTCTCGACGCCGGCAGGTCCAGGTCGGCGAGAAAGCGCTGGTATTCCGCATCGACTTCGGCCTTGAAATGTTCTTCGTCACTTTTGCTCAGCTTTCTACCGGCGTAAATCAGGCCCCGGTATGGAATGTGGAACGCGTGAGTGAACGTCAACTGGGCGTCGGGCAGGAACTTCAGCGCGAACTCGACGGCACGCCGTGAATGCACGGAGAAGTCGATGCCGACGATGGCGCGTCGGTACTTGCGGTCGCCGCGCCGAACGGCCATCAGGCAAGGCACACTTCCGGTGCGAAGCACGCGTTCGATCGTCGTTCCCCGCAGGGATTCCGGACCTTCCCGATGTGTTCCGAAAACGATCAGATCCATGGCGGCGCTATGCGCCGTCTCCAGAATCACCCGATCAGGCTTGCCAAACTCGATACGGGTTTCAGCCGGTACCCCGAGTCGGTTTACCTCGTCCCCGACCAGTTCGCCAAGCTCCTTCGTGGCATGTGACTCCAGCTGATCGCAGATCGCGGCAGGCAAAATATCATCGATGACGTAAAGTACCGTTAATGAGGCGTCGCAATCACGGGCCATCCGGGCGGCGCGCCGAACGGCTCGATCGGATCGTGGCGTCAGATCCGTTGCGACCAGAATAGAGGTCATGGCGAGACTCCGTTGGGACCGATAACAATAGCGTAGTGGGTGCCAACCCCCGGTTCAATCCAAATCGTTCGGTGCATTTCGGCGCGCCCACTCCTGTTCGGATTATGATAAAGGGAATCGCAAGTAAAACGGAACGCAACTGGCATGAAATGTCAGTGGATAACAGGAAAGGGGTCGGATCCAATTTGGGCCAAAGATAAATTGGATCCGACCCCATTTTTATTTCCGTTACATACGAGTCGGGCTCTGTCTGCCGGTCGGTCCTTCGCTCATCCGGCCTCTCTGGTACGGGGATCGTTTGTCAGGAATCGTTCGAGGCTGTCGAGCAGTGCCTGCCAGCCATGTCGACGACCGTCGATGCCGTCGCTTGGCGGGATGATGCACATCTGCTCGAAGTATCGAAGCAGGGTTCCTCCGCCCTGGTCCTCGAAGACGACGGTGACGAGGGAGACCGAGTGAATGACGCCGTTCATGGCCATCGAGTAGGCGAAGACGATTCTCTCGCGGTCCGCGATCTCGAAGAACGTCGTCTCGTTGCTGTGATCCCCCATGTGATTTTTGAAGCTCCCGCGCTGCACGCCTCCTTCGCGGAAGTCGATCTCGGTCAGGCCGTCGCCAAACCAGGCCCGCTTTTTGTCCGGATCCGCCCATGCCGACCAGACATGGTCCCGGCAGTTCGGGTAGACACGCTCGATCAGAAAGCTGTCGTGGGACAACGCTTCACTTTTCATCGATATTCTCCTTTGCAAGAAAATCACCAAGTCGATCCAGTTGCTCCTCAACGCGGCTGCGGTGCCACCTGGCCCATTCATCAACTCTCTCGAGAACTTTGGGTTCGACGGAGACGGTCCTCACACGGCCCCTCTTCTTCGATGTCACCACACCGGCGTCTTCCAGAACGCGCAGGTGTTTCAGAAAGGACGGGCGCGCCATATCAAACGGATGCCAGAGCTCCGAGACTGAGGCGGGTCCAGCGACGAGTCGCTCGACCACAGCGAGCCGGGTCGGGTCAGAGAGCGCATGGAATACGCGGTCGAGTTGCGGTTGATAGGTAGCCATTTGGCTACCTTACAGAGAGCTTGGGCGCTCGTCAATAAAGGAAGCCAAATATCTACCTATTCAGCTCAATCAAAGGCGCTCTCTCACTACGATGGATTCGCCGGAAGTCTCACGCCTTCCGCTCCGCAACGTCATTCCGCGCGGTTCGCAGAGTTTCATTACCGCTCCGACGTTGGGTCTAAGTTCACCATCCTTGAGCCGCCGCAGAAGGTCCCGAATTGGCCAGTGTCCGGGGCTCGGACGTACACCTGGACGGCGCGTACACCTTCTCCGGCCATCGGCCCACACTTCAGCGCGCCCGCCGGCCCGACAACAACGAGCTGAGCCAGCTTCTCCACACCCTCAGTCGGCGCATCGCGCAAAGGAAGGGGTCGGGTCCAATTTATAAGAAAGGGGTCGGATCCAATTTCCTGCACCGAAACGAG
>JASFKQ010000282.1:0-4299 GCA_050118555.1 Lysobacterales bacterium
GTCGGGTTGGGGTCTTCGGCGGCAAATACCACGCGGCCGATACCGGCCTCGACCAGGGCCTCCGCGCAGGGTGGCGTGCGGCCATGATGGGCGCAGGGTTCCAGCGTGACGTACGCGGTCGCCCCGCTGACGCCGCCGGACGCGTCGCGCAGCGCGTTGATCTCGGCGTGGGGACCACCCGCCTGCTCGTGCCAGCCCTGTCCCAGGACCGCATCGCCGGCGGCGATCACACAGCCCACACGCGGGTTCGGATCGGTCGTATGCAGACCCCTGGCGGCCAGGCGCAGCGCGCGCGCCATGCATTCATGGTCGAACGCGGAAAAACTCACGACTCACGCCGGCCCTTCCGGCCCCGGTCCGGCTCCAGCAGCGAGATCTGGCGCTTGTCCTCGGACCCCGCTTCTCCGCTCTCGAGCCGCTCGATCACGTCGCGGAACGCCTGCACGTCCTCGAACCGCTTGTACACGGAGGCAAAACGCACATAGGCGACCTGATCCAGCTTGCTGAGTTCGCGCATGACCCATTCGCCCAGCAGCGTGCTCGGAATCTCCGAATCCTCGAAGGTGCTGATCTCGCGCAGCAGCGAGCGGATGGCCCGCTCGACGTCGCGTGTTTCGACCGGGCGTTTCTCCAGCGCCCGCAGCATGCCGTCCCGCAGCTTGGTTTCGGAGAACGCCTCGCGTGAGCCGTTGACCTTGATGACCCGCGGCGCCTTGATCTCCGGCGACTCGAAGGTGTTGAACCGGGCACCGCACCGCTCGCACTGGCGGCGGCGGCGAATCTGCATGCCGTCACGGGTCAGGCGGGAGTCGACGACCCGTGTGTTTTCATGGCTGCAGAACGGACACCACATGGGTCAACCGGGGCTCCGCCCACCGTACACGGGATGCTTGCGGCACAAGGCCAGCGCGGCCTCGCGGGCGCGATCCTCCACGGAACGATCGCCCATGCCGTCGAGCACATCGCAGATGATGCCGCCGAGTTCGCGGCAATCGTCCGCGCTGAAGCCACGGGTTGTCACCGCCGGCGTGCCCAGGCGCAGCCCACTGGTGACAAACGGGGAACGCGGTTCGCCGGGAACCGAGTTCTTGTTCACGGTGATGAAGGCCCGTCCCAGCGCTTCTTCGGCGTCCTTTCCGGTGAATTCGCGGCCGATCAGATCGACCAGGAACAGGTGATTGTCGGTGCCGCCGGAAACGACGCGGTAATCCCGTTCCATCATCGCACTGGCCATGGTCTGTGCGTTCTCCAGCACATCGTGCTGATAGCTCTTGAATTCCGGCAGCAGCGCTTCCTTGAAGGCGACCGCCTTGGCCGCGATGGTGTGCATCAGCGGACCGCCCTGCGTGCCCGGAAAAACGAGGGAGTTGAGGGCCTTTTGCAGCTTTTCGTCCGCCGAGGCGAGGATCAGGCCGCCGCGCGGACCGCGCAGCGTCTTGTGGGTGGTGGACGTCACCACGTGCGCGTGCGGAATGGGGTTGGGGTACAGTCCGGCTGCCACCAGGCCGGCCACGTGCGCCATGTCGACCAGGAACCAGGCGTCCACGGAATCCGCAATCTCCCGCATGCGCGCCCAGTCGATCTTGCGCGAGTAGGCCGAGAAGCCGCCAATCAGCAGCTTCGGACGGTGCTCCCGCGCCAGGCCTTCGATGATGTCGTAATCGATCAGCCCGGAGTTCGTGTCGATACCGTACTGCACGGCGTGAAAAATCTTGCCGGAGAAATTGACCGGGCTGCCGTGCGTCAGGTGCCCGCCGTCATTCAGGCTCATGCCCAGGATCGTATCGCCGGGATTGAGCAGCGCGTGGTAAGCCGCGGCGTTTGCCTGCGACCCGGAGTGTGGCTGGACGTTGGCGTAATCGGCGCCGAACAGCTCGCAGGCACGCTCGATGGCCAGCACTTCCGCCCTGTCGACGAACTCGCAGCCGCCGTAGTAGCGCTTGCCGGGGTAGCCCTCCGCGTACTTGTTGGTCAGCACAGAACCCTGCGCTTCGAGGACACGAGGGCTGGCGTAATTCTCGGAGGCGATCAGTTCAACGTGGTCCTCTTGCCTGGTGAGCTCGGCGTCGATTGCATCGGCCAGTTCGTCGTCGAAGCCGCGGATCCGGTCAGTCTGTAAAAACATTCTTATTCCTGTTGGATTGGCGTAGCGCCAACGGCCGGGTCAGGCCCCGGCGCCTCGGCGCAAGCAGTGAAAGACAGCTTTTAATTCTAGCATTATTGACCCGTTCTTCGTTGACTCTTCAGCGTCTTTCCGCCAGCCCATGCCGTCTGGACCCGCGAGGGCGCATCCCGCATAATGCGCCCCGCAAACCTGACCAGCATTTCGCGGAAAACCATCATGGCCCAGTACATTTACACGATGATCGGGGTGAGCAAGATCGTCCCGCCCAACCGGACCATCATCAAGGACATTTCACTGTCGTTCTTCCCGGGGGCGAAGATCGGCCTGCTCGGACTCAACGGAGCCGGCAAATCCACCGTCCTGCGCATCATGGCCGGCGTGGACAAGGAGTTCGATGGCGAAGCGCGGCCGCAGCCGGGTATCCGCATCGGTTACCTGCCGCAGGAACCGGAACTGGACGAAGGAATGACCGTGCGCGAAGTGGTGGAGGAAGGTGTCTCGGAAGTGCGCGACCTGCTGACCCGCTTTGACGAGGTCAGCATGAAGTTCGCAGAGCCAATGGATGACGACACGATGACCGCCCTGCTGGCCGAGCAGGCCGAACTGCAGGAAGCGATCGAGGTCGCCAACGGCTGGGAGCTGGAGCGCACCCTGGAAGTGGCCGCCGACGCGCTGCGGCTGCCCGAATGGGATGCGCGGGTGGCGCACCTCTCCGGCGGCGAACGCCGTCGGGTGGCCCTGTGCCGCCTGTTGCTGTCCGGCCCCGACATGCTGTTGCTGGACGAGCCGACCAACCACCTCGACGCCGAATCCGTGGCCTGGCTGGAACATTACCTCACCGAATTCCCGGGTACGGTGGTCGCGATCACGCATGACCGCTATTTCCTGGACAACGCGGCCGAGTGGATCCTCGAACTGGACCGCGGTTACGGCATCCCGTGGAAAGGCAACTACTCCTCCTGGCTGGAGCAGAAGGACGAGCGCCTGAAACAGGAGGCGAGCCGCGAGAAGGCCCGCCTGCGTTCCATCGAGGCCGAACTGGAGTGGGTTCGCTCGAACCCCAAGGGCCGGCGGGCCAAGAGCAAGGCCCGCCTGCAGCGCTTCGACGAGCTGACCGCCCAGGAACATCAGAAACGCAATGAAACCCACGAAATCTTCATTCCTCCGGGCCCGAGGTTGGGCGACCAGGTGCTCGAGGTGGAGCACCTGCGCAAGGGCTTTGGCGACCGTTTGCTGATCGACGACCTCAGCTTCAGCGTGCCGCCCGGCGCCATCGTCGGCATCATCGGCGGCAACGGCGCCGGCAAGTCGACCCTGTTCCGCATGCTGACGGGCCAGGAACAGCCCGACAGCGGCGAGATCCGCGTGGGGCCGACCGTGGAGCTGGCCTACGTCGACCAGAGCCGTGACAGCCTGGATGGCGACCGCAGCGTGTGGGAGGAAATCGCCGACGGCCAGGAAATCATCGAGGTCGGCAACTACAAGACCCAGTCGCGTGCCTACGTGGGTCGCTTCAACTTCCGCGGCGCAGACCAGCAGAAGCGGGTGAAGGACCTTTCGGGCGGCGAACGGAACCGGGTGCACCTGGCCAAGCTGCTGCGCTCGGGCGCCAACGTCCTGCTCCTGGACGAGCCCACCAACGACCTCGACGTCGAAACCCTCCGGGCGCTGGAAGAGGCGTTGCTGGAATTCCCCGGCTGCGTGCTGGTCATCTCGCACGACCGCTGGTTTCTGGACCGCATCGCGACCCACATGCTCGCGTTCGAGGGCGACAGCCAGGTGGAGTGGTTCGAAGGCAATTTCACCGAGTACGAGGCCGACCTGAAGCGCCGCCGGGGCGACGACGCCCTGGTTCCGCACCGGGTCAAGTATCGGCGTTTGGCGTAGGGGTTCACCACGGCACCCGTAGGAGCGACCGTTGGTCGCGATTGGGCCACGGGGCCACCGCGGCCTATCCCGAGCAAGGCTCGGTCCTACGGCGGGCTTTGTTCCGCCCCATGGCGGGTTTCGATCGGGCACCATGGCGGGTTTCGTTCCGTCCCCACGGCGGGTTTCGTTCCGGCGCATGTGGGAGCACCCTTGGGTGCGAATTGCCAGAGCCAACCCCCTTTCGCAGGCAAGCCTGTTCCCACACATTCCCGGTCCTACGAGACAGGTAACTGCAGTTCCCGGGC
>JASFKQ010000283.1:0-4259 GCA_050118555.1 Lysobacterales bacterium
GCTACCGGCGTATGGAGCAATGCCCTGCTGCGGCAACTGGGCACGTCGGTGCCGTTGATGGCCAAGCGCGGCTACCACGTCATGATCGCACGGCCCACCGTCACGCTTCGGCACCCGGTGATGTCCAATTCACGGCACGTCGTGTTGACGCCAATGCGGGACGGGCTGCGGGTAGCGGGAACCGCCGAGTTCGCCGGGCTGGACGCGCCGCCCGATTACGCGCGGGCCCGCGCGCTGCTCGATAACGGACGGCGCATGGTTCCGGAGCTCGGCGGGGAGGGGCGCACCGAGTGGATGGGCCAGCGGCCCATGCTGCCCGACTCCCTGCCGGTCATCGGCCCGATGCGCAGCCATCCGAGAGTCCTGTGTGCCTTCGGACACGGCCACTACGGCCTGACCCAGGGACCGACCACCGGGCGTATCATCAGTGAGCTGGCGCTGGGCGAAACACCATCGGTAGACCCGGGGCCGTTTTCGGTCGAACGATTCTGAGTCTCATGCCATGAACAAACCGCGGAGCGCCACCTTTCATTGCATCGATGCCCACACCTGCGGCAACCCGGTTCGCCTGGTGTACAGCGGCGGCCCTGAGCTGGAGGGCGACAGCATGCTGGATCGGCAGCAGCATTTCATCGCCGAGTACGATTGGATCAGGACATCGCTGATGTACGAGCCGCGGGGCCACGCGATGATGTCGGGAAGCATCCTCTATCCCAGCCACCGCGAGGACTGCGACATCGGCGTACTCTTCATCGAGACCTCCGGTTGCCTCCCCATGTGTGGCCACGGCACCATCGGCACCGTGACCATCGCCATTGAAAACGGCCTGGTGACGCCGCGGACACCGGGGCGTCTCGACCTGGAGACGCCCGCGGGCAAGGTTTCGGTGAGCTACCGGACCGAAGGCCGGAAGGTGCGGAGCGTGCGGCTGACCAACGTGCCGGCGTTCCTCCATTCCAGCGGTCTGGAGGTTGACTGCCCGGAGCTGGGCGGCGCGCTGCGTTTTGACGTGGCTTACGGCGGCAACTTCTACGCGATCATCGAGCCGCAGGACCTGTACCGGGACCTGGAAGAGCTGAGCGCGGCGGACATCGTCCGTCTCAGCCCACTGCTGCGCGAACGCATCAACGCCCGATACACCTTTTCCCATCCCGATGACGACCGGTTGTCACACATGCGGCACGTGATGTGGACGGGTAAGCCCCGCCTCGACGGTTCCGACGCGCGCAACGCCGTGTTCTACGGTGACTCCGCCATCGACCGGTCGCCCTGTGGAACGGGCACCTCGGCGCGGATGGCCCAGTTGGCGGCGCGGGGCGAGCTCGCGGTCGGCGACCGTTTCACCCATGAGAGCTATATCGGCAGCCGCTTCGTGGGCCGCGTGGAGGCCGAGGTCCGCGTGGGCGAGTGCGCGGGTATCGTGCCCAGCATCGAAGGCTGGGCCCGCGTCTACGGGCACAACGTGATCACCGTGGACCCCGATGACGATCCGTTCTGGCGTGGCTTTGTCGTCACCTGAACCCAGAGGAGCAAACCCTATGAAAAGCATTCCCGCGCCAAGGCCGTTTTTGCGACTGCGTCCCTTGTTCCTGGTGCTCCTGGCTCTGACGCTGGCCGCAGGCGCTTTGCCGGCGGCCGCCTCCGGGGACGGCGAGCGTTTCCGGAAACTGTATGAGAAGGAATGGGCCTTTCGCATGCATGAGTTCCCGCTGTTTGCATCGTGGACGGGCAGCCACGCCGGTGCGGATAGGATGGGGCACGTCAGCGAAGCCGACCAGGTGCGCCGGTACAACTACTGGAAAGGCATTCGAAAGGAACTGGACAGCATCTCCTGTGACAGGCTCGATCGCTCCGAATGCATCAATTACCGCATCTTCGTGCGCCAGATCGACGATTTCCTGGCCGAGTACGAGACCGGGGCCTACCTCATTCCCTTCAACAGCGACTCCGGCTTCTACACGAACTGGACCCGGCTGCCCGAGGAGACCACGTTCCGGACAGTGCAGGACTATCGCGACTACCTGTCCCGGTTGCGGGAACTGCCGGCCGTCATGGACGAATACATCGCCCTGATGAGGGAAGGCCTCAAGCGGGGGATGACCCAGCCGCGCGCGGTCCTGGACGGCCGTGACGAGCCGATACGGCAGCAGTTGGTCGAGCGTGCCCAGGACAGCCCCTTTTACGAGCCGTTCCGGGAGATTCCCGAATCCGTGGCGGGAGGCCAGGCGGCCGAACTGAAGTCCCTGGCGGAAAGCGCCATCTCGGAAGGCGTGGTGCCGGCCTACCGCCGTCTCTATGACTTCTTCAGGAACGAATACGTTCCGGGCGCCCGCACCTCCCTGGGCGCGTCGGATCTGCCGAACGGCAAGGCCTTCTACCGGGCGCAGATTCAGCGCTATGCGACGGTGGACATGACACCGGAGGAGATCCACGCGCTCGGTCTCCAACAGGTGGAGCGGATCCAGGCGGAGATGGCGGACGTCATCGAGCAGACCGGTTTCAAGGGGAGCTTCGCCGACTTCCTGAAATTCCTTCGGACGGATCCGCAATTCTATGCCACTACACCGAAACAGTTGCTGGCCTACGCCTCTTACTACGCCAAGAAAATCGACGGGCGCCTGCCGATGCTGTTCGGTCACCTGCCGCGCCAGCCTTATGGCGTTGCACCGGTGCCGGCGGAAATCGCCCCGTTCTACACCGCGGGGCGCTACTCTGGGGCGCCGCTGGATGCGCGGCATGGTGGCTACTACTGGGTGAACACCTACGCGCTGGAGAGCCGGCCGCTGTACGCGATTCCCGCCCTGACCCTGCACGAGGCCGCGCCGGGCCACCATATCCAGGGCGCCCTGGCCCTGGAACAGGAGAATCAGCCTCCGTTCCGCCGTTACGACTATATCTCGGCGTTCGGAGAGGGCTGGGCGCTCTACGCCGAGAAGCTGGGCATCGAGATGGACATCTACGAAACGCCCTACGAGGACTTTGGCCGCCTGACCTACGAGATGTGGCGGGCCTGCAGGCTCGTGATCGATACCGGAATTCATGCCATGGGCTGGACTCGCCAGCAGGCGATCGACTATCTCGCTTCGCGCACCGCTCTTTCGCTGCACGAGGTGACCACGGAGGTCGACCGCTACATCTCCTGGCCCGCGCAGGCGCTCAGTTACAAGCTGGGTGAGTACACCATTCTGAAGCTGAGGGCGCGCGCTGAAGAGCGCCTGGGCGCGGATTTCGACGTGCGGGCGTTCCACGACTTCGTGTTGTCCCTGGGTTCCGTACCGCTGGACGTGCTCGAGGACGAAGTCGACCATTGGCTCGATCAGCAGCAGAAGTCGTGAGCCGTTGTGTTGTCCGGAACGCCGCGCGCGTTTACATCGCGCTGCTCTTGATGGCCCTTTTCGCGTCAGCGCCGGCCGCGGCCGCCGAGACTCCCGAAATGTACGCGGCCTGGCGGGACCACGTAGTACAGATACAGGTCATCGACGACGCGGCCGGCAGCAAGGCCGGGACGGGCTCCGGATTCGTAGCCGGACGCCCGGACTGGATCGTGAGCAACTATCACGTCATCGCGGAGCTGGTGAATTCGCCGGGTGAGTACCGGGCACGTTTCGTCGCCGAAAACGGGGCCCAGGGGGAACTGGACGTCATTGCGGTCGACGCGGTTCACGATCTGGCGTTGTTGCAGGCCCCGGTCGAGCTCGCCGAACCATTGCCCCTGACAGGCGAGGAGCCGCCGCGCGGCAGCCGGCTCTGGTCGATGGGTTATCCGTACGACATCGGCCTGACCATCGTCGAGGGGACCTACAACGGGATGCTGGAGAAGTCCCTCTACGAGAAACTGCACTTCACCGGCTCGATCAATCCAGGTATGAGCGGTGGCCCGGCCTTCGACGGGGACGGCGCCGTCGTCGGCGTGAATGTGGCCACCGCAGGCAACCAGGTCAGCTTCCTGGTGCCGGTACGGTTCGCCGGCGCCATGCTGAAGGGGGCAGAAAGCCGTCTGCCCGACCGGCAGGACCTGGACCGCGAAGTCGCGCGCCAGCTGTTGGAGAACCAGGACCGGATCACCGGCGAGCTGCTCGCGCGGCGTTTCGCCACGACCCGGCTGGGCAGCTTCAGGGTTCCGGCCGGACTGGCCGGCTGGTTCGATTGCTGGGGCGACAGCCAGGATGAGCCGGACGAAGAACTGGACATCGTTTCCTATCGGTGCGAAACGCAGGACGATATCTTTCTGTCGGACCACATGAAGTCCGGGGTCATCC
>JASFKQ010000284.1:0-4207 GCA_050118555.1 Lysobacterales bacterium
GCAGGTTGTCCGACCATCGGGCGTTCGCATAATGATTCAGGCGGTTGTCGGTAGCGACGGCGAGGATGCGGTCGGTGTCCAGCCCCGGGATGCTGCTGATCGAAAGGGAAAGCGGCGCTCCGGTGCTGGTGCCGCCGGTACTTTCGAGGGGTTCCAGCAGATAGGTTTGCCGCGGGGGTTCGCCACTGCTCAGGATGCCGCTGCAGGCGGCCGTCAGTGCGGGTGCGAGCAGCAGTGCGAACAGCAGCCGGGTACGATTCTTTTCAGGGGTCAATCTTCACTCCTTCTGGGCCGGGGGCGCTGATCAGCTGCGAAGGATCCCGCCGCAGTTCTGCCACCAGCTTCTCCAGTTCGCGCAGGCTCTGCCGCGCATCTTGAACGAGTTCCGGCGCCTGCCCGAGCCCGTCCCGCATGAACTGTTCTATATCCGCGTCGTGCCGACTCAGCATCTCGTTGATGCTATCGGTCAGAGCCGCCAGGTTTTCGCTGCTGTGGTTCAGATTGACCAGCGTCGCCTGAAGATTCGGCTGCGTCTGTGCCAGCATCGTTCTCAGGTCCGCCGCCGTCGCCTGGATTTCCGCGAGGGTTGCGTTCAGGTCGCGGGGCAGGGCCGCCAACGATTCCCTGTCGCCGGCCAGCGCGGCGGTGATTTCCCTGACGTTTTCCAGCGACGCGTTGACCGATTGCTGGTTGTCTTCCCCGAGCAACGCCCCTGCCTTCGCCAACAGGCTGTCCAGCTTGTTCATGATCTCGGGTGCGCTGGACAGGACGGCGCTCAAGCCGACGTCCTTCACCGGGATCACGGGATAATCCTGACCGGGAAGGGTTTCAAGTGGCCCGTGCCGGCCCGGTTCGCTGGCGAGGTTGATCACCGCCACTCCGGTAATCCCCTGCAACGCGATGCTGGCGTAGGTTCCCTGGTCGACGGGCGTGGAAGACAGGACGTCAATATCCACGCGGACACGCATGCCCTGGTTGCGTTCGAGTTGCATCGAGACGACGCTGCCGATGTCGACGCCCATGTATTTCACGGGCGCACCCATTGCGAGCCCGCTGACGTCCCGGTGGAACAACAGCGAATACCGGGTCAGGTCCTCGTTGCCGCTGCGTCCCGTGAGCCAGAGGACGAAGGCGACCAGCACGGCGATCGCCACACTGACGAAAAGTCCGACTGCAAAATTCCTGTCACCTTTGAACATGACTCAATCTTCGCGTCTCTGTTTGGTTGCCCGGCGCGCCCGAACGGCCCGCGGATCACCGAAATACTCCTGGATCCATGGGTCCGGATGGCGGACGATCCGGTCCAGAGTATCGACGATGATGCCTTTGTTTACCAGCACCCCTACGCGGTCACAGATGCTGAACAGAGTATCGACGTCGTGCGTGACCATGACGATGGTCAGGTCCAGATTGGCGTGCAGGTATTTGATCAGATCGTCGAACTGGGTGGCCGAGATCGGATCCAGCCCGGCAGTGGGCTCGTCCAGAAACAGCACCTTGGGTTCGAGCGCGAGGGCCCGTGCCAGGGAGGCGCGCTTATTCATCCCGCCGGATAACTCGTTGGGGTACTTTGCCGCCGCCGTCAGGTCCAGCCCCACCATGAAGATCTTCAGCACGGCCAGTTCCCGCCGCGTTTCCACCGGGAGGTTCGAATGCAGCGCGATCGGCAGTTCCACGTTCTCCTGCACCGTGAGGCCCGAGAGCAGTGCACCACCCTGAAACAGCACACCCCACTGGGTGCAGGGGCCTGGGCGTTGGTAGTGAATGGTTTCACCCAGTACTTCGATGCGCCCGTCATTCGGGCCGTGCAGGCCCAGGATGCTGCGCAGCAAAACCGACTTGCCTGTACCCGAACCGCCCACGATCCCAAGTACTTCACCGCGAATGACGTCCAGGTTCAGGTCGTCGTGCACCACCTGCTTGCCGAAGCGGTTCACCAGCCCGCGTATCGATATGACATGATCGGCTTCCGCGACCATCAGAATCCGATCCTCGAGTAGACCACGGTGAAAATGGCGTCAGCGACGATGATCAGGAAAATCGATTGCACGACCGCGACGGTAGTCAGCCGGCCGAGTTCCTCGGCTGAACCTTGAACCTGCATGCCCCTCAGAGTGCCGGTAACTGCGATAAGGAACGCGAACACGGGTGCCTTGGTCAGCCCGACCAGGACATCGTTCACGTCAATGGTCTGCGCCAGCCGCTCGGTGAAGGCCAGAGCGTTGATGTTCAGCACCGTGGCGCCTATGAAGGCCCCGCCAAGCAGCCCCGCCGCATCCGCAAACACGGTCAGCAGGGGCAGGGCGATGACCAGCCCCAGCACACGAGGTATGACCAGGATCTGGTTCGGGTTGAGCCCCAGCACCCGCAGTGCATCGACTTCTTCGGTCAGTTTCATGGTGCCGAGCGCCGCGGCAAAGGCGGATCCGGAGCGGCCCGCCACCATGATGGCCGCCAGCAGAACGCCCAACTCACGGAAGATCGAATTGGCCACCAGGTCCACCATGAAGATGTGGGCGCCAAACTGCTCGAGCTGCTGGGCGCTCTGATAGGCGAGCACAACGCCCATCAGGAAGCAGATTACCGACACGATCGGGATGGCTGCCGCGCCGGTGGCGTGTACCTGCCTTATGGTCTCGCCGATGACCAGCCGTGAGGGACGCTTGATGCCGTCGAGGACCGAACGGGCAATCAGTCCGACCGAATCGACGGCATCGATGGTGTTCTTTCCCAGCTTGCGAATCCCGTTACGCCAGTAGTGATGGGGTTGGGGATCGAAAAACCCGGGGATGTATTCCTTGCGGGCCGCGATGTCGATGATGTGCTGAAGAAACCTGAAGTGGGTGGCCTTGAAGCCTTCGAACTCGGTTTTTACGCCATGCTCCTCCAAATCCATCGACTTGTCGTAGAGGATCCAGGCTCCGGCAAGGTCGAAATTCTCCAGGCCGCCGCAGCTGAAGCGCACTCGCTGCTGTCCCGCCGGATCAATTTCGTCCAACAGTGCTTGCAGCATGTTCAGCCGCTCGAACACCCAGTCGCCGCTGAGGTTGAGCTGCAGCAATCCGTCTTGTTTTTCGGCACGCAGATAGTCGCTCATGGGCTACCGGCCGGGGTTGCTGGGTCGGACATCATGCGCTCAGCATGCCGCAAAACCGGTCCCGAGTCAGCCCGTCGACACTGAAAGCGTTCAGCGGCCGCGTGGCGGGACCGTCGTCGGGGTCGCCATTTCATGGTCATTTCGGTTCCACCCTATGGAAGGGTTTCCGTTTGTCGCGGAATCACTTCCGGCGGGTTGTCAGCCGGCTGACAGAGTGCTGCTCAGTCGAGCGCGATGTCCAGCTGTACCGACTGGTCGACCTCGAAGGCCGCGTCGGCGAAGTCCGGCCAGCCGAACCATGGCCTGGCCCCGTTCGAAAACGCGTAACTCTCACCGCCCAGGCCCAGGAATCCCCTGTCCAGTGTTCCGTTGTCGTTTTCGTCGTGCACCACGACGACCGCGTATTCGCCCTGCGGCACCGCGGCGAAGGTTGCGGTATACACGCCGTCCTCATCGAGGTGGCCGGAAAATTGCAGGAAGGGTTTCTTCATGAAGGTGTCCGCCGAGTTGAACAGGGATACCTCGACGGTGCCCGTGTCGACCCCCGGATGCGTTACCCGAACGGTAATGGTGGGAAGTTCAGCCCGGGCGCAAAGCGGAAACGCGAGGGTCGCGGCGCCGATGGCCAGGAGGAAGGTTCTCAATGACATGGGGTACTCCGAACGTGGATTCAAAATGGGCGCGGACGGCGCATTGTAACGCGTTTGGTGGGTGGAAGCCGTACCTAATGGCCCCGGTTGCGGGTCAGGCCGGCCGGCAGCAACGACTCGATGCGGGCACGCACGTCCTGGCGGTCCACGAGGTCACTGACGAAGTCCAGCCGGTCGGAGTCCAGGACCAGCACCTCGCCCAGGGTGTATCCCGCGATCCACTCGTCGTACAGGCGCTGGAGCCGTTTCAGGTAAGCCAGCGGAATATCCTGTTCCATGAGACGGCCACGCAGGCGAATCCGTTTGCGCAACGTTCGCATCGAGCAACGCAGGTAGATCATCAGGTCCGGAGGCTGAATGGCGCGGAGAATGGTCTGGTAGAAGGCCCAGTAGGTATCCCAGTCGCGCTTGTCGATTTTTCTCATTTGGCGCAGTGCGGTGGCGAAAATCTCGGCGTCTT
>JASFKQ010000285.1:0-4204 GCA_050118555.1 Lysobacterales bacterium
CGCGACCAACGGTCGCTCCTACGGGTGCCCGATCGAAACCCGCCGTTGGGGCGGAACGAAACCCCCCGTAGGACCGAGCCTTGCTCGGGATCAGGTCTAAAGCCCCCACCGCATGACCCAATCGCCCACAGAGCGGGCTCCAACGACCCCCGACATGACGCCCCGATTCCCTGCAAACCAAACTTCCCATGGAGATAAATATTAATTTCCCCTAACATTGTCCCCCATGTCCGTATCCACCCAGGTTTTGTCGGCCCGATTACTCATCGGCCGGAATCTCCCCCGCGGCTTACTCA
Source organism: Lysobacterales bacterium (assembly GCA_050118555.1). GTDB lineage: Bacteria > Pseudomonadota > Gammaproteobacteria > Xanthomonadales > SZUA-36 > CALKKN01. The sequence continues at coordinate 297 of JASFKQ010000285.1, forward strand.
TACCCACCGGGGGCGCATGACACGGAAATCATGATCAGGACCCCGAGCAAGATTCAGCGCGCCCTCCAGCAGGCAACGACTTACGAGGAGTGGAAAGAAGCCGCCATCGCGCACGATGCGCGCACCGGCATGGACCGGTGGAAACTCATCGACCAGTCCCGTCGCTACGACTACGTCGCCATCCGGGTACGCCTCGACCGCCTCAGAGCCCTCAGGGCGCGACATGACAACCGGGGCCTGCTGTTCAACCTCAACGAGGGCATCCACGGCAACATGGGCGGCATGGGCCGTTCCAGCCTGTACGAGAAGACGAAGTTCGGCACCAAGCAACTGGTGGTCGATTACGTGGAAGAGATCGTCTCGGCGCTGGAGCACCTGGCCGGCCCGGACGTGGATGAAATCAGTTTCGAGGAAAAGCTCGACTTCTTTCGCCGCGCGGACCACTGTTTCGGCCGCTCCGCGTTCATGATGAGCGGTTCCGGGTCCCTGCTCTATTTCCACATCGGAGTGGTGAAGACCCTGCTGGAACAGGGCCTGCTGCCCGACGTCCTTTCCGGCTCCAGTGGCGGTTCGTTCGTCGGCAGCCTGGTCAGCACGCACAGCGAGGACGAACTGGGCTCGCTCCTCGACCCCGATTTCCTGGTCGAAAATGCGCTGGAGGCGACCAGCGCGTTCCGGCGCAAGTCCTCGTTACGCCCGGGCGTCATGCAGATCGATGAGATCCAGAAAGTCCTGGAGGCCCTGGTTCCCGACCTGACCTTCCAGGAAGCGTTCGAAAAGACGGGCCGGCACCTGAACATCTCGGTGGCGCCCGCGGAGACGCACCAGAAGTCCCGCTTGCTGAACGCGTTCACCTCGCCCAACGTGTTCATCCGCGAAGCCATCCTGGCCTCCGGCGCCGTGCCGGGCGTCTATCCGCCCGTGACGCTGGCGGCAAAGAACCATCTCGGCGAGAAACAGGCCTATCTGCCGGCACGCCGCTGGGTTGACGGATCCGTAAGCGACGATCTGCCCGCCAAGCGCCTGGCGCGGCTGTACGGCGTCAACCACTACATCGTCAGCCAGACCAACCCGCACGTGATCCCGTTCGTCACCGACAGCAAGCGCAAGACCGACGCCCTGTCCCTGATCAAGGACGCCAGCGTCAAGTCCGCGCGTGCGTGGCTGCAGGCGGGGGCGACGACGATCGAACGCCCGTTGGCCCTGAGCCCTTCTCTGAACCGGATGACCAGCATCGCCATGTCGGTGATCAACCAGGACTATATCGGCGACATCAACATCCTTCCCACGAACCGCTACTTCAACCCGTTCAAGGTGCTATCTTTCCTCTCGGAACGGGAAATCCGCGACCTCGTCCGCGAGGGTGAACGATCCACCTGGCCCAGGGTGGAGATGATTCGGATCCAGACCCGGATCAGCCGCGTGCTGAACCGCATCATGTCTGACTTCGACGAGGAGCACGTGCAGCGCGTGAAAAAGACCCTCACCCGCAAGAACCGCTGAACGGATGGCGCGGGCCCGCGCTTCGATCCGCTACGCCCTGGATTCGAAGCCTGAAATCGGCGAAGTCATGGAGGTCGCCCCCGGCCTGCTCTGGTTGCGGCTGCCCCTGCCCATGTCGCTGGACCACATCAACGTCTGGCTGATCAGCGAGGAAGACGGCTGGGCCCTGGTGGACACCGGCATTTTCAGCGACACGAGCCGCGAGGTCTGGCGCTCGGTATTCGACCGCTTCCTCGATGGGCTCCCCCTGACCCGGGTGCTGGTCACGCACCTGCACCCGGACCACGTCGGTTGTGCGGGCTGGCTGAGCGAACGGTTCGGGGTCGAGCTGTGGATGGCGCGCGATGAATACGGACTTTGCCGAAGGCTCGTCACCGAGATGGCACAGCCGGTCCCGGAGCGCAACGTCCGCTTCTATGCATCTGCCGGGTACGATCCGGCAGATCTCGAACGGTACCGGCAACGCTTCGGTGTATTCGCCCGGTTGGTGTCAACCTTGCCACCCACGTTCCGAACGCTCGAGGACTCTCAGCACCTGGAAATCGGCGGCCGCGACTGGGAAGTCCTGGTCGGCAGGGGCCACTCGCCGGAACATGCCTGCCTATGGTGCCGCGAGCTCGGCATTTTGATCTCCGGCGATCAGATCCTGCCCACGATCTCACCGAACGTCAGTGTTTATCCGACCAACACCCTGGCAAATCCGTTGAAATGCTGGTTCGAATCATTGCGCAAACTGCAGGCGATCCTGCCCGAGGACGTCCTGGTGCTGCCCGCCCACGGGCGGCCTTTTTTCGGGGCGCACAAACGGCTCGGTGAACTCGTCGACGAGCACGAACGGGGCCTGGAGGCCCTCAGGCGGCTGTGTCGCGAGCGCCGCCGGGCCATCGACGTGTTTCCGGCTCTTTTCAAGTCACGTATCACCCGTGAAAACCTGATCATGGCGACCGGCGAAGCCATCGCCCACCTTCGTTACCTGGTGGATGGGGGGGAGGCCTTCGCCGAAAAAGACGCGGCCGGCGTCCTCTGGTACCGCATGGGTCAATAAGCTGTCCGGAGAGGACAAGTCCGCCCGCGACCACTTCCCGATAATGTGCCTCGAGCGTACACGGTCTTCTCTCCTACCACGTGTGCGTTCGGGGGGCAAGGAATTGCCCCCGACTTCCCCGACCCACGCGGAGCAGTTGGAATGAACGAACAAACCCGTACGCATGACCGGAACGAATGGCGCGAACTCGCCTGGGCCGCCGCCCTGCTCACCCTGTTGATGGCGAGCATCATTCTGTACTGAGGGCTACTCCCGTCCCTGGTCCCCGGTCCCATGGGCGTGCCCGCTGTGCACGTGACCCCGGTAAACCAGGCTGTGGATGATCGTGCCGACAATCAGGGCCTCGATCACGTCCACCACCGATCCGCCCGCCAGCGGCAGCAGCCGTTCGGAAAACTCGAAGCCGATCACGGTCGCGACCGCCAGGGCCACCAGCGTCAGCCAGGCGGCCCGGCCGCCGAATGCCGGTTGAATGATCAGCCATAACACCAGCCCCATGCCGAAGCGATGCAGCACGATGGCGACGGCCAGCGTTTCACCGGCCTGCAACTCGCTGCCGGCCAGTCCGGCGCCGTCCAGCAGCGCGTGCACCAGCAAACCGCCGAGGGCGACATAAAGGGTCAGCAGGTGCATGGTCTCGGCCGCGCGTTTGACCATGCGTTCCAGCACTCCGGGCAACAGGTAACCGAGCAGGACCAGCAGCGGTGCGACCCAGCCGAGCGGCTCCACGATATCCGGAATCAGCAACAGCACCACCAGCACGATAAGCACCGCCACGACGCCCCGTTCCAAAGTGCGCGCGAGCGGGTGCGCGCTGCTGATCCATTGGAACAACAGCGGCCCGGCAAACAGCGTCAACAGAGACAGGAGCAGCAAACGGCAAGGCTCCTAAAAAAACGGTCAGGAGGCGCGAATACTAGCACAGACCAACCCGCCCCACGCCCCGGAGCCGCGTCCCCGCGCCCTTTTTCTGGCGAGCGCCGTGTTGGTAGAATGGCCGCTCCTTCCAGCAGCCGGGACCATGTTGGATACTTCGCTCATAGAATCCCTGATTTCCGAGCATTGCGCCGACGCGGTCGACGATCTGGAACTGATCGACCTGTTGGGCGCCGTGGCGGAACGGCGAGGAGCGCAAGCCGGCGACCGGGACCTGCGCGACGCGGCCCGTTTCGTGATCGCCTATATCGAGCAGGTGCCCTACATGCTCAAGGTCGCCTGGACGGCCGCCGGAACAGTCGGCCTGGAAGACGAAATGCAGCGCATCATCGAGATGGTCACTTCCTACTGGGTCGAGGGGGATGACGTGATTCCCGATGAACTGGGCGCGATCGGGTTACTGGACGACGCCTACTGTTCGCTC
>JASFKQ010000286.1:0-4179 GCA_050118555.1 Lysobacterales bacterium
TTCCGAAGCTTCCCTGCTGGGAGAAGCGACCGCGGCTGCCCGGGCTCTCGCAGCCAAACCCCGCAGCGCGCTGCGGGCCACCAAGCGCTTGATGCGGCGTCCGTCCGAGCCGCTGGAAACCCGAATTCACGAGGAATCGCTGAAGTTCTTCGAGGCGCTGCAGTCACCCGAGGCACGCGAGGCTTTGAAGGCTTTCCTGGAAAAGCGGGAGCCGGATTTCACGCAATTCGACTAGTTTCGCCCCTCGTTCCGGCGCAGCCAGCTGTCGAATCGCCCCAACGCTTCCTGGAAACTGTCCCTGCCGAAGCCGAGTCGCATCTCCCGATCGCTGCCCCCCAGCATGGCGGCGGACTGGATCAGGATGTTCTGTTCCCGGGCCAAACGCTCCGACAGCGCACTGACCGAAGGTATGTCGAATCCCACCAGGGCTGTCGAACCGGCCATCGGCCGCCGCCAATCGAAAAGGCCCCGCCAGTGTTCGAAGAAACGGTCCGCCAGTGCGAGGTTGCGTTCGATGCGGGCGATGTTGCGGGCGCACAATGTGTCGCGGGCGCGCAGCGCGGCCAGCGACAGGTAGACGGACGGCACGGGCGAACAGATGCTCGTGTAGTGCTTCCAGTTGTGCAGACGGTCCCACAATGCCGGGTCGTTAACGATAAGCCAGCCGCACCGCAGGCCCGGCAGGCCATGGGTTTTCGAGAGCCCGGAAAGAATGACGGCACGGCCGCAAACATCGGCCAGGGAAGGGACGGGCGGCGTCCCTGAATGCACCAGGCCAGAGTACATCTCGTCGCAGAACACCCAGAGCCCGTGTTCCTCCGCCAGCAGGGCGAGTTGATCCTGCCACTCGCGCGACGGGCAGAAACCGGTCGGGTTGTGCGGAAAGTTGACCACGAGCAGCCGGGTTTTCGGCGTCAGGAGTTCGCGGAGCTCGTCGAGGTCCAGCACCCAGCGGGCGCCCGAGTTCCGGAAACGCCAGCGACGAACGCCCTCCGGTCCCGCGACGTGTTCGCACAGGTTGACGAGCGCATCGTATGCGGGCACCGTTACTACCACTTCGTCCCCCGGCTTCAGCAGGGCACGGGCGGCCAGGTAAATTCCCTCGACCGGACTTCCCAGAACCAGGACACTCTCCGGACTCACCTGCTCGTAAATGTCCGCGATGGCCTTGCGCAGCGCGGGTTCCCCGGCCGTTTGTGTGTACCCCAGTCGTTCACGGCCAAGGCCTTCGAGTGAATCGCCGGCCATCTCCAACAGCTCGGCGATCGAGACCGTCTCGCAGTCGGAATTGCAGAGTTGCCAGTCTGTGCTGAACTCGTGCCTGGCGAAGAAGTGTTCGGTTTCGAAAGGGGCGATGTCCATGGGGTGATCCCGTGCCGGAAAGTTCCCGGGTATGATATCGTGCCGTCTGGTTCGGACTCACCTGAAGGGAGCGGAATCGGCGCCATGCCAGGGCTCATCCAGGACTTTGACGTGCTCACGTTTGACTGCTACGGGACCCTGATCGACTGGGAAACCGGGATCTGGGACGCATTGCAGCCAATGTTGATGTATAACGGGACAGCAGTAGTGCATCGCGGTGAAGCATTGGGACGCTTCGCCGCTTGGGAAAGTCGGCTTCAGGCCGAATTTCCGGGGCTTCCGTACCCCGATTTACTGGGACGCGTTCACGGTGGGATTGCAGGGGATTTCGGCCTCGAAACAACGGCGGAACTCGATGACGCTTTCGGAGCTTCGGTGCCCGGCTGGCCGGCCTTTCCCGACACGGCAGATGCACTGCGCGCGCTGAAGGAGCGTTATCGCCTGGTTATCCTCTCCAACGTGGACCGTGGGAGCTTCACCGGCAGCAACCGCAAGCTGGGCGTGAGCTTCGACGCGGTGTACACGGCAGAGGAGATCGGTTCGTGGAAGCCGGATCCCGCGAATTTCGATTACCTCGTGGCGCACGTCATGGGGGAATTCGGGCTCGCGGCGGACCGCATCCTGCACACGGCTCAGAGCCTGCGGCACGACATAGCCCCCGCCCGGGCCCACGGACTGTCCTGCGCCTGGATCGATCGCCACGGTCTGTCGAAAGGCGGTGGTTGGGGCGCGACGGCCGAGATCGCCGATCGACCAGAAGCGGATTTTTTGTTCCACAGCCTGGCCGAACTCGCAGAGGCGGCAGGCACCACGCACTGAAACGAACGCGGTTGCCGGACCCGACCGCGATCCGCTGGCGTGAGGCCGCGGAACCGGACACGACCCGATAGCAACGCGACACACTGGATACACCACAGGAAACCATGAAAAACACCATCAAGAGCCTGATCCTCAATGCACTTCTGACCCTATTTCCACTCACGGCCAGCGCGGCGCACTACGACGTGCTGATCCGGGGCGGAACGGTTTACGACGGCAGCGGTGAACCCGGTGTGCGCGGCGACGTCGCCATCGTCGGTGACCGCATCGCGGCCATCGGCGACCTGGGGGGTGACACGGCGGAACGCGTCGTCGACGCCAGCGGCCAGGCGGTATCGCCGGGATTCATCAACATGCTGAGCTGGGCGGTGACGAGTCTGCAGAAGGACGGCCGGGGCCTCAGCGACATCAAGCAGGGCGTGACGCTGGAGGTATTTGGCGAGGGCTGGTCCATGGGGCCGCTGCCGAAGGGGGAGCAGGGGCGGGCGATGCTCCGTGACGTGCTGGGGGAGGATCCCGGGAAGGTCGAATGGACAACGCTGGGCGAATACCTGGACTACATGGCCGATCGCGGCGTCTCGCCCAACATCGCCTCTTTTGTAGGGGCCACCACCCTGCGCATCCACGAGATCGGATTCGAGAATCGCCCTCCGACCGCTGAAGAAATGCAGAACATGAAGGCGCTGGTGCGCCAGGCCATGGAGGAGGGGGCGATGGGGCTGGGCAGTTCGCTGATCTATCCACCGGCCTTTTTCGCGTCCACCGAAGAGCTCGTCGAACTGGCGAAAGTCGTCGGTGAGTACGGAGGCATGTACATCTCCCACATGCGCAGCGAAGGCAACCGGATCGAGGATTCGCTGCATGAACTCATCCGGATCGCCCGGGAGGGTGGTGTCGGCGCCGAGGTCTATCACCTGAAACTGGCCGGACGGCAGAACTGGGACAAGTTGCCGGCGGTTATCGATATCATCGAGAAGGCCCGCGCGGAGGGCCTGCGGATCACCGCGGATATGTACACCTATATAGCGGGGGGGACCGGGCTGGCGGCCTCGTTTCCGCCCTGGGCCAGCGATGGCGGCACCCAAGCCCTGCTGGAGCGTTTGCGCGATCCCGAGACCAGGGAACGTATCGTGGCGGAAATGCGCAAGGACGCCGACGACTGGGAAAACCTTTATTACGGAGCGGGCCCGGACGGCGTGATGATCATGGGCGTGGAGAAGGACGAGCTCAAATCCTGGAGTGGCCGCACTGTTGCCGACATCGCCCGTGAGCGGGGCACTGACCCGGAGGAAACGGTGGTCGACATGGTGCTTGAGTCGGACGGCGCCGTTTCAGCCATGTACTTCCTGATGAATGAAGAGAACGTCCGGAAGGAGATCGCTCTGCCCTGGGTGAGTTTCGGCTCCGACGCCGAGGCGATCGCGCCCGAGGGCGAGGTCCTGGAGCAGGCGACCCATCCACGGGCATACGGCAATTTCGCCAGGCTGCTCGGGCACTATGTCCGCGAGGAGAAACTGATTTCCCTGCAGGAAGCGGTGCGGCGGCTGAGCGCTTTGCCGGCCGAAAACCTGAAGCTCGGCGACCGCGGCCGGCTGTTGCCCGGTTACTACGCCGACGTGGTGGTGTTCGACCCGAACACGATCGCCGATCGGGCCACCTTCGAGAATCCACACCAGCTTGCCGTCGGCGTAAACGACGTATTCGTAAACGGCGTACAGGTGCTGGATGATGGTGGGCACACCGGAGCGACGCCGGGGCGCGTGGTGCGCGGTCCCGGATACAAGGGAGACTGAGTCCAAGGAGGAGCGCATGCTGAACCCCCAGACCCGAACATTCCTGCTGGCCGTAGGCTGCGTATTCTCGCTACTGGCGTACGGCCAGGAGCGACCGGTATTCGAGATTTCGACCGACAAGGCCTACGATCCAGGGCAGGTCCCGGCGTATGCGGGCGACCACCAGGCCATCTACTCGCACATCGACGAGCAGCTGCCATACCAC
>JASFKQ010000287.1:0-4179 GCA_050118555.1 Lysobacterales bacterium
GATGATGAAAATGTAAAAAATGATACCAGCTACCTCAATCATCGCCTTCGGAAAGGCGGTAGCCAGATCAAAAAGACCCGCGGGGTTTGGGGCGACTGCGCGGTAAGAGTCCGGACGGATAATCTGTCTGCCACCCTCGGCAACACGATCGAACTCACCGGACGGGATCAGCCAGGTAGCCAGAGCCGCCATCAACATGATTCCCAGGAGCAATACGTACGTGTGCGGGACGGGAATTTTCGATTTCCCGCTCTGATCGTTGCCCATGTTGCTAGTGATCGCCAGGAACCGGCTTAAAGTCAGGCGGTATGCCGGGCACGTTTCTGAACCCGCACTTCTTGTAGCTTCGAAATTCTTCGATGATTCTCTCGACACACCCCACGGTCGTCAATAAGTCAACTCCGGTCATTGCCATGGCCCGCGACGCCATGAGCACCGTTTGGTCGCCCTCAGCCGAACCAGCTGCCCTGGCAAATTCGGGAGTATGCAGCGCGAATGGTTTGTCGCCAACAGAACTCCACCAGTGAACGCCAGGAACCACCCAGCTAACATCCGCGAAGTCCGTTGAGGGACCTGGGTAGGCAAGACCTGCGAGAGCCCTTTGGCTGTCGGCTGCACTTCTCGTCGGGAGGCCCAACAAGCGCAAATTTTCTTCTACGAGAGATACGAGGGCCAGGTTCGGAATGGTGTTCTTATACTCGCTATTGATATTGACCACTGCTTTCGCACCCATCGTATCTGCTACATTGGAGACACATTGCTCGACTTTCGAGAACACCTCTTCCAGGTAGCCTGCGTCAAATGCCTTCATGGCTACGTGTGCGGTTGCTTTCTCAGGAATGACGATCGGACTGGCGCCTCCCCCGTCGACTATCGTAAAAGCAAACATCACTCCGGAACGCCAATTGCTCTGCATTGCCTTTACCGCGTTCAGAAACGACAGCAGGCACTCGAGAGCGTTTACACCTTCATGTGGCAACGTATAGTGTGCCGGCTTTCCGATAAAGGTGACATTGAAGTCCTTGAGAGGAAATGTGTAGTCCCAAACAACATTGTCACCAGAGTGCGGATGGGTCATGAGAACCACATCGACTTCGTCAAACACTCCGGATTCCGCCATTATTACCTTACCGCCCCTTGATTCCGGGGACACCGCTTCTTCGTCGGGCGTACCAAAGACCTTTATCGAACCACCGGTCTCATGCAATACCGACTGTAGTGCAAGAGCCGCACCTACTGCAGAGGCAGCAATGATGTTATGGCCACAGGCATGACCGAGCCCTGGGACACAGTCGTATTCGGCAACAAAACCAACTCTAGGCCCAGGTCTACCGCTTTCGTATTCCGCAACGAAAGCTGTTTCCAGCCCGGCGACAGGCGTCTGGACTTCGAACCCGGAATCTCGAAGCGTCGACACAAGAAGCTCACATGCGCGATGTTCCTGAAGTCCGAGTTCTGGATTGGAATGAATGGCATGACTGATCGCCAGCAGGCTCTCGTCATTCGAGTCGACGTAACTACTTGCCGCGGCCTTGTGCCGCTCCAGGTGCCTCATGCACTCTCCACTGCAATACGTTTAGGTCAAGAAATTAAAAGTACTAATTCTGATTCTGGAAGAGCACCTTGCCGCCGACAATTGTGTACTCCACGCGGGTGTTCAGCAATTCATCATCCGGGACCTGAAGGAGGTCCTGCGAGAACACGGTAAAGTCCGCAAGTTTCCCAACTTCGATCGAACCCTTGAGGTCTTCTTCGAACCCTGCGAATGCTGCGTCAATGGTATAGGACCGCAATGCTTCCATACGTGTCATCTTCTGGTCCGGTTCATATCCACCTGGCGGTTGTCCATCCAGGGTCTGGCGAGTCACTGATCCATAGAACGAAACGATTGGGTTGATACCTACGACGGGAACGTCACTGCCGTTGACTATCACAGCGCCGGATTCAATGAGCTTCCGCGTGGCAAATGTGCCTTCGCGGATTCGCTCAATGCCAAGGCGATCAACCGCCCAGGGGCGCACATAAGGCATGAAGTTTCCCTGCATTGAGGCGATTACACCCAACTCCCCAAAGCGGGGAATATCCTGCTCATCCAGGTGCTGAGCATGCTCGATACGAAATCGGGCATCTTTTGCCTCTTCGGGATTCTCCCTGAATGCTTTTTCATACATGTCCAGAACTTCCCGATTGGCCCGGTCGCCAATGGCGTGAGTGGCTACCTGGAAACCGTGGTTCAGAGCGTCAGTGGCGATTTGATACACCTCCTCCATCGGCATCGTCTCATTGCCAAAGTGCCCGGGGCGATCCGAGTACTCTTCCAAAAGCCACGCACCTCTCGACCCGATCGCGCCATCTGCAAAAAGCTTTATGCTGCGAACAGTCAAGAAGTTGTTTCCCAGGCCGACCGCCGGACCACGCGCGTACCATTCCCGGAGGAATGGGTCGTCACTCGTTTTAGGCCGAAGCATCAGATAGAGACGAATTCTGAGCTTGCCTTCATCCAGAAACCTGAAAAGTATGTCGGATTGCTCTTTGTCCGCACCCGCATACTGAAACGTCGTAATGCCGTTCCTGAGACACTCGTCCGTTGCGGCTTCAACAGCCTCGCTCAGAGATTCCTCGTCGGGTTGCGGCAAGACTGCCTTTGCAAGCGCAGTCGCGTTTTCAGTCAGAACGCCCGTCGGTTCTCCCCGTTCATCCTTAATGACCTCGCCACCAGGTCCAAATTCGAGGCCGGCTGAAATTCCCGCCTTCTCCATTGCCCGCAGATTGACAAGAGCCGCATGTCCCGTGGTATGGCGAAGGAAGACAGGATTTTCGGGTGACACGGCCGACAAGGCACTGTGGGTTGGAAACCCTTGCACCTCAGGGACGGGACGTTCGTCCCAGTTGTTTTGGTGCCACCCATATCCAACGATCCACTTCCCTGGTCGAGTGTTCTTGACGGCATCCGCAACGAGTGCAACCACCTCGGCATAGCTCTTGGCAGAACTCAGATCCAGCTGCCTTTTTGCCTGCCCCATTTCCACGAAATGGCCGTGCCCTTCAATGAAGCCCGGCGTCATTGTTTTGCCGTGTAGGTCTATCAGCCGGGTATGTTCTCCGATCCAGGAAGCGCCATTTCGTTTGTCTCCGACATATACGATTTTGTCGCCCTGGGCCGCAACCATTTCGGGCTGCGGATTTGATTCGTCCAGCGTGTAAATCGTGCCGTTCATGAAGACGAGATCCGCCTCAGGCTTTGGATCACAGGAAGCGATGACCAAAGCAAGACTGAACGCGCCCAAAATGGAAAGAGAAGCCTTCACGTTTTGATTCCAACAACCCGAAAATGATCTAAAGGTGCAACCCGTGACGAAATATTACGGAGCGTAGGTCCAGAGGCGGCGCGGGCACCCTAGCTGGTGCCCCTCTCTGAGCTTGAGTTCAATCACTGTATTCGTACCTTACGATCACCCCAAAGGACCTCGGGCGTGAAGTGCCAAATACCAACTGCGGGAAGGGGTAACCGCTGTCAGTACCTCCCCCGTAGTAGAGTTCGTCGAGCAAGTTATTCCCGTAGGCCCAAACGCCCCAACCATTATTGAATTTGAAGCCCATGCGAGCGGAGACCTCTGTGAACGCATCCCATTGATTGTATGGCTGGTTCGAGAGTGCGCCGTAGATTTTGTCCTGATACCGGAAGTCGGCGTTGATCTGAAATTCACCAAAGTCGACCGGGTAGTTGAACATCGCGTACCCTGACAGAATCAGCTTCGGTTGTTGAGACAACGTGTTTCCTTCGCAGTCGCAGATTTGCAACGGCACGTCCCGTACATCTGTATCAATCCAGGACCCAGCGAGCCGGACACTGAAATAGTCGTTCACTGCTGCAGACAGCGTCGCTTCGAGGCCTTTACCTTTCACGCGCCCGACATTGTCCACGACCACATTAAACAAATCTGTATCCCAGTACTTAAGCTGCATGTCCTTATACTTGTAGTAGAAGGCATTCACGTCGTAGCCTACCCGATTGTCGAACAGACTCCCCTTCACCCCCACTTCGTAGCTGTCAACCGACTCAGGCTCAAAGGCTTGTGGCCGGGTGCCGTCCGGCACAGAATAATCGGGATTGAGCACACAGAAATTACCCCACGGACACCCGGCTATTTCTTCGGGAGTCCAGCCAAGCTCCTCCAT
>JASFKQ010000288.1:0-4174 GCA_050118555.1 Lysobacterales bacterium
GTGGAAAGTCACGGCTGTCGCATCCTGATCGACTGCGGCCTGTACCAAGGCGGCCGTGAACTGCGCGAAGAAAACGCGGACGACTTCGGTTTCGAGCCCGCAGACATCGATTACCTGCTGCTGACCCATTCGCACCTGGACCACTGCGGGCGTATTCCGCTGCTGGAACAACGCGGTTTCAAAGGTGAGATCGTGACCACGCCGGCTTCCCGCGAACTTGCCCGCCTGGTCATGCTGGATGCGGCCCACCTGCAGGAAGAAGAAGCGCATCGCGCGTCCCGCCACAAGCACAGGCACGGCCACAGAAAAGCCGAGGAACCACTGTACACGGTGCTGGACGCCCTCAACGCCATGGGCCGGTTCGGCCGCGCCGCCCATTACGGCAAGCCACTGGACCTGGCGCCCGGCATACGGGTGACGTTCATCGACGCAGGCCACATCCTGGGCTCCGCCTGCGTCCTGCTGGAACTCGAGGAAGACGGAGGGACGCGCTCGATCCTGTATTCCGGCGACCTCGGCAACGCGGAACGGCCGTTCCTGCGCAGCCCGGTGCAGCGGCCCGATGCCGACTTCGTGGTGATGGAAACCACCTACGGCGACCGCCTTCACGAGAAGCTCGATCCTTCGGTCCGGCAACTGTACGAGGCACTCAATGCCGCCTTCGGCCGCGGTGGCAACGTCATCGTGCCGACGTTCGCGTTGGAACGGGCACAGGAATTGCTCTGGTACCTGCGCGAGGGCGTTGCGAACGGAATTCTGCCGCCCACGATGCAGGTTTTCCTGGACTCGCCGATGGCCATTTCCGCAACCCGGATTTTTGAAAAGCACCCGGAGTGCTACGACGAAGACACGGCGGAGCTGTTCCGCGAGGGCCGGGACCCGTTCGACCTTCCCGGCCTGCACTTCGTGCGCGAAACCGCCGATTCTATCGCCCTCAACCGGATTTCCAGCGGGGCCGTGATCCTGGCCGGCTCCGGCATGTGCACGGGCGGCCGCGTCCGTCACCATTTACGGCACAACCTGTGGCGCGAGGAATCCAGCGTGGTGTTCGTGGGCTTCGCCGCCCGGGGCACGCTCGCCCGGCGGCTGGTCGACGGCGCCGACGAGGTGAAAATCTTCGGCGAAAAGATCCACGTGCGAGCCGGCATTTCCAGCATCAGCGGCTTTTCGGCGCACGCGGACCGGGACGAACTGCTCACCTGGCACGGGCAGGCGCGGCAACCCGAAAAGACCTTCCTGGTGCACGGCGAAGAGGACTCGATGGAGCATTTCGCCAGCCGGCTGGGCAACATCCCGGTCGAGCGGCCGAGGCTGGGGGAGGAATTTTCCGTTTGAAGCGCAATTCGCCGTAGGAGCGGCCCTTGGCCGCGATTGGTTTAACCGGCCACCGCATCCCATCCCGAGCAAGGCTCGGTCCTACAGCAGGCTTCGCCCCGCCCCCCGTAGGAGCGGCCCTTGGCCGCGATTGGTCTAACCGGCCATCGCACCCGATCCCGAGCAAGGCTCGGTCCTACAGCAGGCTTCGCCCCGCCCCCCGTAGGAGCGGCCCTTGGCCGCGATTGGTTTAACCGGCCACCGCACCCGATCCCGAGCAAGGCTCGGTCCTACAGCAGGCTTCGCCCCGCAGGTTCCCTGCGAACCCCCCAACGCGGTATCCTAGGACGTTGACCCTCCAACGTAACAACTTCCGAAATCGGGGTACCTGATCATGTCACGACTTCTCTCGGCGCTCATGCTGGTCGCATTGAGTGCAACCTTTTCTACCACCGACCTCCTGGCCGACGGCACCCGTATGCTGCGCTACCCGGACATCAGCGGGGACCGCGTCACGTTCAGCTACTCGGGCGACATCTGGCTGGCGCCGCTCGACGACAGCGAACCGGCACGCCGCCTCACGTCGCATCCCGGCCTCGAGCTTTATCCAAAATTTTCGCCGGACGGCAAGCACATCGCCTTCACCGGCCAGTACCGCGGCGACGAACAGATATACGTCATCGATGTCGACGGCGGGGCGCCGCGCCAGCTGACCTGGTATCCCACCGCGGGGCCGCTGCCCGCGCGCTGGGGCACCGACAACCAGGTCTACGGCTGGACGCCGGACGGCAAGTACGTGCTGTTCCGGTCCAATCGCTTCTCGGCCATCGATCCACGCCTGTTCCGGGTTGCGATCGACGGCGGGCTGCCGCAGGCGCTGCCGATGCCGCGCGCCGGCTCCGGCGACTTCTCGCCGGACGGCAAGTCGATTTTCTACTCGCCGCTGTTCCGCGACTTCCGCACCTGGAAGCGTTACCAGGGCGGCTGGGCGCAAAACCTCTACGTGTTCGACCTCGAGAACGACACCGCCCGCCAGCTTACGGACAACATCCGCACCGAGCGCGACCCGGTGTGGCTAGAGTCCGGCATGTACTTCGTCTCCGACCGGGACGGCACGCTGAACCTTTACGAACTGAAGGACGACGGCTCCTGGCGCGCCATTACCCACGACGACACGTGGGACATCAAATGGGCCAGTGGCGATGGCGTCTCGCGGATCGTGTACGAGGTGCAGGGCCAGATCGGCCTGTACGACGCGACCACCGACTCGACCCGGCTGCTGACCGTGCACGTGCCCGATGACCAGGTGCGCCGGATCGCGCGCCGCATCGAAGTGAAATCCCAGGTGGAAGACTTCGGGGTTTCACCGGGTGGCGAACGCCTGCTGGTCACCGCGCGCGGCGACGTGTTCACCGTACCGGTGGAACATGGCATCACCCGCAACCTGACCCAGCGTGGCGACGCGCACGACCGGCAGGCCGCCTGGTCGCCGGACGGCAAGCAGGTCGCCTTCATCAGCGACCGCTCCGGGGAGGAGCAGCTGTACGTCGTCGACCAGCAGGGCGGCGCAGCCAGACAGCTGGGCGAGCTCGCCCCGGCGCGGCTCTACCACCCCACCTGGGCGCCCGACAGCAGCGCCATCGCGCTTTACGACGAGACCGGCTCGGTGTACGTGGTCGACATGCAAGGGCGCAAGACCGAGGTGTTCCACAGCCGCTACGAGGCAGTCGACGATTACACCTGGGCGCCCGACTCACAGTGGCTGGCCTTCACCGTTCGTACGGATGCCGGCACCGCGGCCGTGCGTATCTGGTCCCGCAAAGACGGGCAGCTGATCAATGCCACCGACGGCGGCCAAAACGCCTATCACCCGGCCTGGGGCGCCGACGGCAAGCACCTGTATTTCCTCAGCGACCGCGAGTTCGCGCCGCAGATCGGCGTATTCGAGTGGAACTACGTGGCCAACCGCGCCACCGGCATCTTCGCGCTGGCCCTGAACAAGGATTCCGGCAATCCGTTCGCCCCCCGCAACGACGAGGTGGGCGACGCCAAGAAGGATGAGGCCAAGGACGACAAAAAGGACAAGGACAAGAAGGATGCGAAGGAAGAGGCCGTCAAGGTCATCATCGAGACCGATGGCCTGGCCGGCCGGCTGATCCGCGCCCCGATCGACGCCGACAATATCGCCGTCGTCGTGCCACAGAAAGACCGCTTGTTGTACGAGACCCACGACGCGTTCTTTTACGGCCGCGAGGGCAAGCTCAAGCCCACCCTGCACGCCTTCGACTTCGAGAAACGGGAGTCCACGGACATCGTCGAGGACTTCCAGGACCTCGTGCCGACCCGCGACGAAAAATACGTGATCGTGCAAACCAAGGAAGGGTTCCAGCGCGTCGAGATCGAAAAGCCGAAAGAGCCGGCCAAGATCAGCCTCGACAACCTGGTGGTATACCGGGCGCCGGCCGAGGAATGGGAGGTCATGTTCGACGAGGTCTGGCGCCGCTACCGCGACTATTTCTATGTGCGCAACATGCACGGCTACGATTGGCAGGCGCTGCACGACCAGTACAAGCCCCTGGTGGCGGACGTCTCCACGCGCGAAGACCTGAATACGCTGATTGGCGAGATGATCGCCGAGCTCAACGTGGGTCACGCCTATATCGCCGGCGGTGACCTGCAGGCCGGCCCGCGCTCGACCGTCGCCCTGCTCGGCGTGCGTTTCGAAGCCGATGAAAAGTCCGGACGCTACCGGGTTTCGCACGTCTACGCCGGCAACAACGCCGAGCCGAAGTACCGCTCGCCGCTCACCGAGGTGGGCTCGAGGGTCAGCGAGGGCGATTACGTGTTGAGCATCGACGGA
>JASFKQ010000289.1:0-4139 GCA_050118555.1 Lysobacterales bacterium
GTCGCCGCGGTACTATGCGCTCAACGACGCGATCTGCGCCCTGCGCGGAAAAGAGTTTTCGTTCACCATCAACGGGATCGACCAGTTGTCCGTGAAGCACGACAACGTGATGCTGGAGGCCTGCAACACCAGCTTCCAGGTGCATTTTCAGGTCAGTCCCGAGCACTTCGCAAGAAATTACAACATTGCACAGCTGATTACCGCGCCGCTGCTCGCCGCCGCGGTCAATTCACCCATTCTGCTGGGCAAGCGCCTCTGGCACGAAACGAGGATCGCGGTATTTGAATACTCCATCGACACACGCTCGAAGACGTTCCAGGAGCGTGGGCTCCGTCCGCGGGTCCACTTTGGCGACCATTGGCTGGAGGATTCCGTCACCGAGCTTTTCAAGGAGGATATCGCCCGTTTCCGCACGGTGCTGACGACCGAGACCGAGGAAGACCCTATCGGCATGATCGAGCGCGGCGAAATGCCGAAGCTCAATGCCCTGTGCCTGCACAACGGCACGGTGTACCGCTGGAACCGGGCCTGCTACGGCGTGAAGGACAACGTGCCGCACCTCCGTATCGAGAACCGTGTGATTCCGTCCGGCCCCACCGTGATCGACGAGATCGCCAACGCGGCTTTCTTCTTCGGCATGATGGCCGGAATGATCCACGAATACGAAGACGTTCGCACCCACCTGACCTTCGGCGACGTGAAGTCCAACTTCCTGGCGGCGGCCCGTGACGGCATCCGCGCACAGATGAACTGGTTCGACGATTCGCATATGCCCGCCAAGCAACTGGTTCTCGAGCACTTGCTGCCGCTGGCGCGAGAGGGTCTGCAAGAGGCCGGCATCGACGAGGACGACATCGATCGGTACCTGGGCGTGGTCCACGACCGGGTCACCATGCGGCGCACCGGGGCGCGCTGGGCGCTGGAGTCGCTCGAACAAATGGGACCTGCGGGCACGCAGGATCAGCGTCTGCGCTGCCTGGTCGCCAGCATGGTGGAGCAGCAGTCCAGCGGCCGGCCCATTAGCGAGTGGGACCTGGCAAGCTACCGGATCGAACAGGACTGGCGCGACAGCTACCGGACCGTCGGGCAGTTCATGACACAGGACCTGTTCACCGTCAGGCCCGACGATATCGTCGATTTCGCCGCGACGCTGATGGATTGGCGGCACGTACGCCACGTGCCGGTCGAAGACGACGAGGGACAGCTGGTCGGGCTGGTTTCGCATCGCATGCTGCTGCGCCTCGTGGCCCAGGGCCGTCTGAGCAGCGACAGCAAGGTGACGGTCGGCGAGATCATGAACCGGGAACCGCTCACCATCAGCCCGGATACGCCGACGGTCGAGGCGATTCGCACCATGCGGGAGAAGCAGGTGGCCTGCCTGCCCGTGACCCGAGCCGGCAAGCTCGTGGGCATCGTGACTGAACACGACCTGATCGTGGTCGCTTCCTACCTGCTGGAATCCCAGCTGGCCGGATGCGACTGAGCCGCCCTTCGTTCCTTCGCGCCGCTGCGCCGCTGCTGCTGGCCCTCGCGACCGTCTTCGCGGCGGCCTGCAACCGCCCCCTGACCGTCGAACAGCAGGTCATTGCGAGCATCCGGGACATGGAGGCCCTGGTCGAGGACGGGAAGTCGCTCGCGTTCATGCAGCACATCGACAGGCAATTCGTGGGGCAGGACGGGGCACTCAACCACGACCAGGTGCGCGCCTTGCTCGTACTACAACTGAAACGGTACCAGCGCCTGCAGGCGCAGTTGTTTCCGATCGACGTGACACCCGCGGGCGATGATGCCGCCACCGCGACCTTCCGCGCGCTGGTGACGGGCGGACCCCACTGGATTCCGGAAAACGGACAGGTGTACGAGTTCAGGACGTCCTGGCACAAGGTCGACGGCGACTGGCTGCTGCTTGCGGCCAACTGGACGCCGGTGAATCTCGAAGACGTGCTCTGAGCGCCCTGGCGCGTGGCAATCTCCGGTCCTTCGCACGTTTTGAGAACGTCTCATCTAGAATAGCCGAATGGTGTTCGACAGCTTCCATCCGGCGGTCCGTTCCTGGTTCTCGGAAACCTTCCCCGAGCCGACTGCGGTGCAGGTCGAGGCCTGGGGCGCGATACAGTCCAGCCGTAACGTCCTGATCGCGGCGCCCACCGGCAGCGGCAAAACCTTCGCCGCTTTCCTCTGCGCCATCAACGAACTGGTCGAACGGAGCCGCCGTTCGCCTCTGCCGGACGGCGTGCAGGTGCTGTACGTATCACCGCTCAAGGCGCTGTCCAACGACATCGAGAGAAACCTGCGGGCGCCTTTGCAGGGCATCGACCGCTGGCTTTCCAGGCACGACGGACCGGAATCCGGAATCCGGGCCATGGTGCGCACCGGTGACACCACGCCCGGGGAGCGGGAGGCGATTCGCCGTCGCCCGCCGCAAATTCTGGTGACGACGCCGGAATCGCTGTACCTGCTGCTGACCGCGGACTCGGGGCGCGCAATCCTGGGCACCGTGCGTACCGTGATTGTCGACGAGATACACGCCGTGGCGGGCAGCAAGCGCGGCAGCCACCTGTCCCTGTCCCTGGCACGCCTGGATGCCCTGGTCGCGGAGCCGCCGCGCCGGATCGGCCTCTCCGCGACCCAGAAACCCATTGAACGCATCGCCGATTTCCTGACCGGTGGGCGGGCCTGCGAAATTGTCGACACCGGCCATCAGCGCAAGCGGGATCTTGCCCTGGAACTGCCGTCGTCGCCGCTCTCGCCGGTGATGGCCAACGAAGTCTGGGAGGAGATTTACGACCGTCTCGATGCCCTGATCGAGACCCATCGCACCACGCTCGTGTTCGTCAACACGAGGCGGCTGGCGGAGCGCCTCGCGCGGCACCTGGCCGAGCGCCTCGGTGAGGACGTGGTGACGGCCCATCACGGCAGCCTGTCTCGCGATCATCGGCTGGAGGCGGAGCAGGCCTTGAAATCCGGCCGCCTGCGGGCTCTGGTCGCCACGGCGTCCCTGGAGCTGGGTATCGACATCGGTCACGTGGACCTGGTCTGCCAGATTGGCTCGCCCGGCAGTATTTCCGCTTTCATACAGCGCGTGGGGCGGGCCGGGCACGCCGTCGGCGAAACCCCCAAGGGCCGACTTTTTCCGGTCTCCCGCGATGACCTGCTGGAGAGCGTGGCGCTGCTGCAGGCGGTGGCCGACGGGCTGCTGGACACGGTCGAAATTCCCGTGGCCCCGCTGGACGTACTGGCCCAGCAACTGGTGGCCGAGGTCAGCGCACGGGAGTGGGACTGCGACGGGCTGTTTGGCGTGATCCGCTCGGCCTGGCCATACCGGGACCTGGCGCGGCAGGACTTCGACGACGTCATCGCCATGCTCGCCGGGGGCTATGCCACCCGAAGGGGCCGCCGCGGGGCCTACCTGTACCACGATGCGATCAACGGGCGGTTGCGGCCGCGTGCCGCGGCCCGCCTGACGGCCCTGCAGAACGGCGGCGCGATCCCCGACCACTTCGACTACGAGGTGGTGATGGAGCCGCAGGGCTACCGTGTCGGCACGCTGAACGAGGATTTCGCATTCGAGAGCATTCCCGGCGATATCTTCCAGCTGGGCAACACCAGCTACCGGATCCGGAAGATCGAGCAGGGGCGGGTGCTGGTCGAGGACGCCCACGGCCAACCGCCGACCATTCCGTTCTGGTTTGGCGACGCACCGGGGCGCAGCGACGAGTTGTCTGCAGCCGTGTCCGCGCTGCGCGGCGAGGCGGAACGGGTGCTGGCCCGGTCGGGTCGCGCGGGCGCGCTGGAGTGGCTGGCTGAAACCGGTCTCGAGAGCCCGGCTGCACACCAGCTCGCCGACTACCTGGGCGCTGCCTACGAGGCGCTGGGCTGCCTGCCGACCAAAGACCGCATCGTGATGGAGCGCTTTTTCGACGACACCGGGGATATGCACCTGGTGGTGCACGCCCCGCTGGGGTCGCGCATCATGCGGGCCTGGGGACTGGCGCTTCGCAAGCGCTTCTGCCGCCAGTTCAATTTTGAACTGCAGGCGGCGGCGCTGGAGGACAGCCTGATCCTGTCGCTGGGTGAGACGCACAGCTTCGAGACGAAGGAAGTACCCGCCTACCTGAAGCCGGAAACCGTCCGCCAGG
>JASFKQ010000290.1:0-4104 GCA_050118555.1 Lysobacterales bacterium
CGCCGGACCGTCGAGAACCGCGCTGATCGCACGCCCGGCCAGCGCCGGCCCTGACTTGCGAGCCTGCATCAGTGATTCCATCAGCTGGGACTTGACCCGCTTGAAATCTTCCTCGGTGAACGCCGGCTCGAGGATGCGCTCCATCATCAGGGCCATGCCCTCGTCCAGGTGCTTGCTGAGCACGTTCAGCGTAACCGAGGTTTCGTAGTCTCCCGGCGCTACGCTCACCGAGGCGCCAATGCGCTCGAGCGCCTCGCTGAACCCGGCTGCGGAATGGCTGCGCGTCGTTTCACCCATCAGCGAGGCGGTAAGCGCCGCCAGACCGGCCTTGCCTGCTGGCTCGTCGCGTTGCCCCATGCCGAATACGGCGCGAACGGTCACGGTCGGCGTTTCCGTGTTGGCAACGTCCAGCAGTCGGACGCCGTTGGCGAGCCGGGCATCGTTGATGGGCGGCAGCCCCACAACCGGATTGCGGCCCGGTTTCGGTTGCACGCTGCGGTCGAAGGTGTCGGCCCAGGTGCGCAGCTCGGGCGCCTTTTCGGGCAGCGAGGGCGAAACGGTCGGCGGTTGCTTCTCGCCGGGTTTTTCCATCGAGTGATAATCGAAGTTCTGCGGATGCGCAGCCAATTCGGGATGGCCATCAGGCACCACGCTCAGGATCACGGCAGGCTGGTTTTCGACGTACTGTCGGAAGGCGCGAACCACATCCTCCTTTTTCACATCCAGGTAGCGCTGGATATCCTGCGTGGCCACCTTGGGATCGCCCGTGAAGGTTTCCGCGAAAGCCAGTTGGCTGACCTTGCCGGCCACGCTCTGCAGGCTGAACACCTGTCCCGACTCGTAGCCGGCGATGAATTTCTGCAGGTCGTCGTCATTGACACCGCGTTTCGCGAACTCGGCCAGCGTGTCGCGCACGGCCTGCTCCATTTCGGCCAGACTCTCGCCCGAGGATGGATTCTGAACCACGATGATGGCCATCTCGCAGGCCAGCTCGCGGCAACCATGTGTGACGTATGCGCTGACCGCACGGCCGGTCTGCACCAGCCTCTGATAGAGCAGGGAAGCCTTGCCCTGGCCGATTATCTTGGCAGCGGCGTCCAGCGGCGCCTCGTCCGGGTGACGGTAGTACACCGTCGGATACAGCATCGCGATGGCCGGCAGGTGGATGTTGTCCTCCAGCGTCACGTACCGGTCGCTGTCGAGTGAACCGGGCCGCGGCTCCATTTTCTGGACTTCCGGGCCGGACGGAATGGGTCCGAAGTACTTCGTGATCCACTGCAGCGTCTGTTGCGGGTCGATGTCGCCGCCGATCGTCAGCGTCGCGTTATTCGGCCCGTACCAGTGCAGGAAAAATCGCTGCAGGTCGTCCAGCGTGGCCGCGTCGAGGTCCTTGATCCAGCCGATCACCGGCCAGGAATACGGGTGGTCGGGTGGATACAGGTTGCGCATCATGGTCTCGTTGGTGCGCCCATAAGGCCGGTTGTCGATGCGCTGGCCGCGTTCGTTCTTGACCGCTGCGCGCTGCACTTCGAACTTCTCCTCGGTGACCGCCGGCAGCAGCAGGCCCATGCGATCGGCTTCGAGCCACAACGCGGTTTCGAGCTGGTTGATCGGGATGGTTTCGTAGTAGTTGGTGCGGTCCGAACTGGTGGAGCCGTTCAGCGACCCGCCGGCGTCGCTGATGATCCGGGAAAAGTCGCCGCCGGGTACGTCTTCAGACCCCTCGAACATCATGTGCTCGAAGAAGTGTGCAAAGCCGGAACGGCCCGGTACCTCGCGGTTTGAGCCGACATGGTAAGTGACGTCCACGTGAGCCATCGGATCGGAGTGGTCCTCGGTGAGCACGACTGTCAGGCCGTTGTCCAGGCGGTACTTGCTGTAGGGGATGGAGATGCCGTCGGCCGAGCCGTCCCAACGCTCGATGAACGCCACACCGTCGGGCAGTGCAGGGGCAGGGGTTGCTTGTGCCGAATCCTGACCCGCGAAGGCGGGTTTGACGACGTCCTGGGCGCTACAGGCGAGCGACAGGGCGAGAAGCAGGAGCATACCGAGTTTTTTCATGGGTCCACCGTGGATCGGGGGGCGTTGGGCCCGTTCCCGTGATTAGCGAAAGCGGCATTGTCCCGGACAGAGCCTGGCATCACAACCCGGCCGCCGGGACGAATCGATGCCGGGAGCAACCGTCGGGTTGTCCGGGAGCCTTTCCGAAATGGGTCCGGCCCTACACAGATACCTGAACCGGGGTCAAAGTTCCGGCCCAATTGGCTGAAATGCGAATTCTGGAATTGAGGAGGAAGA
This sequence comes from Lysobacterales bacterium, assembly GCA_050118555.1. Classification (GTDB taxonomy): domain Bacteria; phylum Pseudomonadota; class Gammaproteobacteria; order Xanthomonadales; family SZUA-36; genus CALKKN01. The sequence continues at coordinate 2,299 of JASFKQ010000290.1, forward strand.
TGTAGATTGCGGTGGGGGTTCAAACGAATTCGTTCCCCCACCGCATGTCCCGACCATTTTTCCGTCGGGTGGCGAGATAATCGGCCATCCCGTGCGTGCGTGAGCCTCTCCTTGTGCTCACCCCTTCTTATTACAATATAGATTACGTCAATAGAAGGATTTTCGCAATATTGGCTATAGACATAAATGCGTAAAGGTATGTAATTTCCGCCGAACGGTTCAGCATGGAACCGATACGATGACGGTGTCGGCATAGCTGCCATCCAGGTGCTCGCGGCCTTTTCGGTGGGGATTCGGGATGAGGAATGACTGCAAATTCTGACAGTCTTGCGGCGCCACTCGCACAGACCTCTTTTCCGCGGCTTTGATCCGCCTTTGCGGGGGGCTATCATGCGATCATGTACCGATGGTACGAAGGCCGTGTGTACAGGAATCTCCGGCGAGGGGGACAGGGCTGCCGAAGAAGTATCCGACCCAGACCCGTGGAGCTTCGCGATGGCAGAAACAAAACGCCAGATCCTGGTAGCCGACGATCACGAAATCAATCGAACGCTGTTCAAGGGGCTGCTTGAACACCGGGGCTACGGAGTGACGCTCGTCGAAGACGGTTCCGAAGTCCTTCCCGCGCTGCGCGCGAGCGCGTTCGACCTGGTTGTTCTGGATTGCATGATGCCGGGCATGGACGGCTTCGAAACGGCGCAGGCCATCCGCCGCCACCGGGGCGGCGATTTCAACGCGAATATTCCCATTCTCGCCACGACGGCGCTGGCCACCGACGGAAACCGCAGGAAGTGTCTGGCCGCAGGCATGAATGCGTATTTGGCCAAGCCGATCAGAGCGCGGGCCCTTTACGACCAGATCGACACTTTGCTGGAGAACAGTGGCGTTGACGCCGGCGAGCGCGAGTCGACGTCTCCGGCGCCAATCGAAACGGTCCTCGATTCCATGTCCGACGACATTCAGCGGGAATTTTCCGAGTGGCAGCTTATCCTGAGCGAGCTCGTTGATCGGGGAGCCTGGCGGGAAATTGGCTCGCTGGCGCACAAGATTCGCGGCATGTCTGACCTGTTGGGCGCTCGCGAGGTATCGGCACTCGCGGCGGAACTGGAGGCGGCGGCCGGAAAGGTCTCCGGGGCCAGGGCCGGCGAACTCACACGCCGTCTGATCGCGGCCCTGGCCTCGCGGGCCGGTGATCTGGACTCCGAGCGGTAGATCCCGAGGATGTACCCCGAACTGTCGCCATGCCGGCCCGGGGCTAACGATTCGATCAGAACGAACCTGCGCGCCGAACAGGCACTGCCGCCGGAATCACCGACCGCAAGGCCCGCGCAAACCGACTGCCACCGAACCCTTTTCGAGCAATCCCCGAGCGGCCTGGTCATCGTGTGTTCCGGCAGCGTGGTGGCCTGCAACAAAGCGGCACTGGACCTGTTCCGGGTAGACAGCACCCAGGACATTGAACGCCTCGGGGTGGAGGGCCTTTCGGCTTCCAGGCAGGCCCGGGGAGAGACAGCGGCGCTTGCGGCCAGGCGGCGATTGCGTGCCTGCCGCCGTTCGGGCAGAGTCGGCTTTACCTGGCAGTGCAGGCGCGGCGACGGAACCCGGTTTGCCGGCGAGGTCAGGATGTCGCCACCAGTGGTACTGTCAGGAGTACCAGTTCTGATTAGAACGTACTGAAGAGATCAGCGAGTATTGACGGAGAATTTTTGGCAGTACAAGACAAAGCCCGGCTCCTCGGAGCCGGGCTTTGCACCTATCACGGGAAGTTTCGGGTGCCGTGGTAGCCGTCCGTGGCCTGCCATCGGT
>JASFKQ010000291.1:0-4064 GCA_050118555.1 Lysobacterales bacterium
GCCGTCCAGCATACTGACACCCCGCCCATCGTGACTCAGGTCTTCGATAGCCATTTCCTGGGGTTCGGCCGGCAGGCGGGGTTTTCTGCGCCGCGCAGCCATCTCACCCCCTACCCTTGAGCCTGATTCCACGACCCGCAGGCGGCGGCCAATAGCCACGTGCACCGCAGTGATCGGAATGGGCTTGGTTCATGTCGGGGGCTGCTCCATTTGTGCGCAAATGAAACGGCCGGGCTGATCCGCCCGGCCAGGAATTGCTGTGGGAATCCCTATTTCTGGCGCCAGTTGCCGCTGGCGTCCTGGTAATACCACCCGGGTCGTGCGTTCTGGACCCACTGCCGGGCGAATGTCTGCTGTATTTCGGACTCCCACTCGGGGTGCCCGTTGGCGACCGCTATCTCCCGGTACACGGCTTTCCGGTCCCGGTTCTCGTCCGCCACCGCGCTTTCGATGTTACGCCGTTCGCTGAGTGGCACTGCCGAGCGATCCCGCACTGTCACGAAGCCGTCGGCGGTGAATCCGATGGCGCCGGCATCGAACATCGGCGCCAGCACGCTGCGCTGGCGCTCGGCCATGCGCGCCTTGATGGCGTTGATCTGCGGTGTGTTGATCTCGATTTCAGGTGTCTGCTGGGCCTCCGCGCTCGGAATCAGCCAGTCCATCATTCCGCCTGCCAGCAACATCATCGCGGAACCGGGCGCGGGGATCTCGAATAGCGCGCCGTCGTCGCGCTTCTCGCCCAGGACGTCTTCCACGAAGCGGTCGGCGGCGCGATCGGCGGCCGCGGCCGGAAAATACACATTGATGGTCACACAGGCCGCCAACGCAAACACGGCGCCCAGGATCAGAACGGCGTTGAGCTTTTTCATCCGAATCTCCTTGGATCGATTACCGCAATCAACCGCCGCGCCGTTACTCCCGAACCGGCGCGAACCGGTCAGTGCTCCGGCGCCTCATTCTAGCAGACCGCGGAAGCCACGACTCAGGGTCATGGTGCAGTTTGCGGGTCGCCGACCTGGACTTGGCCCTCGCCCGAAACCGCCTCGAGATTGGCGACCATCTGGGGCCAGTCGACGCGGCGATTGAAGGCCCTGATCGTGATTTTCGGCACACCGGCGCCTTCCAGCAGCAGGACACTGGATTCGTCCTGTCCCAGCCCGCGGATTTCGCAGACATTGTCGGCCAGCGTGCAGCCCATACCCAGCCGGCGGTAGGAAAAGCTCGAAAACATCCGCATCAGGGGGCTCGCCAGGGCCGCGGTCGCACTGCCCCCGCCAATCGTGGTGAGATGCGTGACGGCCTTGCGGGAAATGTCCTGTTTGCCGGTCTGGTCTGCGGGTGTTCCCAGCCAGCCATCGAACGCGACGGGCTGCCAGTTCAACATCCGCAGGTCGTGCACGTAGCCGTCGAGGCGGCCCGAGATGTGCCCGAATGAGAACGTGCTGGTGAGCTGCGCCAGATCCAGCCCGGTGACTTCCACGTTGGCGGCGAGGCTCGGCAGGACCCCGAACAGCCGTTCCACGCGAAGATCCTGAAGCGACACCAGGCCGTCGAACACGTTCACGTAGATCTTGCCGTCGACTTCCAGTACGCCCTGTTGCAGCCGAACCGCGGGGATGGTGCCGCTGACCCTGCCCCTGAACTCCGGCCACCCCAGGGCAGTGGTCAATTGCTGCATGTCGAGGTCACGAAGTTCGGCCTGCAGGCGTATTTCCGGGTCACCCGCTGCATCGCCCTGCCCCCCCGGTAACCTCAGTCGAAACTCCCGGAGGTCGAACCGCCCCCCCAACACCTGGAGTTCCAGCGGTTGCCTCAGCGCCACGACCCCCGGTTCGGAATCGAGCGCAACTTGCCCGGAACCGAGATTGATGCGCCCCAGTAGCAGACCGCGCCAGGTGAACCGTGAATCGAAAGCATGGTCGCCGGGGCGCATCCGGCCGTCGAGGCCGGTGACCGCGAAACGGTTTCGCCGCACATCCACCACCGAGATGTCTTCGAGCAACAGGTCCCCGGAGCGAAACTGTCCGTGCGCCCACTCCCCGTCCCAGTTGACCCGCCCGGTCACCTGAAGCCCGTCCAGCGCCCTGGCGGCCAGCCAGGATTCCAGGTAGCGGTGGTATGCGCCGGGAAAGTTGAGCTCCAGGTGGTTCACCTGCAGGGACCAGGGTGAGCCTCCGGAGGGCGCCTGGCGCGCTTGCGCCTCGACCCGGAACGCGTTCCCGTCCCCAAGTTGGATGCCGTCGATGAGCAGCCCCTCGCCCCCCCAGTGCGGACGCAGCGAAAAATTCAGCCCGGCATCAGCGAAATTGCGGTAGAAATCGTAGACCAGCAACTCGCCGGAACGGATCTTTCCGTCGACCTTCAACGCCAGGTCGTCCCCCGGAAGCAACGCCCCCTTGACGCCTGCCGATAGTGCTTCGCCCGCGAACTCGCCATCCGGCGAGTCGAAGGACAGGTCGTGAAGATCGATAGTGAAGGACACAGACGGCTTACCCTCCGTTGGAATCGAAGCCGTCAGGCCCACGTCGGCAACGCCGTTCCGTAACCATGCGACTTCGGCGGGAAGCAGCGGCTGGCCCTTCAGTTTCTGCAGGTCCTGTCCCGGCAAGGTCAGCCGGATATCGAACTCGCCTGGCGTGTCAGATACGTCGAACGTGCCCGCGAAAGGCCCCGACCTGAACTCCCCGGCGAGCCGCTTCGCATCACCGCCGAGTTCACGTTCGCGCAGCGCCCCTTCCAGCGACACGTCATCCAGGGCCAGGCCACCATCGTTTTGGGCGACACGGTCCGCATCGACGCGGAACCGGCCCTGATCGTCGAGTGACGCGACCAGGCCGTCCAGCGACATGCCGCCGACCTCCACCCGTTGCGCCGTCAGGCGCAATTCCGGATACGCTGCGGCTACGGGCGCCGCCCCCAGCCCCTGGACGAGCAGGAGCGGGAAGACGCCGTAGCACAGCACCGCACCGCGCCCGCGACTTGCGCGCCGGCACACATGGACTAAGCTTTGGGTAAGGGAGAGGACAAGCCGCGCACGCGACCGGAACGCGCCGCGGCCAAGGGGACCCATGAGCGAGCGGACGATCGATCGGCAATCGCGGCCCAGGGTGCTGGTGGTCGATGACCATGAAATCAGCCGAATGAGCACGGTTGCAGCATTGCGGGAAACGGCCGTGACTGTCAAGGAGGCGCAAACCTTCGCCGAGGCGAAGGCGCTTGCGCTCCGCTGGCTGCCGGCGTTGATCTGCACCGACCTGGACCTGGGTGATGAATGCGGCCTGGACCTGGTCCGGGAACTGCGGCGCGACTGGCCGCCGGAGCGTCGTGCGCCCGCCTTCATTGTCATCAGCGGTTATCTCGATGCAGCGGCTGCCCGCGGACTGGCAGCCCTGGGCGTGCATTGCGCCCTGATCAAGCCCCTGGGTCCCGGGGAACTGCTCCGCGCGGTGACGGCTGTGAGCAGCCGCCTGCCTGTCCCTGCCACTGCCCCGCCCGGGGAGCGATTGCCCGAACTGCTCGAACGGGAACTGGAACGGCGGCTGCCGACACTCGATCGCCTGCTTGATGCATACGACCTGCGTGCCGCCACGCGTCTGCTGCACAAACTGGTCGCGGCTAGCGCGATTTGCGGCAATCGCCGCCTGGAACGCAGCTTCCGTGAACTCTACGAAGCGTGCCGAACGCGTGCGCGGCCGGAATCCCTTGCAGGTGCCTATTTCAGGACGCTCCAGGCCGTCGAGGCTCGCTGGGACGAGGTGGCGCCTGAGTGATCGGACCCAGCGGTCAAGCCGTGAGAATGGCCTGTTTCATTTCCAGCACGGCCTGCGGCAGGCCGACGAAAATAGCGCGTGCGACGATCGAGTGCCCGATATTCAGTTCCGTCATGTGCGGCAGGCGGGCCACTGCCTGCACGTTTTCCAGATGCAGACCATGGCCTGCATTGATCTGCAGACCGAGTTCATGGCCCTGTTCACAGGCCCGCTCGAGACGCTGCAGTTCGGCCTTCTGATTCGCCCCTTCTGCATCCGCGTAGGTCCCCGTGTGCAACTCAACCACGGGCGCTC
>JASFKQ010000292.1:0-4044 GCA_050118555.1 Lysobacterales bacterium
CGCGAGCTTTCGGTGGGCGACGAGATCGAAGCCAAGTTCACCGGTCTGGATCGCAAGAACCGGACGTTGAACCTGTCCATTCGGGCCAAGGACGACGCGGAACTGGCAGAGGCTCTGAAAGAATACAAGCAGAGCAGCGCCAGCGGCGGCACGACTTCGCTGGGCGATCTTCTCAAGGAACAGCTGGAGCAGGATTCCTGATCCGCTGAGCCATACGGGAACAGGGGCCGGCTGCGGCCGGCTCCTGGACCGCCCCGCGGGGCTGTCGCAACAAACAGGGACATTTGTGGAATTGGCATGACTAAATCGGAACTGATTGACCAACTGGCCGAACTGCAGCGGCACCTGGCCCACCTGGACGTGGAACTGGGTGTCAAATCCATACTCGAACAGATGAGCGCTGCTCTGGCCGACGGGGAACGGATTGAGGTGCGCGGATTCGGCAGCTTTTCGCTGCACTATCGTGCGCCCCGTATGGGCCGGAACCCCAAGACCGGGGAATCGGTAGCGCTGCCCGGCAAGCATGTGCCTCACTTCAAGCCGGGAAAGGCCCTGCGGGACCGCGTAGATTACAACAAGGACTGATTCCGGCTTGTACCGGATCATCGTCATCCTGATCGTCGCGTTGGCCCTGGCGCTGGGGCTGGTGATCGGCACCCTGAACCCGGACCCCGCAAGTCTCGATCTCCTGTGGATCCAGATCCGCTGGCCGATGGGTCTGCTGGTACTCAGCGCCTGTGCGTTCGGGCTGCTGGCCGGCATCGCGCTCGCCTGGGTTTTCAGCGTGCTGCCCCTTCGCGCGAGGTTGAGAAAATCGCGAAGCCGGGAGTCGGCCGATCATTCGGTTCGCTAACGCTCCGCAATGCTGGAATACCTGCTGCTCCTGCTTCTGCCCGTCGCGGTGTATTTCGGCTGGTGGCTGGCCAGGTCCCTGGAGCGGCGCTCGTCGGACAGGCGCAACCAGCTCTTCAGCAACCAGTACTTCCAGGGCCTCAACTACCTCCTGAACGAACAGCCCGATAAGGCCATCCAGGTGTTTCTGGAACTGGCCGAGGTGAACCAGGACACGGTTGAAACCCACATGGCGCTCGGCAGTCTTTTTCGTCGCCGGGGCGAAGTCGATCGGGCCATACGTTTTCACCAGAACATCATCGCCAAGCCCGGACTTGGCCCGGAGCAGCGGACGCAGGCACTGCTGGAACTGGGCGAGGACTACATGCGCGCCGGGCTCCTCGATCGTGCGGAGCGCCTGTTTGCCGAGTTGATCGAATCCGGTTCACATACACCTGCCGCCCTGCGCAGCCTCCTGGACATCTACCAGCAGGAGAAAGACTGGGACAAGGCGCTGGAACAGGCGCAGCGTCTCGAGCAGGTCAGTGGCGAGCATATGGGCGATGTCATGGCGCAATTCTGCTGCGAGTTGGCCGAGCTTGCGCTGGCGGACAAGGACGTGGAACGCGCACGGCGGCAACTGCGGCAGGCGCGACGCCACGACCCGCGCAGCATCCGTGCGCGATTCATGCTGGCGCGCATCGCCCGGCGCGGCGACGAGCCGGCCACGGCCATGGATTTGTACGAGGAGATCGCCGAGCTGGACCGCGACTCGATTCCGGATTTGCTGACCCCATATCTCGAGGCAGCTGACGAGGCCGGCCAGGAAGATCGCGCCCGGGCCAGGCTGGAAGAGTGGGCGACTACCTACAAGGGCATTTCGCTGGTCCTGAGGCTAACTGATTATATCGCCCGGGAGCGCGGCGGAGATGCTGCCGGCCAGTTTCTCGTGGAAACACTGACCACGAAGCCCTCGGTGCGAGGTCTTGACCGGCTGGTCGAGCTGAAGGCGGCCGGACATCTCGACGCAGAATCCAGTGATGATATCCTCAAGGCGGTGACGGCACGGCTGCTCACGCGGCAACCCGCATACCGCTGCAACCACTGCGGATTCAGCGGGCAGACGCACCACTGGCAGTGCCCGAGTTGCAGGCGCTGGAACACGACGCGTCGCATCCACGGAGTCCTGGGCGAATAGGCGAAGTCACGTAATGAACGGTTTGGGAGACATCACCTCCACCTGGCCGATTGCCCTGGCAACCGTTCTTTCCTGGTTCCTGACCGGTATGGCGACCTGGTACGCGGGGCGCGCCGGCTTGCTCGATCATCCCGGTAGCCGCCACAGCCACACTCAGGCCACGCCACGCGGCGGAGGGGCTGGCCTCGCCCTCGCGCTCTTGACAGTCTCCCTGCTCATTTGCGGGCCGCTCATGCCGCGCGCCTGGACCGTGTGCATTGCCCCGGGCGCGGCGCTATTGGCGTTGCTCGGCTGGTGGGACGACCACCGTTCGCTCGGGGTCGGCCTGCGGCTGGCTGTTCAGCTGGCAGTCAGCGGGCTTCTGATAGGGTGCGGGTGGTACTGGGGCTGGACGAGTGACGCCGTATGGGCGGTGCTGGCGGCAGCGTTCGTGCTCTGGATGGTGAACCTCTACAACTTCATGGACGGCAGCAACGGCATGGCGGGTTTGCAGGGCGTGTTTGCCTCGACGGTGCTGGCCTGGCTGTACGCACGGGCCGGCGACGGTGGCAGCGCCTTGCTGTCGCTGCTGCTGGCAGCAAGCTGCGCCGGCTTTCTGCCCTGGAACCTGGGGCGCGCCAGGGTGTTCATGGGCGACGTCGGCAGCCTGTTCCTGGGGTTCGCGATAGCAGGCCTTTTGGTAGCGGGCGTTGCGCGGCACGCGTTCAGTACACCGGTCGCGCTGATGGTGATGGCGGTTTTCCTGGCGGACAGCACGCTGACCCTCGTCCGCAGGGTATTGAAAAGGGAGCGGTGGTATAATCCGCACAAACAACACGCATACCAGCGCCTGATCGCGCACGGGTGGTCCCACGGCCGTGTCGCGCTGCTCTACCAGGCGATCAACCTCGGGGTGGTGCTGCCGGGGATAGTCGCTGCAGTGTTATTCCCGGCGCTGGACTGGACCATCGCCTGCGCCCTGGCCGCTGTGCTGGGCCTCGGCTGGCTGGGGTTGGTCAGAAATTTTGGAGTGCTCGCTCAAGCGGGATAAAAATATGAACCTTATGCGCATCCTGCGTCATCCACGCGCAGCTGTGGTGGCTCATGACCTGGTGATGGTGATTGTATCCTGGCTCGCCGCTGGCTGGATCATCAACCGCACCGGTTTCAACGGCCTGATCGCGCCGCTTCCCCTGTTTCTCGAGGTGTTCCTGGTGCTGGCCGTTCAGGGGCTGGTGCTGTGGTCAACCGGCCTGTACAAGGGGCTGTGGCGTTTCGCCAGTTTTCCGGACCTCTGGAACATCGCCCGTGCCGCGATCTTCGGAACACTGCTCATCATCACCGCGCTGACCATCTTCTATGGCGCGGACGTCCGCAAAGTGCTCGGAGCGATGCTGGTGTATCCCGGGCTTCTTTTTCTCGCTCTCGGTCTGCCCAGGATGTGTTACCGGTTCTGGAAAGATTCCCGGTATCCGAACGTGGATGCCACGACCGGTCAGCAACGCGTCCTGGTGCTCGGCGCGGGCCGTTCGGGAGCGTTGCTCGAACGCGAGCTGCGCCATCGTGGGGCCTTTGACGTGGTCGGTTTCCTGGACGACGATGTTCGCCTGATGGGCGCCCAGGTGCATGGCATCCCCGTGCTGGGCGTGATCGAGGAACTGCCGCGGATCAGCCGCGAAGTGGGTGTCGACCTGGCCATCATCGCGATGCCATCGGCCTCCAACCAGCAGATGCAGCGCATCGTCGAAATCTGCGAGAAGACCAATATCGAGTTCCGTACGCTACCCACGCTGCACGACCTGGGCAACAAGGCAACCCGAATCGACGACCTGAAACGCGTCGCCATCGACGACTTGCTGGGCCGCGAGCCGGTTTCGCTGGTGTGGGACTCGATCCGCGACGGCCTGGCCGGCAAGCGGGTAATGATTACCGGCGGCGGCGGTTCCATCGGCTCCGAGTTGTGCCGGCAGATCGCGCGCCTCAACCCGGTGGAGTTGATTGTCATCGACAACAGCGAGTACGCGCTGTACCGCATC
>JASFKQ010000293.1:0-4032 GCA_050118555.1 Lysobacterales bacterium
GGTCGCCTGGACGGCCGCCGGAACGGTCGGCCTGGAAGACGAAATGCAGCGCATCATCGAGATGGTCACTTCCTACTGGGTCGAGGGGGATGACGTGATTCCCGATGAACTGGGCGCGATCGGGTTACTGGACGACGCCTACTGTTCGCTCAGTTCCCTGCAGGCTGTTTCCGACCACTACCGCCTGCAGACAGGCAAACACCTCTTCCCCAACGACCTCAACGCGGCCAACCGGGCCGTACGCCGGATCATCGGCGAACCCTACGCGTCGGAACTCGACCGCATCGTCATTCGCACGATGTCGGAAACCGGCATCATTCTGGCCCTCACCGCGCTGGCCTCGGAAGAAAAGAGGCTGCACCTGGCCGCCAACCACACCATCTGGAACCATGGTCCCGCCGGCCGCGAAGACCTCGAAACCCTGGCCGGCCTCGGCCTCCTCGATGACACCCCGTAGCAGCCCTGTGGAAGCAGGCTTGCCTGCGATCAGGGTTTCAGATCAGAACAATCGCACCCGGCGGTGCTCCCACACAAAGCCCCCGATACACGAAACTCCGGCCGCTTGTGGAGCCCGCTCCGCGGGCGATCTTACAAGCTCCCGAAAGCCTCGCGGGTGAGGTTCTCGCAGCCCGTGTCGGTCACCACCACGTTGTCCTCGATGCGGATGCCCCCGCAGGGTGCGAGCTGCTCCACGAGTTCCCAGTCGATCACACCCGGCTCGCGCTGCTCCCGCCAGTGCCGCAGCAGCGGCTCGATGAAATAGAGCCCGGGTTCGATGGTCAGCGTGTTGCCGGCTTCGAGCACCCGCGTCAGGCGCAGGTAGGGATGGCCCTGGGGGCGCGCGATGGCGTCGCCATCATTGTCCACCAGGCCCGCGACGTCGTGCACCTGCAAGCCGAGGAAGTGGCCCAGGCCGTGCGGGAAAAACACGCTGCTCAAGCCGGTTTCGACGGCCTCATCGGCGCTCACGCGGATGATTCCGGCGGCTTCCAGCACGCCAGCGATCCGGCTGTGGGCCAACAGGTGCAATTGCCGATAGTCGACGCCGGGTGCGACCCGGCCGGCCAGATCCTGTTGCACCTCATCCATCGCCGTGACCAGGTCCGCGAAGGCGCCCTCCTCCGCCGCATACGTCCGCGTGACATCCGCCGCGTAGGCGTTCACCGCCGCCCCGGCGTCGATCAAAAAAGAATGCTGTTGAGCCGGCGCCTGCTGTTCGCGTCCCTGGTAATGCAGGACGGCCCCGTGATGGTTGAGCGCCACGATGCTGGCGTAGGGCAGCTCCGCGTCGGTATGCCCCGCCGCGTCAATGTAGCGCATGTGGATCCCAAACTCGGATTCACCCGCGCGAAAGGCGGTTTCGGCCGCCTTGTGGGCCCGCGCCGCCAGCGCAGTCGCTTCCCGCATGCAGGCGATTTCATAGCTCGTCTTCCGAGTCCGCTGCAGGTGAAGGCGCGTGATCAGGCCTTCCGGGTTGATGCGGGACTCATCGAAGTGCCCTTTCAGCGCAGGCGAATCGCCGATGGCGGCGACATCGCGAACGTCCACCGAAATGGCGCGCAGGGAATCTTCGAGTGCGCGGCTCCATCCCTCCGCGTCGCGCACCACCTGGATGTCGAAATGATCGGCCCACCAGGACTCCGGATCGGCCGGCGGCAGATACCAGTAATCCACAGGCTGGTAGTAGAACAGCCGCGGCCGGCGGCCGGACGCGATCAACAGCGCGCTGTCATGGTGACGGGTGAGCGGCAGCCAGGACAGAAAGAGTGGATTCGGCCGGAACGGATACTCGTAATCGTCCAGGAAACTGACCAGCGGGGTGCCTGAGTGAACCAGCACCGCGCTGCACCCTTCGGATTCCAGCGCTTCCTCCCATCGACTCTGAATCTCCGCAATGTGAGCCGCGTAATAAACCTGGTGATTTGCGTCCATCTTTGTCCTCTTTCCGCCCGGCATCGGGCTGCTTCGATTGGTCCCGCCGGCGTGAAACTTGATAGAATAATCCGCTTTGGCGCGCCGCTTCCGCGAGGTCTTCACGCCGCCCCGGGCATGCAAAGGCGCACTTTAGACTCAGAATACGGGTATGGCAAATTGACCATCCGCATTTACAACACGCTGGCACGTGAAAAGCAGGTATTCGAGCCGCAGGACCCGGGGTGCGTCACCATGTACGTCTGCGGGCCCACGGTGTACAACTACGCCCACATAGGCAACGCCCGTCCGGCAGTGGTGTTCGACCTGCTCAGGCGCGTACTGGAACTCGAGTATCCCCGCGTCGTGTACGCCCGCAACATCACAGATGTCGACGACAAGATCAACGACGCCGCCGCACAACTCGGCGTGCCGATCAAGACAATCTCCTCGAAGTACACCGACGCCTATCACGAAGACATGGCGGCCATCGGCTGCGGCCTGCCCACGATTGAGCCGCGGGCGACGGATCACATCGCCCAGATGATCGGCATGATCCAGCGCCTGCTCGACGCGGGTTGCGCCTACGAGGCCGAGGGTCATGTGCTGTTCGATATCGAGGCGTTCGAACCCTACGGCTCCCTCTCGCGGCGTGACCGGCGTGAAATGGTGGCGGGTTCCCGCGTTGAAGTCGCGCCGTTCAAGCGCAACCCGGGCGACTTCGTACTCTGGAAGCCGTCCGAGGAACCCCAACCAGGCTGGGACAGCCCCTGGGGCTGGGGCCGTCCGGGTTGGCACCTGGAATGTTCGGTCATGGCGGAAACCCACCTGGGCGAGACCATCGATATCCACGGCGGCGGACAGGACCTGATCTTTCCGCACCACGAGAACGAGATCGCCCAGAGTGTCTGCTCCCACGGCGGACAGCCATTTGCGCGTTACTGGATGCATAACGGCTTCGTGACTGTCGAAAAGCGCAAGATGTCCAAGTCGCTGGGCAATACCCTGGTCGTGCACGAGTTGCTCAAACGCCATCCGGGCGAGGTCTTGCGCTACCTGCTGCTGAGCGCCCACTACCGGCAACCTCTGGACTGGTCGGACAAGGAACTGGACCGCGCCCGACGCACGCTGGACCGCCTCTACGGCGTCCTGCGCACCGCCGCCGACACCTACGGCCCGTTCGAACCCGACGAGCGCCCCGGTGAGGCCTTCCTCGGGGCGCTCAGCGATGATCTCAACACGCCGGTGGCGCTGGCCGAACTCAACCGCGTGGCGCGCGACCTGGCCCGTGCGGACAACCCCGGGGACGCCCGCAAGGCGGCCGCCGAACTGCTGGCGGATGCCGCACTGATCGGTTTGCTGCAAACCGAGCCGGAAACATGGTTCGGCGCCGGTGAGGAAGATCCCGAGAGCGCGCGCATCGAGGCCCTGATCGAGCGGCGCAACGAGGCGCGCGCCAACCGCGATTTCGCGGCGGCGGACGCCATTCGCGACGAACTCAACGCGATGGGCGTTGTGCTGGAGGACGCCGAGGGCGTCACCCGCTGGCGCCGCCGGGAGGGATGACCGGCATGACGCACGACCCCGCCGCGGTCCAGGACGAGATCATCGACTCGTTCAGCCTGTTTCCCGAATGGCTGGACCGCTACCAGTATTTGATCGACCTCGGGCGCAAGCTGCCGCCGCTGTCCGAGGAAGAGAAAACCGATGATCGCCTGCTGTCCGGCTGCCAGTCCCGGGTCTGGCTGATCTTGGAAGGAGATGCGGATGAAATCACCATCCGGGCCAACAGCGACGCCGCCATCGTCTCCGGCCTGATCGCGCTGCTGACGAGTGTCTATTCCGGCTGCTCGGCCCGCCAGATCGTCGACACGGAGCCCTATTTCATCCACGCCATCGGCCTCAGCGACCATCTTTCCCCGACTCGGGCCAACGGCCTCAACGCCATGCTGGCCGCGATCAAGGCCCACGCCCAAAACCTCCTGTAGAAGCGACCGTTGGTCGCGATTGGCTCACGGCGCCACCCAACCCATCCCGAGCAAAGCTCACTCCTACGACGGGTTTCGATCCAGCCCCCCGTAGGAGCGACCATTGGTCGCGATTGGCCCACGGGCCCACCCA
>JASFKQ010000294.1:0-4013 GCA_050118555.1 Lysobacterales bacterium
ATCCCATCACCGGCAATGAGGTGTACGTTATGCACGCCTGCGGCCACGACGTTCATATCACCAGTCTGGTGGGCACCGCGCACCAGATGGCGAAGCGCAAAGCTGAATGGTCGGGAACCCTGATGCTGGTGGTGCAGCCAGCGGAGGAGCGAATAATGGGCGCGCGGGCCATGCGCGATGACCAGATCTGGAAACGCTTCGGCCAGCCCGACTATGCGCTGGCGTTCCACGTCAGCGCCCAGGACGTAGCCGGTACCATCAACGTTTCGGAAGGCAGCCCATTCGCCGGTTCCGACACCGTGGACATCATCGTGCACGGGATCGGTGCGCACGGTGCGTCCCCGCACAGGGGCAAGGATCCGGTGGTGCTGGGCAGCGAGATCGTCATGGCGCTGCAGACCCTGGTATCGCGGGAATTGCCGCCGCGCGACCCGGGCGTGGTGACGGTGGGATCTTTCCACGCCGGCACCAAGCACAACATCATCTCGGACGAGGCAAGGCTGCAACTGACCGTGCGCAGCACCAGCCAGGAAACGCGCAAGCTGTTGCTGGACGGGATCCGGCGTATCGCCGTGAACATGGGCCGGGTGGCCGGCCTCCCCGAGGACAAGCTGCCCGAAGTGATCGTCTCTGAAGAAAGCACGCCGCCCACTACAAACGACCCCGCACTTGCACGACGCCTGAAGCAGGCCTGGGGCCGCGAAATGGGCGAAGATGCTCTGCTCTACAACCCGACCAAGGGCATGGGCGCCGAAGATTTTCCGTTCTTCACCACCGATCCCCACATCACCAGCGTGTACTGGCAGGTAGGAGGCACGCCGAAGTCCGATTTCGATCGCGAAGCGGCCGGCGGGCCGCCGGTGCCCAGCCATCACTCGCCGCTCTTCAAGATCGACCCCGAGTCGTCCGTGCGCACCGGCGTGGAATCGACCGTGGTCGCCCTCATGGACCTGATGGGTAAGCCGGATGCCGAGTAATACCGTACCGCCAGGAAAAGGGGGGTGACCCCTTTTTCCTCTTTTCGACTAATGTTTGGGGCTTTCCTGAACGTTCAGATGGTGCACCGCGAACAGCCTGAAAGCCACGAAGCAGAGCCCGGAAAACAGCGCAAATCCTGCGTGCATGAGCCAGAAACTGGTGGTCGGCATGGTTTCGTAAAAACCGCCGACCCAGCCGACCAGCGCGTTGCCGATGAAAAACGCCAGGTAGTAGATGCCGAGCATCATGGAGTTGATTGCCTTCGGCGCTGCCTTGGCGAACAGCGCCAGGCTGACCGGAAAAATATGGGCGAAGCCGATACTGTTGACGATATGGAAGGTCACCGGCCAGGCCAGGCCGATCTTTTCACCCGGGGCTTGGGTAGCTGCCGCCATGTACAGGCACAGCATGCCGCCGACCGAAAACACGGAGCCGATGATGATCTTGCCGACCTCGTCGGGTTCGCGCCAATGTTTGCCATACCAGCGGTAAAAAGCGGCGACGATGGCGAGAAAACTGACGCTGACGATGGAGTCGAGCGTCACCAGCCAGGTGGTCGGCAACTTCTGGCCGGCCCAGTAAAGATCGAACTGGGCGTCGCCCCACGCGAGGTAGGCGTTGAATATCTGGTTGTTGGGGATGATCGCGATGGCCAGCACCGGCACCAACACCAGCAGCGCGATCACTGTCGGCCATTCACCGGCCTGCAATCTCGGCGCCTTGATCCCTGAAACCCTGTTTTGCGGTTTCAGATGCTCTTTGGGCAGATACTTCTGACCGGAGACATAGATCGTCAGGCCGACTAACATGCCGATGCCCGCAGCGCCGAAGCCGTAATGCCAGCCGTATACCTCGCCCAGCGTGCCCACCACCAGCGGCGAGGCGATAACGCCGGCGTTGATGCCAAGGTAGAAAATCTGGAAGGCGTCGGCACGACGCAGGTCACGGGGTCCATAGAGAGCACCGACCTGGCTGGCGAGATTGCCCTTGAACATGCCGCTGCCGAGCACCAGGCACAGCAGCGCGAACAGGAAACTGGTTTCGAAGGCCATCAGGAAATGGCCAAGCGCCATTGTGACCGCACCCAGCAGCACCGTTCTGCGCTTCCCCAGCACGCGATCGGCCAGCCATCCTCCCAGTATTGGCGTCACGTATACGCTGGCTGCGTAGGTTCCGAAAATGGCCGAAGCCAGGGCCTGCCCGTCGACGCCGCCGTACAACTGGCGGAATTGCTCGAAAAGAGCCACGTTTTCGACGTGGCCGGGCAACAACAGGCTTTTGACCATGTACAGCACCAGCAGCGACTGCATGCCGTAAAAGGAAAACCGTTCCCACGCCTCGGTGAAGGCTAAATAGCCCAGGCCGGGCGGATGGCCAAGGAAGGTGCGGTTGCGGGGTGTGGTCTGGACAGCGGCGTCGGTCGCGGGCGCGGTCATCGTCCGGGCTTCTCCGTGCTGGTTCTTATTGATACTGGCCGGAGAGTGTAGCCCGGATACGGCAGCATCCCATAACCCGGCTATCGATCCTCACACCAGGGCAAGATCGATCTCCGGCCCGTACATCGTATTGGGGGAGCTGGCGCTCCATGTGGCCTGGACGGATCAAATTGCGGCCCGGGGAACCGACTGCTAGTCTGAAAAGGTTTTTCGCAGGCATCTTCACACAGCGTCGCCGAATATGCACCAGAGACCGCAAGCGTCACACCGCCATCGGGCGAGATTCGACCTCGCTGGCTGGGTGCTCCTGCTTGCCCTTTGCAGCCTGGATCTCTCCGCCCAGCCGGCTCCGGAAGTGCAGTGGCTGCCGGTAATAATCGTTGGCGACGGTTTCGCGACAACGATCGAACTCATCAATGACACGCGGGATCAGCAGGCGGTTTCTCTGGCCGCCAGCGATCCTTCGGGACAGTCCCTGGCGATCTTCGACACACCCGATGGGCTGTCTCCGCAGCTCGACCTGACGGTGGGCGCTGGCGGAAACCGCATTGTGGAAACCCGTGCAGATGAGGGGACGCTCGCGGGCTACATTGAAATCGATGGCCGAATCCGGGTGGTCGCCCAGATGTGGGTGGACTCGAGCTTTGAAAGCGCTCTACCGTCCACGCTGCAACTGGAACCAGGTCCGCCCCAGCGCAAGTCGCTGTTTTCCGCACGCTCAGGGAATGGCCTGGGAACGGAGGTTTTCTTGCTGGCGCCTCCGGGCAGTCCAGAATCAGCACACGTTCATTGGCGGGCAGTTGGCAACGAGGGCGACGTCGAGGCGGAAGCAAACTCGGTACTGGCGCCCGGGCACATGATGTTCATCACAGTGAAGGACGTATTTCCCGAATTGATTCCGTTCAACGGGACCCTGGAGATGGCGAGCGACTTTCCGGTAGTCACCCAGTCAGTTCGCAAGTATGAGGGTCTCACGTCGCTGGCGCGTGGGTTCCCGCCAAGGCCGGATTTGGTCAGAAGCAGTGCCTGCGGCGACTTTCCCGCGTGGGAGACCTCGGACTACATCCTGCCGTACCCACCCGGCAGGGCCTACCGTCTCAACCAGGGAAATTGCTCGGGCTTCGGACACAGCGGCTTCTGGCGCTACGGCTACGACTTCGAGATGCCCATTGGCACCACCGTGACCGCTGCTCGCGACGGTATTGTGATCTTCACCAATGAAAGCGCGGTCGATGGCGATCCCAACGGCACCAATCTCATCACCATCCGCCACGAGGACGGCACCGTCGCGCTGTACTCTCATCTGACGCAGAACGGCGTGCTGGTCGAGCCCGGCGAGTACGTGAGGGCCGGGCAGGAAATCGGGCTCAGTGGCAATACAGGCAATACCGGTGGGCTGCCGCATCTCCACTTTTCGCTGCATCCGTGCGCTTCCCTGCCAGGTCTGCCCGGCAGTGTCGACTGCCCGTCCATCCCGGTCACTTTCCGAAATACCGATGCCAATCCGCACGGGCTCGCTCCGCGCCAGACCCATATCGCGGAGGCATTCCAATAGGAGCGGGTCCCGTCAATGGGGCCAGAGCCCTTTGTTCGATTGGA
>JASFKQ010000295.1:0-3996 GCA_050118555.1 Lysobacterales bacterium
AGTGATCGAGTCTCTAATTGATTGTGACAATGGACGCCATAGGCCTCGGTTATTCCGGGCCGGGCCAGGTGGTGTTCGTGGCTGATTAGTGGAAAAAGGGCTCTGACCCCTTTATTCCTACGGCCGACGCAGGCATTGGCTGACATACAAAACCCGGCAATTACTCCAGACTGAACGGGTTTCCCCCATCCGGCTCGACTTCAGACTCTTTATACGTATATTATATGCATATGCATCCGTGGACGTCGAATACGACGCTGCCAAAGCAGCCTCAAATCTGAAGAAACACGGTGTTTCATTTGAAGAGGCAGCCACGGCACTGCTCGACAGCATGGCGCGGGTGATCGCGGATCAGGCTGATCTCAGCCCGTAGGGCGACCAGACACGAGAGCAAGAGCTATGCGCAAAGAGTATGACTTTTCCAGGGCGAAGCTCGCCAGGGATGTGCCGCACCTGGCCAGGCTGCAGGCCGAGGCCAAGGGCAAGACGCGTATCACGATCATGCTGGACAATTTCGTCATCGAGGCCTTCCGCGAAATGGCGAAAGCGGATGGAATCGGCTACCAGACGCTGATCAATAGGACGTTGCGGCAGGCCCTGACCCATGAGCACATCACCGAAGAGTCACTGCGGCGCGTGATTCGCGAGGAGATTGGCCGCTTCAAGTAGCAACAATATAGTTGGCAAGGGTTCGCTCCGAGCCCCGGAATTCGCCAAATACCCTCATTGCTGCGCGGCGCCTGGCCAGGGCCCGGTTTGTTCCACCGCCGATTCGCGGTACATTGCGCGGTAATGGATTTTTCCTGGGCAGAACTCCGGCGGCGCAAAGTCGTGCGGGTGGCGGTGGCTTACGTCATCGGCGCCTGGGTGTTGATGCAGGTGGGCGACACGCTGGTCGGCCTGCTGGAACTGCCTTCCTGGGCCGGCAAGGCGCTGGTGGTGGCGCTGGCGCTGGGCTTTCCGCTGGTGCTGGTGCTGTCCTGGATGTTCGACATCACGCCCGGGGGCATGGAAAAGACCGGGCCTGCCGAAGAAGCGACGCCCGGCCCGTTCCGTTACGCCGATCCCGAGCCGATCGATGCCGTCGAGCTCGACCTGCTGCGCCCGCAGGCCACACCGCTGATCGGCCGCGAGCAGGAGATGGCGCTGCTGGAGGCGCGCCTGGAGGAAACGGTCGCGGGCCGCGGCGGGCTGGTGCTGATCGGCGGCGAGCCCGGCGCCGGCAAGACGCGGCTGGGTGAAGAGGCGCTGGCCCTGGGGCACGCCCGGGGCATGCTGCCGCTGGTGGGGCACGCTTACGAGGAGCACGGCGCACCCTTCGTCACCAGCACCGAGATCCTCGAGCAACTGGCGCGCGCGGTGCCGGCCGACAACCTGCGCAACGTGCTGGGCCCAACCGCGGGCGAGATTTCCCTGTTACTGCCGGAACTGCGGCGGCGTTTCCCCGACATTCCCCGGCCCCAGGAAGTGCCGCCCGAGCAGCAACAACGCTACCTGTTCAACGCCCTGCTGGAGCTGACCGAGCGGCTGGGCAGCGCGGTGCCGGTGGCGGTGCTGTTGGACGACATGCAATGGTCCGACGAGTCGACCATGCTGCTGCTGGAACATCTGGCCCCGCACCTGCCGCGGCTGCCGGTGATTTACATTGTCACCTACCGCGACGTGGCGGCGGACATGGGCGAACCCTTCCAACGGGCGCTGGCCCGGCTGTCGCGCCTCGACAGCGTCAGCCGCATCAAGCTGCGCGACCTGGGCCGGGACGAGGTGGCCACGCTACTGGCCAGCCTCGGCGGGCCGAATCCGCCGGCGGGTGTCGTCGAGGTCATCTACCGCGAAACCGAGGGCAACCCCTTCTTCGTGCAATCCGTCTACCGCCACCTGGCGGAGGAAGGCCGGCTGTTCGATGCGGAAGGCCAATGGCGCACCGATCTCGACGCCGAGTCGCTGGCGGTGCCCGAGGGTGTGCGGCTGGTCATTGATCAGCGCCTGAAGCGTCTTGGCGACGGGACGCAGGCGGTCCTGGGGCAGGCCGCGGTGATGGGCCTGCGCTTCGAACTCGGCCTGGTCGAGAAAGCCTGTGGCCAGGACGGCGAGGACGTGCTGACCGGCATCGAGGCCGCCGAGACCGCGGGACTGGTGTTTCCGGCGTCGGGGCCCCGTTCCGATCGCTACGAGTTCTCGCACGCGCTGGTGCGCCAGACTTTGCTGGAGAATCTGTCCGCGCCGCGACGCCAACGCCTGCACCTGGCGCTGGCCGACGCGATGGAGGCGGCGCGCGGTAACGAGGGCCGCTACACGGCCGACATCGCGCGGCACCTGTACGACGCCGGGCCGCTGGCCGATCAGGGCCGCACCCGGCGCTTTCTGTTCGAGGCGGGGCGCGCGGCTTTCGCCGCGGCCGCCGCCGACGAGGCACTGCAGTCCTATGACAAGGCCCTGGAACTGGAGAGCGGCCTCCAGAACGAGGAGCGCGCCCGCATCCTCTACCACCGGGGCGTCGCCTGGCGCGGTCTCAGCCGCTGGGACGACGCGGCGCGTGACTGGCTGGAGGCGCTGCCGGTGTTCGAACGGCTGAATGAAGGTGAGACCGTTGCCCGCATCTGCTGGGACCTCGCCTACTGGCTCGCCTGGGCCAACCGCATGAAGGAGGCCGAGGAACTCTGCAACCGCGGGCTGGCGGCGGTCAGCGAAGAGCCCAGCGTGGCCCGCTGCCAGCTGCTGGCAGCCTTCGCCATGTGCGCGGGTGAGCGGACCGAGTTCCGGGTCTGGGATGACTATATCGAGCAGGCGATCGAGATGGCCGAGCAACTGGGCGAAGAACGCCTGCTGGGCGGCTACATCCTGACCGGCAAGCAGTACCTGGGTGAGCACTGGTTGAAGGGCCGCCTGCACGCCGAGACCGCCGACCGGGCGATCGCGCTGATGCGGCGCCTGGGCTCGCCCTTCGAACTGTCCACCGTGCTGGGCGCCTCATTCTGGGGGTACCTGGCCAACGGGCGCTTTGACGACGTCGAGAAGAACCACCCCGAAGCCTACTCGCTCGGGCGCGAGCACGGTGACTTCGGCGCCGAAATGCACGCCCAGATGGCCCTGGGCCTGGTGCAGTGCTACCGCGGTGACTTCGAGGCCGGCCGCGAGCGCCTGGCCATCGTGGCCGACTGGTCGCGCGACATCGACTTCGCCTGGAAAGGCCCCGTGCTGGCCGTAGAGGCCATGGCCTGTTTCTGGGCCGGCGACTGGGAACGCGCCCGCGAAATCACCGATGAATGCAGGGTCCGGCCGATCGAGGGCACGATGGCCGGCATGGAAGCCTCGGTGCGCCTGTTGCTGCTGGCCTATGGCGGCGACACGGAAGCCGGCGCCCTGATGGATGAATTGCAGCCCCGGGTCAGCATCGCGGGGCAGGAGAACCAGATAGGCGCCTGGCATGCCGGCATGGCCACGCTCGAGGCCGCCGCGGTGCTGGGTATGCGCGAACGCAGCGCCGCGCTCTACGACTGCGCCGTGCAGCTGGTTCAGGCAGGCACGCACGTCGTGTGGTGTCTCGGCATGGCAGAAAAGCACGCGGCCATCGCAGCCGCCGCCGGCGGGCAATGGGACCGCGCCGAGCAGCACTTCGACGCCGCCGCCGAACGCGCCGAGGCCATCGGCAACCGCGTGGACGGGGCCGAACTGCTGCGCTGGCGGGCGCAGGCGCGGCGGTGGCGTGACGGGCCCGGCGACCGGGCGGAGGCGGCAGCCCTGGCAGAGGCCGCGCGCGAGGCATACACCGCCATCGGCATGAAACGGCACATCGGCCTGGCGGAAGCACTCTTGTAAAAGGGGTCAGAGCCCTTTTTTGAGCCCATATTCCTGTACCAACCCGAGGCTTTGGTCGCGAGCTGAGCTCGCTCCTGCACGGGGGCTACACCGTCAACACGGTCGTGCGCCTGATCTCCGACAGCGCCATGGACGAGGTGATTACCTGCACGGCCAAAGCCTGCGAATCAGGGCTGG
>JASFKQ010000296.1:0-3984 GCA_050118555.1 Lysobacterales bacterium
AGGATCCGCGCGTCCGGTTTCGCATCACGAAAATACCAGGCAGCCGCCAGCCCACTCAGTCCGCCCCCAACGACGACGAGATCGTAACGCTCGCCGGTTTCTTCCGGGCTGTCCCAGCGGGCGCCATCCCGAAGTTGATGGGCCACCTCGAACGAGCCTTTGTGGCTGCCACGCATACCGGTGCGGGTCGGAGGATAGGGGGGCAAAGAATTCTCGAGCCGGTCCGGAGATCCCGGTGCCTGTGCTTCGGACCAGCGCCAGCCCAGGCTCCCACTGATCGCAACGGCAACGCCGCTGACAAAGTCGCGGCGCGTGATAGGTCGATCCAGTCCCAGGTCGCGCTTTTTCATGTCTCTCGCATACGTCTGGTTAATCGTCATGCGCCGGTCTGCCGGGTGGCAGCGGCACCTGGATTATAGCCCAGCGAATTAAACGGGTCGGAGCCCTTTTGCCTTGTCCTCATTCCCAGAGGCGGGCACTGGCCCCTGTACTCCTTTTGCTCGAACGCTAGAATGAACGCAGGTTTTCAGGAGACGTGTCATGCCTGTTGGAATACTGTTCCTCGTTTTGTTGCTCACCACCGTCGACGCACATGCCCAGGAGAGTCTGCGGCCGGACGTGCCGGTTGCGGTGGTTGGCGGCATGCTGCTCGACGGTAACGCAGCCGAACCCATTCACCACAGCGTCGTGGTCTTCAAAAACGGCCGAATCACGATGGTCGGAACCCGCGACAGCGTTGCGGTGCCGGAGAACGCGGTCGTCATCGACGCGGGCGGACGGACGGTGATGCCGGGGCTGATCGACGCGCACATCCACATCGACCTGTTCGGCCACGGGTCCTATGCGCGCCTGTACAAGTTCGCGAACGGCCTGGAGCGGGAACCGGAATTCATGGCGATCGCGGCCAAGCAAATGCTGCGCGCCGGCGTCACGACCGGACTCGATCTCGGCGCGCCCTTTGTGGCGTTCGATTTTCGCGAACGTGTCCGTCGTGGTGAACTGCCCGGCCCGCGCCTGCTGCTCTCCGGACCGTGGATCACCCGTATGGACTACGACATCATCCCCGACGAGTTCGAGTTCATCATCGACTCGCCGCGTGAGGCCGCCGAACGCACCCGCGAGCTGGTAGAGCATGGTGTGGACGTGATCAAGACCTGGGAAGGGCTGACCCTGGAGGATTATCGCGCGATCGTCGAAGTCGCGCATGCGGCGGGCCTCAAGGTGCACGCGCACCTGTACGATCCGGTCCGGATTCGCTACGCTCTGGATGCCGGTGTCGACGTCCTCCAGCATGTCGGCTCCGCCGGCAATCCACCCTTCGACGAGGCACTGGTCGCCGAGATAGCGCACCGGAACATCCCGGTGGTGCAGACCATCTCACATCGTCTCTGGGTGTACCCGGCGACCGTCGCCTTTCCTGAGCGCCTTTACGACCCGGTCTACAAGAAAGACATGCCGCCGGACATCTACGCAGAGTTCATCTCATCGGTCGAGAACTTCCGTCGGTTGTCCTATTTCGCGGACATCGACCGCGAGACGCGCAATGCCCGGGTTGCGGCCCGGCAGTTCATCGAGGGCGGCGCCTACCTGGGCGTCGGCACCGATGCCGCATCGCCCCTCAACATGCACACAGAGGCCATGTGGCGCGAGATGTCGGCCCTCGTTGAGAGTGGCATGACACCTTCGGAAGTGATTACCGCCGCGACCAGGACCAATGCCCACATCCTCGGCCTGGATGCGGACATCGGCACGATCGAACCCGGCAAGCTCGCCGACATCATCATCGTCGACGGCAATCCGCTGCGGAACATCGAGGTTCTCAACTATGTCGACGTGGTGATCAAGGATGGCGTCGTGTGGTATTCGGAGCGCGCAGCCCAGGGTTCCGTTTCGGAGATCGGGCACGGCTTTTGACGCATTGGGATCCTGACCCCGGTCTTGCTCGCAGGGCGGGGCAAGGGGTCATTGCACCTGGGTGCAGACCCTCATCGGAAATTCTGGCGGCCTGGCGCGGGCGATTGGCTGTACAGACTTTCATCTATATCTATACTTCAGTTATACATGGATTCATGTTTCCTTCTTTAATTTGATACTGTATACTTGCTTTATCTATACACGATCTATACATTATGGTTTCAACCGATGGAGAACATGACCATGCTCATGAAACGCAATCTGAAAATTTCGACCTTCACGGCCTTCGCGGCCGCACTGCTTCTTTTGGCCGCCGACGTCTTTGCCGGCAATTACGGCAAAAAGCACGCTGACATTGTCGACACTGCAGTGGCTTCAGGCTCTTTCAGCACGCTCGCCGCGGCCCTGCAAGCGGGCGGACTGGTGGACACACTGAAAGCCGACGGCCCTTACACCGTATTTGCACCGACCGATGACGCCTTCGCCAAGTTACCGGATGGCACCGTGGAAATGCTGCTGCTGCCCGAAAACAAGGACAAGCTCGTGAAGATCCTTACCTATCACGTGATTCCGGGTAAGGTCACTGCTGCCGAGGTCGTCTCCCTGAATACGGCGCAGACCGCCAATGGTTCTGACGTCGCGATCCGGGTTGTGGGCGAAACGGTGTTTATCAATGACTCAAAGGTAGTCGCGGCAGACATTGGCGCCAGCAATGGCGTTATCCACGCCGTGGATACGGTGCTCCTGCCCAACTGATCTCTCTGCCTGCCAGGCAGGCCCCGGCACACACCTACGTGTGCAATCTCGACCCGGATCGAGCAGGCATTTTGCAGGACGCCTGCCTGATCCGGGTTTTCTTTATTCGGTGCCTGTCCACGAACCCATTTCCCCTCGGCGGGGTGGCAAAGGGGCGCCAAAGGGGTCGGGCCAACCCAATTCACTGAATTGATTGAAATTATGCACGACCAAGCGTTCATTGCCTTCCTTAAACCATGGTTTCGAGGCGCAAATAGCACACTATTCCCGAATCAGGCTCTTCATCTTGCGGTACATGGCAAACACCTTCAGAAACGCCAGAGCGTGGAGGACCACAAGAACAAGCGCCAATATCCTGAAGAAAAAATAGAATCCCGGATACTCGAGTTTCGCTTGCGGCATATTGGGGAACATGATGATCAGCTGGTAGTAAAGGGGGAAGCCGATAATCATCAGAAACACCAGCAGTCGCCGGTATTTGGCCCTTTTCGACTGGTTATTGTTGAACAGAGACAGGTCCGGTTCTTCTTCGCTCCACTCGTGAGCGAAATAGTACCAGCCGCCGAACCTTGATATGAACTGCCAGCCGGCGTCTTCATACAGCTGGACGTACTCGTCTTCCTTCATCTTGCCGAGGCCCTTGAAGTCAAACTGATAGACCAGATGCCTGGGCTCGTCTTCCTCAAAAGTGTATTGTCCAAAACCGACCTTCACCAGCCGGTAGCCTTTCAGCGCCATCTTTTCCAGAAACGCTTTCTCTTGGTCCTCGTTCCAGACCCAGAACCACCTCCTGATCTTCGTTGTCATTGCCGACCAATCTCCCGGGAGCCGTTGTCCGCCATCTCCCGCAAACGCCCGATTTCCCATTTCATCAATTCCCGCCCCAGCTCTGTCATCCGGTACAGTTTTCTGCGCTTGTTTTCTTTGTCTTCACCGATCAACACGATCAGCTTGTTGTCCAGCAGGGCGTTGAGGGCCCCGTACAGAGTACCCGCCGCCAGCTTCAACCTGCCGTTACTCATCTCTTCTACTTTTTTGATGATGCCGTAGCCATGAAGGGGACGAACCAGCGCCAGCAGAATGTAGTACGTGGCCTCGGTCAGGGGTGAATACTTTTTAATGTCCTTGCTCATCTTATAACGCTCGACGGTATAACGTTGTACGTTATATCGGTAGTCGATATATTATAGCAGTCATGTATTCGGATCAAGACACAGGCTTACCAGGATGCTCTCTCCCGGATCAAGGGGGCGAATCGGCGTTGCGGTCTCCGTGGGGCAAGTCGTGGGTATTGGCGTGCCTCCGCTAAAGCCG
>JASFKQ010000297.1:0-3949 GCA_050118555.1 Lysobacterales bacterium
GATATCGCTGGTGATGCGCTCCTTGGCTTGTGCAATGGAGCCGAAAATGAAGGCCAGGCCGACCCGCTCTTGCAGTGGCAGGATGGCCCTGCGCAACACGTCCGCGAGGCCGACCGTTTTGATGACGATGCCGCGCAACTCCTCGAAGATTGCTGCTGCCCGATTGGCCTGGTAGTGCTTTTGATTGCCGATTTTTCGGGACGTCAAGAGGCCCGCGGACTCCAGGCGCTGCAATTCGCGTTGCACCGCGCCGATGCCCGTATTGGCGAAGCGCACGATTTCGTTGGTGTAGTAGCTGCGCTCGGGATTTGCAAATAACAAACCCAGGACGCGCTGTTGCGTCTTGGTGAAAAGGGCTTCCCCCAGGCTCGTCCTTATTGTTCCCATTCTGGGAATGTTAATTCCCATTTTGGGAATATTCAAGTTCGGCAATCGGGTTGCGGCCGGGCAGTGAAAAGGCGTGGGGACCGGCCGCAGCCGGCCCCCATTCCTTGCAGGTGGCGAGCACCACGCACAAGTTCCCCTCGCGCATGACGGGCAGCATATTAACGATGGCCGCTTACCGTCGCTTGACGCTGGAAGTCAATCCGTTGACACGAGCCGGCAGGAGGAGGCGTGGCCGTTCAGTCCCGCCCATTGATGCGGCCCATGAAGTTCAATCAAAGGGGCCACTTTACTCTGGTACTTTACTCTGACCCCGAATCTTGCCGGGCGAAGGAAATGATGCCGGGGAGGCCGGCATCTTGCACTTGCCATCCGTCTGAAAAACTGCATAATGATATGCAACCATTTAATTGCATAAAGTGTTCCCATGGCAACTCGTTCCATTGACCAAACGTTTGCGGCGCTGTCGGACCCCACCCGACGGCGCATTGTCGAAGTGCTCACGCAAGCCGGTGCCATGCGCGTGGGGGATCTGGTGGCGCGGTTCGAGTCATCACGGCAGGCGGTGACCAAGCACCTCGACATTCTGTGTGACGCGAACCTGGTGGCCACGCAGTGGCAGGGACGGGAACGCATCAGCCGCCTTGCGCCGGATGCGTTGTCGGCGCTCAGGGACTGGATGGAACATTACGATCGCTTCTGGAGCGAAAAACTGGACAACCTGAAGATGCTCATCGAGCGGGGAGGAGAGTCATGACCGTTATCAGAAAGAAAATCACCATCAACGCCCCGCGCGCGACAGTCTGGCGGTATTTCGAGGACCCCGATCTGCTGGCCGCCTGGCTCATGCGAAACAATTTCTCAGGCCGCTTGCAGGAGAAATTCCAGTTTTTTGCCCAACCCTCGGATGACTGGGATGGCCGGGTTTCGTGCCGGTTGGTGGAATTCGTGCCGCCGGAGCGGCTGGCGTTTACCTGGGACGCCAATACCATCGGCGGCGAGACGCTGGTGACGATTGCGCTTACGGAGCAGGGCGCCGGCACCCTGCTCGAACTGGTGCATGCGAACTTCGAGAATGCCGCGGCGGATATCGGTCCGCTCGTCGAGCGCCATGCCGCGGGCTGGGATGACCATCTGCGCGTGCTGGCCACCCAACTGGCCGAGGAGGTCCGCGGCGAGCAGGTGGCGCCGGAGAAAACGGACTGGACTCGCTTCGACCTGCACGTGGCCATCGCGGCCGAGCCGCGGGAGGTCCTGAAGGCGTGGTCGACGATTGCCGGCATGGAGGGCTTTTTTGTGGAGATGATGCGGATTACCGGGCCGGACGGCTCCGAGCGGCGCGAGGACGCTGCGGCGCAGCCGCGGGATCGCTATGTATGGCGCTGGCACAACGGGCGCAGGCTGTCGGGCGAGTACCTGCGCGCCGAGTCCGACAACGAGGTGCGCTTTAGCTTCGGCGATTCCAAGGTGTCCGTCATGGCGTTGCCCTACCAATCCGGCAGCCTGTTGCGTTTGCGACAGTATGAGATTCCCGATACGGAAGACGCCCGCATGCATGTTCACGTCAACTGCCGGGCGGCCTGGGTGTACTTCCTGACGGTGCTGAAAACACGGCTCGAGCACGGCATCGATGCCAGGGACAAGAGCCGCGAAACCGGCTCCAGTTTCTCGACTTACTTCAACCCGGAGAGTCTGCAACTCCGATTTCGCTGAAGGAAAAAGGGCCAGAGCCCTTTTTCCTTCTTCAAAATGGTATCCGGCCCTTTTCCCGGGGATCTGTTTTTACTCTGACCCCAAATATCCAGCCCCTTTTCTGTCAGCCGTGCAGATCGAAACGGTCGGCGTTCATGACCTTGACCCAGGCGTTGACGAAGTCCTTGACGAACTTCTCCTGGTTGTCGTCCTGGGCGTAGACCTCGGCCAGGGCGCGGAGCACCGAGTTCGAGCCAAAGACCAGGTCGACGCGGGTCGCAGTCCATCTGGTCTTGCCAGTCCGGCGCTCCTGGATTTCATACAGGTTATCGCCCGCGGGCTTCCAGGCGTAGGCCATGTCGGTCAGGTTGACGAAGAAGTCGTTGCTCAGGGCGCCTTGGCGATCGGTGAACACACCGTGCGGAGAGCCGCCGTGGTTGGTTCCCAGCACGCGCATGCCGCCGACCAGCACGGTCATCTCGGGAGCGCTCAGGCCCATCAGCTGGGCGCGGTCGAGCAGAAGCTCTTCGGCGCTGACGGCGTAGTCCTTCTTCAGCCAGTTGCGGAAGCCGTCGTGGATGGGCTCCAGGTACTGGAAGCCCTCGACGTCGGTCTCCTCGGCGCTGGCATCGCCCCGGCCGGGCGCGAAGGGCACGGTAATGTCGTGGCCGGCCGCCTCGGCCGCCTGCTCGATGCCAACGTTGCCGGCCAGGACGATGGTGTCCGCGATGCTGGCGCCGGTTTCCGCGGCGATGCCCTCGAGCACGCCCAGCACTTTCGTCAGCCGCTCGGGCTCGTTGCCCTCCCAGTCCTTCTGGGGCGCCAGGCGGATGCGGGCGCCGTTGGCGCCGCCGCGCATGTCGGAGCCGCGGTAAGTGCGCGCGCTGTCCCAGGCGGTGGCCACCATCTCGCTGATGGTCAGGCCGCTGTCGGCGATGCGGGCCTTGACGGCGTCGACGTCGTAGTCGGTGTTGCCGGCGGGAACGGGATCCTGCCAGAGCAGGTCTTCTGCGGGCACCTCGGGGCCGATATAGCGCGCCTTCGGGCCCATGTCGCGGTGCGTCAGCTTGAACCAGGCGCGGGCGAAGGTCTCCGTGAAATACTCGGGGTCCTTGTAGAAGCGCTCTGAGATCTTGCGGTACTCGGGGTCCATCTTCATGGCCATGTCGGCGTCGGTCATGATGGGGTTGCGGCGGATCGAGGGATCCTCCACGTCGACCGGCTTGTCTTCCTCCTTCATGTCCACCGGTTCCCACTGCCATGCACCGGCCGGGCTCTTCCTGCTTTCCCACTCGTGGTTGAGCAGGAGGTGGAAGTAGCCGTTGTCCCACTGCGTGGGATGGGTGGTCCAGGCGCCTTCGAGGCCGCTGGTGACGGCGTCGCGGCCGACGCCGCGCGTGCTGTGGTTGTTCCAGCCCAGGCCCTGCTCTTCGACATCCGCGGCCTCCGGGGCGGGGCCGAGCAGTTCGGCGTCGCCGTTGCCGTGGCACTTGCCCACGGTATGCCCGCCGGCCGTCAGCGCGACGGTTTCTTCGTCGTTCATGGCCATGCGCTCGAAGGTTTCGCGCACGTCCCGGGCGGTCTTGAGCGGATCGGGTTTGCCGTCGACGCCCTCGGGGTTCACGTAGATCAGCCCCATCATCACGGCCGCCAGCGGGTTCTCCAGGTCGCGCTCGCCGGAGTAACGGCTGTTGGGGTTGTCGCTGGGAGCGAGCCATTCGGTCTCGGAACCCCAGTAGATGTCGATTTCGGGATGCCAGATGTCCTCGCGGCCGAAACCGAAGCCGAAGGTCTTCAGGCCCATCGATTCATAGGCGACGTTGCCGGCCAGGATAATCAGGTCGGCCCAGCTGAGCTGGTTGCCGTATTTCTT
>JASFKQ010000298.1:0-3943 GCA_050118555.1 Lysobacterales bacterium
ATGGTCCGGAACACCTCCTGCATGGCCGGTGATTCACCGAGCAGGAGTCCCTGGCCCTTCTTCCGCGGCTCCCTGGGTACGACCTCGTCGGTGACGACCGCGCGCTCCACGACCGAGATGACCTCGTCCAGGTCGAAGGGCTTGGGCAGATACTCGAACACGCCTTTCTGGAACGCGCTCACGGCCTGGTCCAGGTCGGAGTATGCCGTCATCGCGATCACCGGGATTTCAATGTTCATCGCGCCAAGCGTGTCCACCACGCTCAAACCGTCGGCGTCCGGCAGTCGAATGTCCGTGAGGATCGCGTTCGGCCGCCGATTGCGAAGCGCGTCGCGAACGGAACCCACGTCCTCGAACGGGCGCACGAAGAAACCCTTACGGCTCAACGCACGCTGCAGCACGAAGCGTATTGCCTCGTCATCGTCGACGATCCAGATTTCGGCTTTCGCGTTCATTGCCCTGACTCCCTCCGTGGCTCGTCCTCACCGTTGGCCAGTGGCAGGAAGAGGCTGAACTGGCTGCCCTGCGCCAACGGCTCGAACGACAACAGCCCGCCGTGGGCCGAGGCGATCTGCTGCGAAAGCGCAAGTCCGAGACCCGACCCGCTGCGGCGACTCGTGACCAGGGGCAGGAAAAGCAGCGAGCGCAGGGATTCGGGAACGCCCTGGCCGTTATCCACGACGTCCAGCCGGATGGCACTGCCCTGGCCCGATTGCAGGAGACCGCTGCCGTGCTCGACCCGCGTGCGGATCAGCAGTACGGTCGCGCCGGCCTGGCAGGCATTCCGCAGCAGGTTCAGGATCACCTGTCTCAACGCGGTGGCGTCACCCCTCAATGGCGGAATGCTCGGGTCGAAGTCGCGCTCGATGGCCACTGTCCCGGCGAACTCCGCCCGCAGCAGGTCCAGTGCTTCATCCAACATGGGATACAGGTCCAGCCGCTCCCTGCGCAGTTCGGGCTGGCCAAAACGCAGGATCAGCTCGTCGATGCGATCGGCCTCGCGCATGATGAGTCGGGCCAGTGTGACGAGGTCGTGGGATTCCACCTCGTCCGCCAGCAACTGCGCGGCACCGCGAATACCACCGAGCGGGTTTCGGACTTCGTGCCCGAGGTTCCGGCTCAGCAAGGCGAGCATGCCCGTCTGGACCTCACGCTGTTGCAGTCGGTGGCGCATCTGTTCCCATTCCAGGTCATGCAATTCAAGCAGCAGGTCACCGTCATCCATTCGTTTCAGGCTGCAGTCAAACAACCCCCTGCCCAGCCGGAGTTCGTGCAGGCGCAATCCCGGGCTGTGCTCAGGCATCTCCAGGATCGCATCACGCAACTCCGGCGGAATTTCCACCACCTCCCCCAGGTAGCGATCGCGGGCACGGTCCCTGCTCACCAGCAGTCCGTTCTCCGCCGCGCTGTTCATGAACCGGATGCGGCCGCTGTCGTCCAGCCGCACCACCGCCGTGTCCAGCACGTCCAGTTCCGGATGACTCTGTGCCCAGTCCGCTGCCAATCACGGTTCCACGTTTCAGGGACTGCCGAATTTGGCCGAGTGCTGCTTGACAAAAAACGTGACGGGCTCGGTCGTCACCACGCGGCGCCCGCGCGGATCGCGCAATTCGGCGTAAACCTGGTGCTCTCCGCGATCCAGGGTCAGCGTGACGCCCCCCTGCACCGGTGCCTGTTGCGGCTCACCGTCCACGTAAAGCATCACGCTCATGCCGGGCATGATGGTCCGCTGGCTGCCCCAGCTGACGACCACCTTGTTCGCCGTTCCCCAGAAGGTTTCTTCGGGTTGCGGCTCCGTGATCCGGAAATCCCGATACAGCTTCCGCAGTTCCCGCGGCGTCGGCTCGGCAGCCTTTGCTTGCTCCGACTCGTCGGCGCTCTTTTCGGGGACCGGGATATCCGTCGTGATCACCGAAAGCTCGGGCAAGTCGACGGGTTTGGCGCCCTCGTACGGTTTCTGGTCCGTGTACGTGACGTTGCCGTCCTTGTCGACAACCTTGTAGATCGCGCCATCCGCCGCCGTTGCCGACAGCGTGAACAGCGCCACGAAAACCCCGATCCATTTCATTCCATTGCTCATCGTTCGTACTCCATTCTGCTACACCGGCGCAGCCCTGCCTTGGCAGGGCCGCACGGGGCCGGGGGCACGTCGACCGGGACGGGGTTCGTAGCGCCCGGACCCGCTACAAAGAATAATACATGTCGAATTCGACCGGATGCGTGCTCATGCGGAAGGTCGTGACCTCCTGCATCTTGAGCTTGATGTACGCGTCGATCAGGTCGTCGTCGAACACGCCGCCCGCTTTCAGGAACTCCCGGTCGGCATCCAGCGCGGCGAGCGCCTGATCGAGCGAGGAGCACACGGTCGGGATCAGCTTTTCTTCTTCCGGCGGCAGGTCATACAGATCCTTGTCCATCGGCGCACCCGGGTCGATCTTGTTGCGAATGCCGTCGAGGCCGGCCATCAGCATGGCAGCGAAGGTCAGGTAGCCGTTGCCGGCGGGATCGCCGAAGCGAACCTCGATCCGGCGTGCTTTCGGGTTGTTCACGAACGGTATGCGGCAAGAAGCCGAACGGTTGCGGGCCGAGTAGGCCAGCATGACGGGCGCCTCAAAACCGGGGACCAGGCGCTTGTAGCTGTTGGTGGTCGCGTTCGCGAAGGCGTTGATCGCGCGGGCGTGCTTGAAAATGCCGCCGATATAGTGGAAAGCGGTCTCGGACAGTCCGCCGTAGCCATCGCCGGTGAACAGGTTCTTGCCGTCCTTTGCGATGGACTGGTGCACGTGCATGCCGGACCCGTTGTCGCCCACCAGCGGCTTGGGCATGAAGGTCGCGGTCTTGCCCGCCGCGTGCGCCACGCTGTGGACCACGTACTTCAGCAGCAGCAATTCATCGGCCTTGCGGGTCAAGGTGGCGAAGCGCGTTCCGATTTCGCACTGACCGGCCGTGCCCACTTCGTGGTGGTGCACTTCGACCTCGATGCCCATCTTCTCCATGAAGTTGCACATCGTTCCGCGCAGGTCGTACAGCGAGTCCACCGGCGGAACGGGGAAATAGCCGCCTTTCACGCCGGGCCGATGGCCGATGTTGCCGCCCTCGTACTCGGCCCCGGTGTTCCAGGCGCCTTCCTCCGAATCCACGTAGTAGGAGCAGCCGTGCATGTCGACGTCGAAACGAACGTCGTCGAACACGAAGAACTCGGGCTCGGGCCCGAAAAACGCCGAGTCGGCAATGCCGCTGGACTTGAGATAGGCCTCGGCACGTTTGGCGAGAGAGCGCGGACAGCGGTTATAGCCTTCCATGGTGTTCGGCTCGAGTACGTCGCAGCGAACGATCATCGTCTTGTGCTCGGCGAACGGATCCTTGATGGCGGTCGAGACGTCCGGCATCAGCACCATGTCGGATTCGTTGATGCCCTTCCAGCCGGAGATCGACGAACCGTCGAACATCTTGCCTTCTTCAAACAGGTCTTCATCCACGGCGGCCAATGGCAGGCTGACGTGCTGTTCCTTGCCCATGGTGTCGCAGAACCGGAGGTCGACGAACTTGTAGTTGTCCTCTTTCAGGGATTTCATGATCTTATCAGCGCTCATTGCTTTGCTTCCTTTGGTGATGTTCCAAATTGGGTCATACTTTACATGCAGGAGCCGTGCCAAGACGCAGGGCATGCGATTTTGGCATATGGTGCGATAGTTGCTTAATGATCGCTACTTTTTCGACGAATTTGGCGACAATTGGACATAGTCTGCCCGACAAGGCTTCCTTGCCAGTATCGCATATGCACTATTTTGGGGCAATCGAAAATAATTGATGCACGGTTTTGGTGCGTTTAGCGGGCGAGCCAGAGCAACGCTAGTCCGAGCAGCAGGCGATAGATGACGAACGGCAACAGGCCGACCTTTTTGAGAAGGGCGAGAAAGGCGGCGATACACGCCCAGCCGGC
>JASFKQ010000299.1:0-3903 GCA_050118555.1 Lysobacterales bacterium
ACCGTATTACACATGACACGCGAATCGGTTTCGCCATACATGTCGATCCCGTAGGCCGAGTAGTGAATGGTGTTGTGATCAAACGAATTGCCGCTGCTCTCGTAGGAGTTTATGGCCCAAGCGCCGCCTTCGATCGCGTTGTGCTTGACGACGATGTTCATCGCCTCTACCACGGTCACGGCACTTTCGGGATTATCGATCAGCGACATTTTGGTGACCCGTACCCCGTCAGCAAACCAGATCAGAACGCCAACACCACAACCAGTGACTGTGCCGTTGCTGATGCGAATATTGCCGTAGACTTCCGGGTTCATGTCGTCTCCCACGACCACGCCGCTGTAAGGATTCCCTGACAAGTCGCAACTGAGGGCAAAGCCACCGAGGTTGAGCGACACGTCGGACGCGAGAATTCTGATTCCTCCCTCGCTGGGACCGCAGGCCAGGTCATTCACGACCATGTACTTGCCGGGCTCGGTAATGACGGTGCCACACCCGGTCACATAGTTGGGGTCACCGTACTGAGGATCCGCTCTATTGGGGGCCGCAATCGAAGTGCCCGTCACCAGCAACAGGATGGGTAAAGTTGTCCAAAAATATTTTGTGCGCAATTTCATGATTTTCTCCTCCTTCTCAAGCCGCCCTTGGTGGTGGGAATAGCGGTTTATGAGGTTCATTTGCCAGCCCTCGGCTGGACCGGATCGTCCGGCATGACTGCCGGAGTCCTTCGAGGTTGAATGACCGGGGAGGCGCCGGCAGTGGAGGGAACCAGCTCCCTGTTCACCGGGCTCTGCGTTATTCACGGTATGGCTTTGTGGACGGTAAGTCCTGAGCAAAAGCCGAGTAAAGTACGAATGGCTGGCCCCGGATGTGCTTTCCCGCGGTCCCTGAGTGCTTGAGCCAAGTCAGGTTTCGCAGTCCGTCGTTGTCTTACCATGGATATCCAGCAAGCCAAATATGGGACAGCGGTCATGCGGGCCGATTTCCGGCTTGGCGAGTGGATCGTCCGGCCGCAGCGCGATTGTATCGAGCGCGGGCGCGAGACTGTGCACGTCAAGCCAAAGTCGATGGCCGTACTGGAGCAACTCGCCCAGGCCGCCGGTGACACCGTTACGCGTGAAGAGTTTTTCGCTGCGGTCTGGCCGGGTGGCGTTGTTACGGATGATGCTCTGACTCAGTGCATCGCGGAACTGCGCAGGGCCTTCGGTGATTCGGCACGTCACCCTGGCTACATAGAGACCATTCCGAAGATTGGCTTTCGCCTGCTGCCGGTCGTGATGCCATTGGCTTCAGCGGATCATGGGGCTGTCGGCACACAAAACGATGCCGCCGCAAATGCGCCCGAATTACAGCGGAAGCCATTTGTCCGCGTGCCGTTTTTCATTTTCAGCACCGTCTTGTTTGGCTTGGTGTTGTTCTGGTACCTGGTCGGTACTCGGAGCCTGCCGCCGTCAGTGGACATGGACGCGGAAATAACCCTGGCTGTGCTGCCGTTCGTTGATATCAGCGAAGAACAGGACCAGGGCTGGTACGCGTACGGGCTGACAGAAGAACTGATCAACCGGCTGGCCCAACTCAAAGGCTTGAAGGTCGCCGGGCGAACGGCGTCCTACCATTTCGAAGGCAGTGATGAAGACCCGAAAAATATTGCCCGGGCGCTTGGCGTACGCCATCTGCTCGAAGGCAGCGTGCGCACCGATGCCGATAGCATCCGAATTACCGCGCAGTTGATCAACGCGGAGAACGGATTTCATGCCTGGTCGCGGCAGTACGACCGTCCCCGCGCAGAAATACTGAGCGTGCAGGAAGAAATTGCGGGAGAGGTCGCCGCGGCCCTTAGTGTCGAATTGGGGGTGGGATCACTGGGAAATTTGCCCGGCGGTACGGACATTGCGGAAGCGTATGAGTTGATGACATTGTCGAAGAAATACCAGTGGGAAAACTCACCGGAATCCATCATCCAGGCGATCGACCTCGTCAAACAGGCCATCCGGATCGATCCCGACTATGCCCGGGCCTGGCTGCGACTCGCGGGACTTTACATCAATGCGCGAGACATTTTCATGAGCGGCACGGAAACCGACTGGCAGCTACTTTCCAGCGAGGCACTACAACAGGCGCGCAGCCTGCAACCCGACCTTCCAGACGTGAAGTTCATGACCACGATCACCCAGTACCAGCAGTGGGACTGGGCAGGCGTGGAACAGACCATGGACCGCGGCAAGGGGATGGAAATCAGCGCCGATGACAATCTGCTCTCCGCCTGGATCGGTTTTCTGATAAGGGTCGGTCGCGTCCAGGAATCCGTTCGTTTCCTGGAACGCAAACGCCGCCTCAATCCCTGGTCCATCAATGGGGCCCTGGCACTTGGGTTGGCCTACGTCATCCGGGGGCGCACTGAGGAGGGGCTTGCCGAGGCAGAGCGCGCTTTTGAACTTGATGGTTTCAAACAGAAATCGGTGATGAACGGACTTCAGCTTGCGCTTGCCGTCAACGACCGAGACCAGCTGCATACTTGGCTGGCGCGTGCGGAGCAGTATTTGCCGGATTCCCGGGCTTTAATCGAAGCCATGTCAGAAACCCTGGACGACCACGAGGCAGCATTGGCGTGGCTGCGGGTAACTTTTCAGCAGACCCATGAGCATGACTACCTCATCGCTCACTGGGCCGCCTTCTATGGTGATGAGGAGCTTGCCTTGGATGCAATGGAAAGACTGCCGGTCCCCTGGGCGTTTTGGGATGGCCACATGAAAGAGGTCCGCCGACATCCGCGATTCAACGACCTGGTCCGCCAGGTGGGTCTCGAGGATTACTTCCGTGAATACGGCTGGAATGATTTCTGCCGCCCGCTGGGCGACGACGATTTTGTTTGCGACAAGTGAATCGCCCGATGGCACGGTCATCGGCACAAATCACAAGACGGAGAACCTGTATTCATTCGGACAGCGAGCGTGAGCGGGTCAGGCTGACCAGACGCGCGAGCCGGCCTTACAGCTCTTTCCAGGTGCAGAAGATTTCCGGGTACGCCGCCGCGGCCGTGGGTAGCAACTTGTAGTCTTCCTGCTCCGGTGTCGGGTGGCTTCACAGGTTTTGCAGCAGGATTTCCAGACCCGGATTGTGACCGGCGATCAGCAGGCGCTGCGCGGCGGATAAGAAAAACAAAGCACCGGTTGCCTGATTCCAGCACGTATCACTGATCAGAGTCGGGCGAGAAATGCACGTACCTGGCGTGTGAACGGGAGCTTGAATTCGCAGTTGGCCGCCAATCGGGCGGGTAAAAGGGTATTCAAAGCCGAAAACGCAGCTTGCGGCCGCCATGGCCCCTGGGCTTCAGTTCCACCGTGTCAGGTGAGATTCACTCGCGGCAGCGGGGCCGGAGGTGCGCGCGGTGTGCTGTCGCTCGGGGCCTGACGCCGTCGAATATGACGGAGAATCGTCGCGATCAGCGGGGGATTCTCGATGCAGGCAATGACCCGAAGCTTGCCGCCACAGTGACGGCAGGTCTCGATATCGATGGCGAAGGCCAGCTTGAGACACTACATCCATTGGACAGGAGGTTCCGGTGCCGTGAAGCACAGGGAGGCGCGGGAACGGCCAGCCCATCGGGGCGGGCAGTTGGTCGGCATCGATATGCCTGGGACACCGCGGCACGCTGCACTTGTCTGCAGCAATCCGACGCGATTCGGTGTGGGAATTGGCTGCGCATGAGACTCTCAGGCAAAAAGAAACCCCGCCACGAGGGCGGGGTTCCCGATATTTGGGGTCAGAGTAAAAACTCCAACCCCGGGTCTAGCAGAGGCAGGACAGCCTTACATCATGCCGCCCATGCCGCCCATGCCGCCCATATCACCGCCCGGCATGGCCGGCTCTTCCTTCGGAAGCTCCGCCACCATGGCCTCGGTGGTG
>JASFKQ010000300.1:0-3882 GCA_050118555.1 Lysobacterales bacterium
ACTGGCTTTTCCCGCCGGCGAGGCCGGCTTCCTGCGCCTGTTCCCAGAGCGCTTTCTGCAACAGGGTGCGCCCGCGCTTCATGCGGGAGCGGATGGTGCCGGTGGGTACGCCCAGCACC
This sequence comes from Lysobacterales bacterium, assembly GCA_050118555.1. GTDB lineage: Bacteria > Pseudomonadota > Gammaproteobacteria > Xanthomonadales > SZUA-36 > CALKKN01. The sequence goes on from JASFKQ010000300.1 coordinate 120, forward strand.
TCCGCGGCTTCATCGTACGCCAGGCCTTCCACGTTCACCAGCAACACCACGACCCGGAACGCCTCCGGCAAGGCCGCGATCGCGCGTTGGATCTGTTCCCCGAGCATCCGGTTGACCAACTCGCGTTCGGGTGTCGCCCACCACGCCAGAAAGGAATCCGGCTGCTCCAGCAGCAGTGACGTGACCTCTTCCCCGTCCGCCTCGTCGGAAAGCTCCGACCAACAGGACTCGACGGGCCGGACCGATTGCTTGCGGCGGTCGCTGATATAGAGGTTGCGCATGATGCGGAACAACCAGGGCCGGAACCGGCCCCGGTCTTCCAGCGTGTCGATGGCTGACCATGCCTTGACCACGGAGTCGGCCACCAGGTCTTCGGCGGCCGGCCTGTTCCGGGTCAGGCGCAGGGCCACACCGAAGAGCGCGTCCATGTTCTGTTGGACACAGGCGCTGAACCACGCCCGGGTGTTTTCCTGATCTCCCATCCGGAAGGTGTCCTCCGCTCTTCGGCTGGCTACCGACGCCATCATAGGATCAATCGGCCTGGCTCAAAAGCTCAGTGTGGCGGCGCCTTCGCGGATCAGCGCATGCATGGACACCGAGCCGGCCAGGGTGACGCCATCGACCAGGTCTTCCTCCTCGTAACCGCGAACGCCGGCGCAGGGCGGGCAAACCAGGATCTGGCCACCGTTGTCCATGACGGTCTGCATCATGTCCTTGACCGGCGGGTCGAGCGGATTGGGACGCGCCCGTTCGGCGGCACCCCTGCGCACCCAGTCCACCCCGGAACTGACCAGGAACATGGTCACGGTGAAACCGCTCGCGACGGCCCCGTTGGCGACACTCCAGGCCACCGAAGAACGCTCGTCGTCGACTCCGCGCGTGACTACGATCACCATTTTCTGTTGTTCTGACATGTATTTTCTCCTCGTCTCTCGTGTTGGATAAAAAGCGTGTTCGGGGGTAATGACGCAAAACCGGCCGTTCCAGGTCCCGAATCGTCCAAAAATTTTTCGAGATGAGGGCGAGGAACGCCTGCCAGCCGATATCTGCTAGCATCTTGCGGGGCCCGGCGAGAGTATCGGGCACAACTGATGGCGGAAAGAGATGGAGTCCTGGCACTACCTGAACCTTGGCGACGCCATGTTGGCGGGCGAGGCCCTGGAGAAAATCAAGGCGTCATTCGCGGCTGAATACGCGGACGGCCGCGGGGCGAACGAAGCCGGCCTGTTCGTTCGGCATGAATCAGAGGGACGGCTGCACTGCGAGGCGGTTGTTTATTTTCCGCCACCGACGGCCAGCCTCGCCCGGCGACTCGGTGCGATCCCCTGCGGCCAACCATCCACGCACGATCTGGGCTTGCTCATAGGTTCGGAGGGCGGGTTGTGAGCATGGGGCCGGGCCATCCGGGGCCGATTTCCTCCCGCAGGCAGTGACATGAGGTGATCAACTTATTGAGAATCATTCTCATTTAGAGTATCATTCGATGCAGGGAAATCCCCCGGACTGCAAGGAGAACACCATGCGTTTCGACGATTACTGCGGAGCCATCGATTTCGACTTTCTGCAGAGGAACCTGGAGCGTTGCACGGCCGCCGACGCCGATCACCCCCGCGAGGTCGACGCCTGCGCCCAGGCAATCGTGAGGAATTCCAGCTGCCCCTGCATCGCCTCGGAGGAGTCGATCTGCAATGCGCTGGCCTCTTCCATCAGTGAAGCGATGTACGCCAGCGGTTTCACGCGATAAGCGCCATCACCTGTCGAAATAACCCGACGCCTGTTGCGTGAGCATTCCCGTGCGCCTGGTGCCATTTGCCTATGGATTCCGCCCGTTCTTTCTGCTGGCCGGCTGGTTTGCAGTCCTGGGAATGGGCGCCTGGCTTTGGCTTTATACCGCGGGCCTGGCCTGGCCGGGTGGTTTGCCCACCTACCTGTGGCACGGGCACGAGATGCTGTTCGGATTCGTCGCGGCGGCCATCGCGGGCTTCATGCTGACGGCGGTCCCGAGCTGGACCGGAAGCCGGGGCTTCGCGGGCCTTCCACTGGTCGTCCTGACAGGTATCTGGTTACTGGGCCGCATGGCGGTTGCTGCATCAGGAGTGATCCCCTTTGCCGCTCTCGCGGTCATCGAACTTTCCTTTCTGCCCGGCCTGGCCCTGCTGGTGGCACCTCCACTCCTGCGCTCCCGCAACCGCAACACGCCGCTTCTCCTGATCTTGCTGGCCTTGTGGACGGCCGATGCCGTATTTCTGTTAGGGATCCATCTTGACGACCCCACACTCAGCGTGGGCGCACTGCACTTTGCCCTGAACCTGGTGCTCCTGCTGATCACCGTGATCGGAGGGCGCATCGTTCCGGCCTTCACGACCAACGCATTGCGGCAACGCGGTGCAGATGCCCGGTTGCTTCGTATCACTGTTCTGGAACGACTGGTGATCGGAGCGATGGCGGCGATGCTCGTGATCGATATTTTCATACCCCGTTCTTCCTATGCGGGCGTGGTGGCGTTGATTGCAGGCCTCGGTCACGGCTGGCGCCTGGCGGGCTGGAAAGGGCATCGAACTCTGGGCGAGCCGATTGTCTGGGTGCTGCATCTCGCATACGCCTGGTTGCCGCTCGGCCTCTTGCTCAAGGCCGCCTGGTTGCTGGGAGGCTTCGCCTGGGCCGCGTTCTGGCTGCATTCCCTGGGCATCGGAGTCGCGGCCACCATGATCCTGGCGGTCATGTCACGCGCATCACTGGGGCACACGGGCCGCCCGCTGAAAGCCGCACCGGCGATGGCCTGGTCCTATCTGCTGGTGGTTCTGGCCGCGGCTGTGCGTGTATTCGGTCCTGTGGTGCTACCGCTGGGCTACAACGAAACCATCGTGCTGGCCGGCGCTCTCTGGATCGGGGCCTTCCTGATCTATTCCGTCGTTTACACCCCCATCCTCGTGCTGCCCCGGGTCGATTCCAGGCCGGGGTAACGCACCGCCGCGTTCGACCTCTTTTGCCGGATATCTGCTAGCATCTCCGGAACGCCCGCCAGGGCCGTCCATCCACAAATCCTGACAAGCAGAACCGGAAAGGGGATCGCCGATGAACACGCAAGCACCGCCCGAACTGACACCACGCGCCATTATCCTGGCCGTGATCCTGGCAATGATCCTCGCCGGGGCGAACGCCTACCTCGGCCTCTTCGCCGGCATGACCATCGCCTCCGCCATTCCCGCGGCTGTGGTCTCGATGGCGATCCTGCGTTTGCTGGGCGGCGGCCATATCCTCGAGAACAACATCGTGGCGACCGGCGCCTCGGCCGGCACCTCCATCGCCACCGGGGTGATTTTTACCCTCCCGGCGCTGCTGATCCTCGGCTACTGGACTGATTTCCGCTACTCCTGGGTGCTGGCCATTGCCGGGCTGGGCGGGCTGCTGGGCGTATTGTTCTCCGTGCCCCTGCGCCGTTCGTTGATCGTCGAGCAGGGTTTGGCTTTTCCTGAGGGCAAGGCGGCCGCCGAGGTGCTGCGCAGCGGCGACCGGCCGGGCGAGGGGCTGAAACTGCTGGCCGGAGCGGCAGCGATCGGTGGGACGATGAAGCTGGTGGCAGCCAGCGGGCTGCGCCTGATCCCGGACACCGCGGCCACGTCCGCCTGGTGGGGCAAGACCCTGGCCTATTTCGGCACCAACCTGTCGCCGGCCCTGTTCGGTGTCGGGTATATCGTGGGCCTGAACATCGGTGTCGTGATGCTGGCAGGCGGCATGATCGCCTGGAACGTAGCCATACCGG
>JASFKQ010000301.1:0-3867 GCA_050118555.1 Lysobacterales bacterium
GGCGCTCAGTTCACCGGGCGCCGTTGCCTTGCGTGTCCATTTCACCGGCTTTCACCTGCCCGAACGCACCGGTGTGTACCTGTATACCGACGACGGCCAGACTTTCGGCCCCTACACCGGGCGCGGTCCCCTGGGCGACGGCAGTTTCTGGTCACACACGGTGGTTGGCGACACTGTGCTGCTGCAGCTGCGCTTCGTTGGCCAGGCCAGTGACGCGGACCTGCGCGGCGCCGGCTTCACGGTGGCCGGCCTGGGACACCTGCGGCCGAACTTCATGAGCGGCACCTGTGGCGACAACGCCGACTGCGTACTGGACGCCAATTGCACGAACACGGACCCGGCCGTCGAAGGGGCCCGCAACGCCATCGCCCACATGGAATGGATTTCGGGTCCGTACATTTACATGTGCACGGGCGGCCTGCTCGCGGACTCCGACGACGGCTCGCAGATTCCGTACTTCCTCACAGCCAACCACTGCATCAGCAAGGGTAAGGATGCGCGCAACCTGGAGAATTTTTTCCAGTATGCGACTGATCCCAAAGAGTGCCCGGCGGCCTGTCCAAGCATCTACGAGCTCCGGGACAACTACCCGCAGAGCCTGAGGACCCTGGGAGCCTCCATCGTCTCCACCGGTCGAAACGCGGACTACACGCTGCTGCAGCTCAACGAACCAGCGCCCGACGGCAGCACTTTCCTTGGCTGGAATGCAGACCCCGTTGCGTACAGCGACGGAAAAAATCTCTTCCGTATCAGCCACCCGCAAGGCTCGCCGCAGTCCTATTCGGAACATGATGTCGACACCTCTGCGCCTACCTGCCAGAGCTGGCCCCGCGGCGACCGCATCTACAGTCGCGATGTCCGCGGAGCCACCGAGGGTGGCAGCAGCGGCTCTCCGGTGCTGAATGCGGACAGCCAGGTCGTCGGCCAACTGTCTGGTGCTTGCGGGACAAACCTCGGCGATGTCTGCGACAGCGCCAACAACGCCACCGTGGACGGCGCCTTTGCCGCCTACTACGACCAGGTCAGCCAGTGGCTGGGGTCGAGTTCGGGCGGCGGCTGTACTCCCGAAACCGAAGTGTGTGACGGTATCGACAACAATTGCGACGGCACAGTTGACGAGGGGTGTCCTGTTGACGGGCTGCCGCCGGGCGCAGATTGCAGCGACAACAATCAATGTGCTTCGAACAAATGCACCGGAAGACCCAACTACAAGACCTGCAAATAACCCGCACCGCCTCACCAGGTGACGCAAAAACCAAAGCCGGGGTTCGCCCCGGCTTTTTTTGTGCGAGTTTCAGCCCTCCACCGGACCCAGCTGCGACCACTCCTCGAAGCGCTCGTCCAGCACCCGGAAATCCTCCTCATTATCGGCATCCAGGCTGAGGCCACCGTATGGGGTGACCACAATACGTACCGGGCCGCCCAGCACTTTGCTGCAGGCCCGCTCGATGCGGCGCCGGCTGTTGCCGCGGCGAAGCTGGCGATACAGCGCGCCCTGCCGCCGGGCGGCCAGCAGCGTGGCCTGTAGCCGCAGGGTAATCCACGCCGCCTGCCAGCCGCCGGCCTGGCCCAGGAACAGGGCCGCCAGCGCCGCGACGTTCTTCCATTTCTCCGCTTTGCGGTGGTCGAAGCCCGTTTGCAGGAACTGCTGGTGCGCCAGCTTGCGCGGGCGCCCCACGTAGATATTCGCCAGTCGCACCCGACAGTCTGTCAGGTGCACATAGGGCCGCACGATGCCGGTCCGTCCCGTCCGCGGATAGTACTGCCGCAACGACGCTTCTTCGGCAACGCCCGTTAGCATGCCGTGCCCGACGCCGGTTTCCGTGTCGACGCGGGCGCAGCGGGCGACGAAGTCGTCCACCGCCGGTGCGGAGATCAGCGGCAGGTCGGAGGACAGGAACACCAGGGGTCGTTCGTCGTCATCGTGCCCGTGACGCTCCCGGTATTGGGCTTCGGAGGCCTGTATCGCCTGCCAGGCGTTGGCCAGCATCTTGCCGGCCTGTTCCACGACCGTAACCGGGCCGTCCAGGTCGCCGAGCGTCTGGCGCAGGCGTTCCGAAGGCCCCACCACGAATATCCGCCCCACCGATCCGGCCGCCAGCAGCGCTTCGGTCACACGGCGCACCAGCGTTTTACCACGCAGTTCCAGAAACGCCTTGTTCTGCCCCTGGATCATGCGTCGCGGGTTATCGTCAGTGCCCGCCAGCACGATCGCGTCGAGCGGCGATGGATAAGCATACAGACTGTCGGCTTGGCTGGCTTGCATGTGATTGAAGGCATCGGGTCTCAGGCCCAAAATGCCATCACCGGCCGGGGGATTCAATAGCATCGGGCGGCGGTTTAAAACCCCTTCGCCGCAACCGCCGGCGGGGCCTTATAATGGAAGGGAGGGAAAACCGTGAAACCTTCCTGCCATCAGCCTGGAAAATCCCATGAAGCACTCGAATTTCGCGCGCGCATTACTGCTGTGCGTGGCGCTCGCCGCCGCGCTTCCCGCCGCTCCGGCCCGGGCGGCTGACGCCCTGGACGGCGAACTTGCAGTCCGCTTCGCCCGCCTGGCGCTGGATTGCGTTCACCGGGAGTATCCGAACAAGATCGCCCACGTGCTGAACAGTGCGGCCGACTCCCGGCCACCCGCCTCGCTGCACCCTGCCTTCTACGGCTGCTTCGACTGGCACTCCGCGGTGCACGGGCACTGGATGCTGGTTCGCCTGCTGCACGTGATGCCCGAAGGAAGCCTGCCGGTCGAACTGCGCGAGGAGATCGCCGCGGCGCTCGACCAGAGCTTCACGCCGGAGGCCATCGCAGGCGAAATCGAGTATTTCAACACCGAAGGCCGGGAGGATTTCGAACGGCCATACGGCCTGGCCTGGTTCCTGCAACTGACCGCGGAGCTGCGCGAGTGGAACGATCTGAAAGCCAAGGCATGGCTGCAAACGCTGTTGCCGCTGGAAAAGGTCATTGTGCAGCGCATCGAAACCTGGCTTCCAAAGCTGGCCTATCCGATCCGTCTCGGCACACACAACCAGAGCATGTTCGCGTTCGGCCTGATGCTGGACTGGGCGCGCACCGCCGGCGACCAGCAGCTGGCAGGCTTGTTGATCGAGCGGTCCCTGGCTTTCCACCGCGGCGACCGCAATTGCCCGCTGGCCTACGAGCCTTCCGGCGAGGACTTTCTGTCGCCCTGCCTGATGGAGGCCGACCTGATGCGGCGCATCCTGCCGCACGAAGAGTTCGCAAGCTGGCTGGAGGGATTCCTGCCGCAGATTCCGCGTGACGGCAGCGCCGACTGGCTGGCGGTGGGCATCGTCAACGACCCCAGCGACGGCAAGTTGGTGCATTTGGACGGCCTGAACCTGTCGCGCGCCTGGAACCTGCGTAACATTGCCGAGGCGCTGCCGGCCAACGACAAGCGGCGCGCCAGTCTGCTGGCGGCGGCCAGGGTACACGAAACGGAGGGCCTGGCCAACGTCACCGGCGAACACTACGAGGGCGGCCACTGGCTGGCCAGCTTCGCAACCTACCTGGTCACGGAACGCTAGGCAGAGAGAAATGAAAAACCCCGCGGCAGCCACCTGCCGCGGGGTTCATGCTCAACAGTTCGCGGCTGAAGCCGCTTTAGCATCGCTCAGATGAAGGGTCTCGGGCGCACCCGCTTCAGCGCTCATTCACTATCCACATTCTTCCGGATGACAATGATTTTCTTGTCGTGGATCTGGTCCTGCGGACCATCTGCATCGGGCTCTCCACCGTCCGCCATCCACTCCACCTCGTCACAGTCTTCGTCGGTGTCACACAACACTTCGACGTCTTTTCTGACGACAACACGGGCGCCGTCGAGAGGGGCGAGACCCTCTGCCAGCCCCG
>JASFKQ010000302.1:0-3866 GCA_050118555.1 Lysobacterales bacterium
GTTGTACCAGCGCAGCGCCGACGTGTTCCTGGGGGTTCCGTTCAACATCGCATCGTATGCCCTGTTGACGATGATGATCGCCCAGGTCGTCGGGCTGGAGCCGGGCGATTTCGTCCACACCTTCGGCGACGTTCACATCTACCTGAATCACCTGGACCAGGTCCGGACGCAGTTGGAGCGGGAGCCGTTCCCATTGCCACGCATGCGCATCAATCCCGATGTTTCCGACCTGTTCGCGTTCCGGTACGAGGACTTCGAACTGCTCGATTACCAGTGCCACCCGGCAATACGTGCGCCGATCGCGGTATGAGGGCGGCGGCCGGCAGCGAGATTTCATGCACGGCGGCAAACGCATCACGCTGATCGCCGCCATGGCGCGGAACCGGGGCATCGGGCTGGGCGGCGAACTGCCGTGGCACCTTCCGCGAGAATTGCGTCATTTCAAGGAAACGACCATGGGTCGGCCCATCGTCATGGGCCGACGGACGTGGGAGTCCATAGGCAGGCCGTTGCCGGGTCGCCAGAACATCGTCGTGACCCGCAACAGGCAACTGGCTGCGCAGGGATGCCAGCTGGCCGGTTCCCTGGCCGAGGCGATCGAGCTGGCCGACGGGGAGGAAGTAATGATCATCGGCGGCGGCCAGCTCTACCACCAGGCGCTGCCGCATGCCGACCGCATGCTGTTGACGCTCGTGGATCTCGAAACGGACGCCGATACGTTTTTTCCCGATTGGAGTCCGGCGGACTGGACCGAGACCCAGAGGCGCTTCGAAGCCGCTGACGAGCGCAACCCACACGACTACGACGTAGTGGAACTGACCAGGAAGGAAGGCCGCCGCGAATAGCCGGGTTTCGGCCGGTTATTGACCCGAATCCGCGGACCAGGACACTCGCCCGGCATGGAATTTTCCCGGGACCTGGAAAAGCTGCTGGTCCTCCAGGCGGACCGCGCTCAGACGCCCGCCCCAGACACAGCCCGAATCCAGGCCCATCAGGTTCTTCTTCCGGTACAGACCGAGCGCCGCCCAGTGCCCGAACGCGACCGTGACGCCGCCGGTCAGGCGGTGCTTGTGCTTGAACCAGGGCTTGTATGGCGCCGGTTGGGAGCCGGGCGGACCGCTCGCACTCGTCAGTATCTTGCCGTTTGCGTCGCAGAACCGGATCCGGGTCAGGATGGTCGTGATCAGGCTCCGCCTTCGCCAGCCCTTCAGGTCGTCATCCCAGCGTCGCGCGCTGGGTTTCGTGGATTTGGCGAAGAACTTGTCGATCCGGGGGGAGCGCATAACGCCCTCAACCTCCGCCGCGCAGGCCAGGGTTTTCTCCACACTCCACTGGGGGATCACGCCGGCGTGAACCATCAGCAGCTGGTGCTCGGCGGACCAGCAGGCCAGGGGTTGGCCGCGCAACCAGCCGATCAGCCGCTCGCAGTCGGGGGCGTGCAGGATGGCGTCGATCTCGTGGTTGGCCGATCCGCCGCCCGGGAAGCGCCAGTGTTCGCGCAGCAGGTAGAGGTCGTGGTTGCCCAGGGTCATCCGGAAGCGGTCGCCAAGGCCTTCGAGCAGGCGCAGTGTTTCCAGTGATTGCTTGCCGCGATTGACGAGGTCACCCGGGCTCCACAATTCGTCGACGGCCGGGTCGAAACGGATCTTTTCCAGCAGCCTCTGGAGCGCGTCGTAACAGCCCTGGATGTCACCCACGATATAGGTCGCCATGGGTTGGGGATTGTAGGGGATTCCCAGGCCGGTGTCCCGACCTCCGCCGGTCGGCCAGCTTACCGGAGTTGGTCGGACAATGCGGCGAATTGCTCCAGCGTCAGCGCCTCGGCCCGCAGGCCGGGATCAACCCCCGCCGCCGCGATCGCCTCGGCGTCGAGCATGCTGCGCAGGCTGTTGCGCAGCGTTTTGCGCCGCAGCGAAAACGCTTGCGCGACGAGCTTCTGGAAACGGTCGAAATCGCCGACATGTACGGGCGGGTGGCTGTGCGGCACCAGGCGCACCAGGGCCGAAACGACTTTCGGCGCTGGCCGGAAGGCCTCCGGGGGTACGGTGAACAGCGGGGTTACGGCGCAGCGCAGCTGGCACATCACGGACAGGCGCCCCCAGGTCTTGCCGCCCGGCTCGGCGGCCAGGCGGTCCACCACTTCCTGCTGCAGCATGAAGTGCATGTCCGTGATCAGGTCCGCCCATTGCAGCACATGAAACAGCAGCGGGGTGGAAATGTTGTAGGGTAGGTTGCCGACCAGCCTGAACCGGCGCTGTTCGGCGAGTTCGCCGAAATCCAGCTTCAGCGCATCACCCAGGTGCAGGGTCACGTTGGCGCGCGTTTCGAGCTGTCGCGCCAGGCGGCCGGCCAGGTCGCGGTCGATCTCGACCAGGTGGAGTTCGGCATTCGAATCGGCCAGCGGCAGCGTCAGGGCCGCCTGGCCCGGCCCGATCTCGAATATGAGCTGTCCGGCCTGGGGTGCGATCGCATCGACGATGCGGCGGACGACCATCGGGTCGGTGAGGAAATTCTGGCCGAAGCGCTTGCGGGCGCGGTGTTCCATGATCGGCGCGGATCAGCTGCGCGAATCACGCGACTGCGCCGAGCGCAGGGCCATCTTGCGCGCGGTGCGAACCGCCTGGTACAGGCTGCCGGCATCGGCACTGCCGGCGCCGGCGATGTCGAGGGCGGTGCCGTGGTCGACCGAGGTCCGTATGAACGGCAGCCCGAGCGTAATGTTGACGGCTTGTCCGAAGCCCATGTGCTTCAAAACCGGCAGACCCTGATCATGGTACATGGCGACCACGGCGTCGCACTGCGCAAGTCGCGGCGGGGTGAAGGCCGTGTCCGCCGGTACGGGCCCGTCCAGGTGCAGGCCTTCGGCCCGCAGGCGATCGAGGACCGGTTCGATGACTTCATCTTCCTCGTGCCCCAGATGCCCGCCCTCGCCCGCATGGGGGTTCAGGCCGAGAACCTGGAGCCGCGGCTCCCCGATGCCGAACTCGTGGCGCAGCGCGCGCCAGGTAATGCGCAGTACGGCCTCGAGGCGGTTCGCGGTAATCGCCTCGGCGACGTCGCGAAGCGGGAGGTGGGTGGTCACCAGGGCGACGCGCAGGCCCGGCGCCGCGAGCATCATGACGACCTGAGGCACACCGCCGAGTGCGGCCAGGAACTCGGTGTGCCCGGTGAATGCGACGCCGGACTCGTTGATCACGGCCTTGTGGACGGGCCCCGTCACCAGCGCGGCGGCGTGTCCGCCCCGGACCTGGCGCACGGCCTCCCTCAGGGTCTGCAGCACGTAGCCGGCGTTGCGGGAGTCGGGGCGTCCGGGCACGGCCTCCACACCCAGCGGTACGGCGAGGCAGGCGAGTTCGCCAGCGCGCACCTCGTCGCCGGGGTGCCATGCACGGAGGGGGCATTCGAGACCGATCAGGTCGGACGTGCGGCGAAGAAGGTCCGGATCGGCGACCGCCAGCAGGCGGAGCCCGGGATGGTCCTGGCGCAGGCGCAACAGGATTTCAGGGCCGATACCTGCCGGCTCTCCCGGCGTGATCGCCAGTACGGGTTCCGGTACGGCCCTGCTTCGGCTCATGGAACCGGTGCCGCCTGGTCAGGATCCGCTTTCGTGACCCGGAAGCCGGATCTCCACGTAGGCTTCGTCGCGGAACTGGCGCAGCACCTTTTCAATTTCCTGTTCGGCCTTGCGCTTGCGGATTTTGTCGCGGGCCTCCGCGCGGATCGATTCCTCGGTGCGGTCAGTCTCCCGCGTATCCAGAAGCTGGATGATGTGCCAGCCGCCCTCGGTCTGGAAGGGTTCACTGATTTCGCCCGGCTTCAACGCCATCAGGGTCTGGTAAACCCGGTCGCCGTAGGCCTCGGGCGGG
>JASFKQ010000303.1:0-3860 GCA_050118555.1 Lysobacterales bacterium
GGCGGAGCTGCAGCCCAACCGCATCGGCATCGATACCGGCGCCTTCTATACCGGCGTACTGACCTGCCTGGTGCTGGAGGGGAGTCGCCAGAGGTTACTTCAGACCGGCTCGCCGGAATGAAGGGAATGTGGCTCAAGCATGCACCAGACCCTGTGGGAAAATCTGTGGGAGCAGGCTTGCCCGCGATGCTCTTGCATTTCTTCTGTGGGAGCACCCTTGGGTGCGATTTTCTCAAGCTCAAATTAATCGCAGGCAAGCCTGCTCCCACAAGAATTGCGCTCCTCGCCTTGGTCATTCCACTTATCGCCTCCGCCGACTACCAAACCGGCCTCGACGCCTACAACCGGGGCGATTACCCAACCGCCATGCATGAATGGCGCGAGGTCACCGACGGCCCCCCGACAGCCAGCAGTCCCGGCGAGTACGTGGAATCCTATTACGCGGTGGCCATGCTCTACTGGCAGGGGCAGGGTGTTTCCCGCGACTACTCCAAGGCCTACGAATGGCTGTTGAAAGCCGCCAACATGAACCACGCCGGCGCCCAGGCCAAGCTGGGCTATCTCTACACCGACGGCATCGCCGTCCCGCAGGATCACGACAAGGCCTTCGAGTGGTACCGCAAGGCTGCCGGGCAGGCCAATGCCGACGGCCTGTACAACCTGGGCATCTGCTACCTGTACGGCTGGGGCACCGAGCCCGACAAAGAGAAGGCGAAGCACTACCTCGCCGCCGCCGCAGCCCAGGGCGACCAGACCGCTGAAGCCGCTTTGCAGCAATTGCTGGCCACCGAGAAGGAAACCATCGCAGGCTTGCCTGCGAAAAAACCAACCCAAGCCCCACCAGCTCAATCAGCGCCCCCTGTAGAAGCCCGCACTGCGGGCGAAAATGATTTCGCCAAACCCCAATCGCCCGCAAACCAGGCTCCAACAATCCTCGGCCCCGCCTGGATCCGTGAACGCGACCCCAACCACTACACCATCCAGGTCATCGCCCTCAGCTCCCGGAAGAAACTGGAAGACCTGCTCGCGGGCCACAATGATCTCGCGCCCATGGCCATCTACCAGGCGACCGGCAGCAAAGGCACCCTCCACGTGCTGGTCCAGGGCGACTACCCGGACCTGGAGGCCGTCCGCGCTGCACGGGATACCTTTCCCACTGCGATCCAGCCGCGCGACCGGCTGTGGATCCGCAAATTTGGCATGGTCCAGAAGTTGGTGAGCAAATAGACGATGTCACGCTGGTACGACAAGACCGCCTTCGTGCTGCTGGCGCTGCTGGTCCTGCTGAGCCCCATTCCCCTGGGCAGCAACCGCGGCTGGTCCTGGAGCCTGATGGCCCTGCTGTCCGCAGGGCTCTCGCTGGTCTGGTTGCTGGCGCGTCTGCTCGCGCGGCGCCGCCTGTTCGCCGGTCTGCACTTCCTGATTCCCTTACTCTTCACGGCAGCGCTGGTGTGGGCCTGGCTGCAGGCCCAGCCGTGGATGCCCGACGCCTGGAAGCACCCGATATGGCAGTTGGCTGCCAGCGCACTGGCAACGAGCCTGCCAGGCACGATTTCAGTGGCCCCCGAGGACAACTACACCGCCATCATGCGCCTGCTGTCCTACGGCCTGGTGTTCTACCTGGCGTTTCAGCTGGCACGCGACCGGCACCTGGCGCACCGGGCGTTCCGCTGGATCGCCGTTGCCGCGACCCTCTACGCGGTCTATGGGCTTTTGTCGTACTTCGGAGTGCTGCGGGAGTTGCAGTGGTACCAGGACGACGCTTACGGCCGCGATGTGCGGGCCACGTTCGTGAACCGCAACCACTTCGCCAACTGGCTGGGCATCGCCATCGTCTGCGCGGTGGCCGCGTTTTACGACCGCATGATGCGCCTTCCCCAGCACCACAAGATGATCCTGCAAAGTCGTCAGCGGCGTGTCGAACGCTTCCTCAAGCGCGCCTGGCTGCCGCTGTCCGGCCTGATCCTGATGGTCTCCGCGCTGGTCTCGACGCATTCCCGCGGCGGGTTCATCGCGACCTTCTGTGGTGGCGCCGCGTTGCTGCTGCTGATCGACCGCAAGCAGCGTACCGTGAGCCTGCGCGCGCGGGCGATCGCACTCTCGGCGCTGGCCGTTTGCGCCGTGGCGTTCTTCATCAGCAACGAGATCCTGATGCAGCGCTTCGACGACACCGAAGTGGATTCGCAGGGGCGGGTGTTCATCTACCGCGATACCGTCAAGGGCATCGCCGATAACCCACTGCTGGGCTACGGCTACGGCGCCTACGAAGACGCCTTCCATCTCTACAAGAGCGAGGACAAGGTCAAGAACGTCGACCGGGCGCACAACACCTACCTGGAAGACATCTTCGAACTGGGCCTGCCCGCCGCGCTTTGCCTGTTCGGCGCCGCTCTGGGCCTGCTCCTGACCTGCCTGAGGGGAATCGCGCGGCGCGAACGCGACTGGGTCTACCCGGCCGCCGGCGCCGGCGCCACGGTGATGGTGGCCGTCCACGCGACCATGGATTTCGGTCTGCAGATACCCGCTACCGCGTACCTCTACGCCCTCGTCATGGGCGTCGCCTGCGCCCAAAGCTTCTCTTCGCGCCTTTAATCCTCCTGTGGGAGCAGGCCTTTTGTGGGAGCAGGCTTGCCTGCGATCTCTTTTCAAGGCTTTCGCAGATCGCACCCAAGGGTGCTCCCACATAAACAGTTCACGGTTTCCCATCACGCAGGCTTTATGCAATAAAATATTTGCCATCAGATTGAGGGAAACCCTTCCAGAATGATCCCCAACGGCGCCACGTGGATATTGCCCCTGACGGTCGTGCTCACCGCAGCGCTCGCGTTGCTGCTGATGCCGCTCGCCCGCGGAACGGGCTGGGTGGACCACCCGGGCGGGCGCAAGGTGCACGAAACCCCCACGCCGCTGGCAGGCGGTTGGGCCATCTTCATCGTCTGCGCGGCGGTGCTGGCCCTGACCGTGCCGCACAGCCGCTTCGTGCAGGCGCTGGGCGCCGGTGGCCTGCTGATGTTCCTGACCGGCCTCGTTGACGACCGCAAACACATCCCGTTCCCCGTGCGCTTCCTGCTGCAGGTGGTGGCCTGCGCCATCGTGATGGCCTGGGCGGGCGTGCGCCTGGACGACTTCGGCCAGTTGTTCACCAGCAACGTGCGGACGCTGGGCATTCTGAGCGCGCCGATCACGGTGTTCGCGGCCCTGGGCGTGATCAATGCCTACAACATGATCGACGGCATGGATGGATTGGCTGGCTCGATCTTCCTGGTGGGAACAGGTGGCATGGCCCTGTTTGCCGGCATGAACGGCCAACTGAGCATGTTGTGGCTGCTGCTGGTGGCGGCCGCGGCCGTGCTGGGGTTCATGCTGCTCAACGTCCGTTCGTCCTGGAACCCGCGGGCGCGGCTGTTCCTGGGCGATTCCGGATCATTGTTGCTGGGTTTCACGCTGGCCTGGTGTTTCATCCGGCTGGGCAACGACCACGAATTCGGCGCGGTGCGCGCCTTCGTGCCAATGACCGCCGTCTGGCTGTTCGCCGTTCCGCTGCTGGATACCAGCACCCAGATCTGGCGGCGCTTCCGCGCCGGCGCATCGCCGTTCCAGGCCGACCAGGAACACCTGCACCACGCTTTCCTGCGCGCCGGCTACAGCACCGGCGAGGCTTGGCTGAACATCACCCTGCTGGCCGCTGCGCTGGGCGGGTTCGGGATCCTGGTCGATGTCAGCGCGCTGCCCGAGTACCTGAGCTTCTGGTTCTTCATCGCCTTCGCCTTCGCCTACTACTTCTACATGCGCCACAGCTGGGAAAAACAGCGCTTCCTGGGACGCAATTTCGTCTATGCCGATTTCGGCGAACCCGCTGA
>JASFKQ010000304.1:0-3852 GCA_050118555.1 Lysobacterales bacterium
GACTCAGCAGGGCGTCACCACCGTAACTGATGACCTTTGGACGGTGGATGGGAATATCGTGCATCCAGGCATACCTGTAGATCCCGCCAATGTAGGATCCGAAGCCGCCGAGCACCTCGGGTTTCGATTCATTGATGACGCGGATGTTGTCCCCAAAGCTGTCATCGCAATAGGCCATCGCACGCTGAAGACCGACGCCCGACGGGACCCAGGAATGATCCCGGTAAAATGCCAGGACCACCGGCCCCGTTCCGCCTCTTCGGGTGACCCTGACCTCCCGGTAACCGAGGGACCGGCCGGTGAAATGGGACAGGACCTGGCGCGCCCGGTGGCCACCGGCGCGGGCGAGGAACAGAGCCCTGCAATCGTGCCGGACTTTTTTGTACAGGCCCGTGCTGCCGGACGTATCCATTTCGAGCGTACGGTCGTTGGATATCGCCGTCGAGTCGAACCTGCCCGGGTTGTCCGAAAGATCCTCGCCGCTCAGCAGCGGCAATTGTCCCAGGTCGCTGGCTGTCCTGAAGTCCGACGGCCGCAGCCGCCGTCGTTTCATGAATTCCCGGTAGAACGGAACCGTTTCATAGGCAAACGCCACGATGGAACGGACCCGGCGGTTTTGAACCCGCAGTTGTTCCTCGCGCGGAGCGAAAGGAAACGAAGATTCCCTTCGACCATGCCAGGCGGTGAATCCCGTCCAGTAAAGTTTTTCAAGCGGATGATGCATGGCGGGAGATGGGATCGCAGGCGCTCAGGCTTCCGTGAAGAGTCAATATACCGCACAACCCGGCCGGCGCGGGTGCTGACAACGAAGCCGAATGCGGCCGTCGCACCGCTGGCTTTCCCGCCGAATGTCGTCGGATTTTTCCTCTGCGGGCCAGGCAACACGGTTCCCCCCAATCGGTGACCATGGGGGGGGCAGCAGGATCTTAACGGCTATCATTAAGGCATGAGCGAAGCGCATCAGACCTTTTACTATCTCGGCGTGGCGCTGGCTATCGGCCTGCTGATCGGTGTCGAACGCGGCTGGCAGGAACGCGAAGCGAAAGAGGGCAAGCGGATTGCCGGGGTGCGGACCTATGGCCTGATCGGCTTGCTGGGCGGTTGTTCGGCCTTGCTCGCCGTAAAGCTTGGGTCAGTCGTTCTGGGCTTCGTGTTTATCGGGGTGGTCGGCGTATTGACGACCATCTATGTCGTCAATCTCCGCCGCGAAGACTCAGATGTGGGCATTACCAGTCTCATCACCGGGCTTCTGACCTTCGTGTTCGGCGCGTTGGCGGTCAGGGGCAACGTGGCCATTGCCGCTGCATCTGCCGTGGTCACTACACTGCTGTTGAGTTACAAGCCGACGCTACACCGCTGGGTGGGCACGCTCGAAGTCAGGGAACTGCGCGCCGGCATCAAGTTGCTGCTGATCTCGGTTGTTCTGTTGCCGATCCTTCCCAACCAGGGGTATGGCCCATGGCAGGCCCTGAACCCTTACACAATCTGGTGGATGGTGGTGCTGATCGCGGCGATCTCCTTCATTGGTTATTTCGCCGTGAAGATCGCCGGCGCACGCCGCGGCATCGTGTTCACTGGCCTGTTCGGCGGATTGGCCTCCTCCACCGCTCTCACGCTGCATTTCTCGCGGGCATCGCGCCGCGACGCGACGTCGGCGCCGATGCTGGCCATGGGGATTCTGCTCGCCTGCGGAACCATGTTTCCGCGTATTGTGCTGGTGGCCAGCGTGCTCAATCCCGATTTGTTCGGACTTCTGTTGGCGCCCGCGGCGATAATGGCGCTGCTGACTTATGTGCCCGCACTGATGTTCTGGCGAGCACAGTCGCAGCAAAAGACCGAGGCCATTTCTCCGCTGAGGAACCCACTGGAACTGAAAACGGCGCTGAGTTTCGGGTTGTTGCTGGGACTGGTGATGCTGCTGAGCGAGGCCCTGCAGAGCTGGTTCGGAGAGGGCGGCCTGATGGCGCTCGCCGCGGCTTCGGGTGTAGGGGATGTGGATGCCATAACGCTCTCGCTGGCGCGCATGAGTCATGACGGCCTCGCATTACCCGTTGCGGCGACCGGCATCGTGATCGCCTCTGCCGTCAACGGTCTCGTCAAGGGCGGTATGGCCACGTTCGTGGGTGGGTGGAAAATCGGGCTGCGGGTCGGATTGCCGCTGCTGGGTGGCGCCATCGGGGGGCTGATAACCGTCTGGCTTTGGGTTTGGTGAACGGCGGGGCGTGGTTTGTTCGACCGTCAGTTCCCGATGCCGAAAATCCCGTCGATGCGCTGCATCAGGTCCGCGTCGAAACGTGCTGCCACGTCTATTGCAGCGAGGTTCTCCTCGAGCTGCTCGAGCCTGCTGGCACCGGTAATGACCGTGCTGACGTTGGGATTCTGTAACAGCCAGGCGAGCGAAAACTGGGCGAGTGTGCAGCCAAGCTCCTCTGCCAGCGGTTGCAACTTCTCGACCCTGGCCAGCGACTCGCGATCGGTGAGGCGGTCACGCAGCCATTCGTAACCCGATACGTGACCGCGGCTGCCCTCGGGGATGCCGCCGAGATACTTGCCGGTCAGCATGCCCGAGGCCAACGGGCTCCAGGTCGTGCTGCCGTAGCCGTAGTCGCTGAACAGCCGTGCATAATCGTGCTCGAAGCGGCGCCGCTCCAACAGGTTGTATTGCGGCTGCTCCACGACCGGTGCATGCAGGTGGTGACGATTCGCGATCTCGATCGCCGCGACGATCTCGTCGGCGTCCCATTCGGACGTGCCCCAGTACAGCGCCTGGCCGCGCTCGATGATGTTGTGCATCGCCCAGACCGTCTCTTCGATGGGGGTCGACTTGTCCGGGCGGTGGCAGAACAGCACATCGACATGGTCGAGTTGGAGCCGCTTCAGCGAGCCCCCGATCGCTTCGAGAAGATATTTGCGGTTGAGCGTGTTGCTCTCGTTGACGCCGTTTTGGAGCCCCCAATAAAGCTTGGTCGAGACGAGATAGCTGCCGCGCCGCCACTTGAGGCGTTTGATCGCCTCGCCCATCACGCGTTCCGACTCGCCGTGCGCGTAAACCTCGGCGTTGTCGAAGAAATTGACGCCCGCGTCGTGCGCCGCGGCCATCATTTCGCAGGCGGCGTTGACGTCGACCTGATTTTCGAAGGTCACCCAGGAACCCAGCGAGAGTTCGCTGACCCGGATGCCGGTTCGGCCCAAGTGTCGGTATTGCATATCCATGTGTATTGAGAGTATGGGTTCGGGGCACAATTCCCAAGCGAGACGATGTTCAGGAGCCTGGGACCTCAGTTAACAGGCCCCGGCCTGAACCGTCATCCCGGATATGGATGCAACATGCGGCTCAGCCTCCCGCTGACCCGGCGCTGGCCGCTGGATTCTCACTCGCAGCCTGTTCCTGGCTCCCCCAACCCCCGCCCAGCGCCTTGAACAGGGCCACGAGATCGGTCGCCGCGCGGGTGTGGGTCTGCGCGTACGCATTCTCCGCAGCACGTAAGCCCTGCTCCGCGTCAAGCAATTCCAGCAGGGAAATCTCGCCTGCCTTGTAGCGCGCGGTGGCGAAGCCGTAGTTGCGCCGCGCCGCGGCGATGGCGGTTTCCTGGTGCTGCAGCGCGGACAACCCCAGGCTGTACCGGGTCAGCGCGCGCTCGGCGTCGGTCAGCGCCGTCTTCACGGTCTTCTCGTACAACAGCGCGGCGCGCTGTTCTCGGGCTTCGCTGGCATGAATCTGCGCGCGCACCCGGCCGCCGTCGAAGATGCGCCAGGAGATGAGCGGCGTGATGCTGAAGTTCTGGCTGCCGGAATCGAAGAAATTGCCGGTGTGCAGGGATTCGAAGCCGCCGTTCGCGGTGATCCCGATCT
>JASFKQ010000305.1:0-3739 GCA_050118555.1 Lysobacterales bacterium
CTCCTCGAGGGAATTCTGGCTGGTGTTGAGGTCGCGGTAGCTGATCTGCAGCTCGTCGAGCCGGCGCAGCAAGGCGGGTATGCCCGAATGTTCCTGGTTGGCGTCGAACACGTAGCGCAGTTGCGAGTTGTCATCACCGAACTCCACGCGCCATTCGGCCAGCGCGGGCGGGATCTCGGTGAGCGAGTCGGTCAGTTGTACGATCAGCTGACGCTTGCCGAGCTTTTTCATCAACCGGGCTTTCTCATCGACCAGGATCAGCCGGCCTTTGTTGATCACGCCCACCCGATCGGCCATCTCCTCGGCCTCGTCGATGTAATGCGTGGTGAGGATGACCGTGACGCCCTGGTCGCGCAGCCGGCGCACCAGCTCCCACATGTCGCCGCGAAGCTCGACGTCGACACCCGCGGTGGGCTCGTCCAGGAACAACACAGTCGGTTCATGCGCCAGTGCCTTGGCGATCATCACGCGCCGCTTCATGCCGCCGGACAGCGTCTGGATGGTGTCGCGGGCCTTGGACCACAGCGAGAGGTCGCGCAACACGCGTTCGAGGTACGCCGGGTCGGGCGCGCAGCCGAAAAGCCCGCGGCTGTAACGCGCAGACGCCCAGGGCGTCTCGAACGTCTCGGTCGCCAGTTCCTGCGGCACGAGCCCGACCCGAGCGCGTGCCTCCCGATAGTTACGCACGACATCGTAGCCGTCGATCAGCGCCTTCCCGGCAGTCGGTGTAACGATGCCGCACAGCATGCTGATCAGCGTGGTCTTGCCCGCGCCGTTCGGCCCGAGCAGCGCGAAGATCTCGCCCCGTTCGATGGCAAGGTCGGTCGGCTGCAATGCGACCAGGCCGGAGGCATAGGTCTTGGTAAGGCCGGATAGCTCGATGACGTGAGACATATCGCTACTTTAGCAGCAGATTGCTCAGAACAGAGCAGGGCACAGACGGCACTGCTTTGGCCTGCAAACCTCAGAAGTCGGCATAGACCACGGAATGTCCGAGATCCACATTGTTGGCCAGCCGGTCACTGGCGCCGGTGCGAATGTCGTAGGTCCAGACGGCGTGCTTGTCGCGCCCACTCACGAGGCCCTGCCAGGTCTCGCTCAACACCAGGACCTGCTGGCTTTCGATGAAGGCCAATGCCTCGAACTCTTTGTCTGTCGGAAGGGGCAGCGAGCCATTCACGGAACCGTCCAGGTTCGCGAGCAGGTATTGCGCACCGGACCCGTCTGCTACCCGTCGCTTGCAGGCAAGGCGCTGCAGCGTTTCGATCCACACGGCGCCCTCCAGGCGGCACGTCGCAGTAAGCGCATCGAGTTCGTCCTGCTGTCCCGTTTCCGAATTCCATGAATGAATCATGGGCTTGGCGCCCTGTGCGGTTTCGAACAGCAGCAGGCCGGGACGCGTCTCGAGTGCACGAACCACCGATTCCTGCGGATGGGCGAATATGATCCGGTTTGCGCCGCCGTCGCGCCGCGGTACCGCGTACAGGCTTCCGCCGTCGTCGTAGATCACGAGCCCGGGTTTGGCGAGGTAGAGCGCAAGCGTTCCCTGGTACAGATCCGCCGACTCGCCGGTTTTCAGCTTGAACCAGGAAATACGTGATACCTGGATGCGGTTCACGGATGCGGATTCCGCAATCAGCAGGTAGTCGGGACCCATCCCTTCGATGTTGCGGATCGTGGTGTCGCCAAGGCGTCCGACGACCGAATAGCTGGCATCCCGCAGGCTGAAGCGCATCACGTAGGCGCCCTGCCCGAAATACAGGATGCCCCGGTAGGCGGGCGGCGGTTGCGAATCGCAGGCCGCGAGCACGATGACGAGCAGAACGGCGATCAGGAAAGCTTTCATTGGAATGGATGATCCCGAAATTCCGGGCTCGGAGTGACGTGCGAGAGTATACACAATAAAGGGGACAGGGCCCTTTTTCACATCGCCGTACCGGAAACAAGACCTGGTAGCCTCAACGGCTCCGCGCCTCTCCCAACTTGAGCAGTTCCTGCTGGATGGTGTTGTTGGTCTCGAGCGCCCTGGACGTGTCTTCCAGGGCCTGGGCTATTTTCGCCACATTGTCGATGGTGCTCAGTATGTTCTGTTGCAGTGGCCGCAAAACCAGAACGTACAGGCCGACGCCGATCGCGATCACCAGGATGAACAGGCCTGAAATGATGATGATGGACCAGAACTTCACATCGCTGAGAATCTCACTGCTTTG
This sequence comes from Lysobacterales bacterium, assembly GCA_050118555.1. Classification (GTDB taxonomy): domain Bacteria; phylum Pseudomonadota; class Gammaproteobacteria; order Xanthomonadales; family SZUA-36; genus CALKKN01. The sequence continues at coordinate 2,211 of JASFKQ010000305.1, forward strand.
GGCAACGATGGCAGTGCGCAGACGCTGCACGAGGGAGGGCAGGGCGTTCACCGAATCGCTGGTGGTTCGCATGACCTGGTCGAGGTTGTCCAGGATGCGCGAAAGCTTCTGCTGCTGATCGGGGTCCAGTTCCCCCGATTCCGCCATCAGCTGAATCGATTCGGAAATCTGCTGGATCGAATGGCTGGTCGACCGCAAGGATTCGTTGATGGCGTCCATCTCGACAATGACGTCGACCTGGACCATGGGGGAAGCACGGCCCTCCTCAGCGACCGCGCCGGCTACCTGTGGAAACACCAGTCCACAGAACATGATCAACAAGAGTCGCGTCATTTCCCGTTCTCCACTTCGTACACCCATGCTGTTTTCCATGGTGATCAACTGGAGGACCATCGTTGTCTGTCGAAAATCAGTGACTACAGCCCGGGGTGCGGTTGCTGCATAATACCCGACCTAACGGGCCCTCAGAAAATAGAAAATTGGGGTCAGCGACAGGAGAGGAGCATGAGCAGATGGTTGGTTTTGGGATTGACGATGATCATGACGGTGGCGTGTTCCAAGCCGCCGGAGCCGCCCGCCAACGAAGGCAAACAGAGTCCGGACAATACGCTGATGAGAACAATAACGGGAACCGTGTGGTACAGGGAGCGTAAAGCGCTGCCGCCCGGTGCGGAGGTCAAGGTGGTGCTCGAAAACCAGTCGCGCATGGACGCACCGGCTGAAGAAATTACCGATTACACGCACATTGTGGATGGTCCGGGCCCCTTCCGCTATCGGCTGGTCTATGACCCCACCAAGATCGATGAACGCATGAGGTACGGCCTGCGGGCAACGATCAGAAACCAGGGTCAACTGCTGTTCACCTCTACCGAGCATATCGATCCGTTTGCCTCGCCAGTCGGTGAACCAATCGAAATCATGGTAAGCATGGTTGGCGCGAACCACGACGCTGCCCCGCCGTCAGCAAATGGGGACGATACCGGTTTCACGGAGACCACGTGGCGACTGGCTGAAATAAACGGCCAGGCCGCCACCCCGGGGGCCGGCGGGAATGAACTGACCCTTACCCTGAGATCCGACGAATCGCAGGTCGGCGGATTTTCGGGCTGCAATCAATTCACGGGTGGTTTTACCCTGGAGGGTGACCAGCTTTCCTTCGGACCACTCGTTTCTACCCGCAAGATGTGCGCAGAGGGCATGGAGCAGGAGGCGCAATACCAGGAAGCCCTGGCCAAAGTGAGACGGTTCGAACTGAGCGAAGGGTCGCTTTCGCTGTTTGACGGGGAGGGCCAAAAAATCCTGCTTTTCAATAAAGCAATGTAAATTCCAGGGATTCCGTTCCGGGAACCCCCGCTTGTCCAGGCGCGCTGATCGCCTGGTCGAGGTCAGTCGAACGCGGGCGGGTGAACCGGAAAAGGTCGATCAGTTGCGGCCGACGCAGTTCTTCGTCTACTCGGCGGCTTCGTTCGCGGTCCAGACGCCCTCGTCATTGGCTTCCATCTTCTCGCACCACTTTGCCGGATACATGC
>JASFKQ010000306.1:0-3722 GCA_050118555.1 Lysobacterales bacterium
ACAACGTCGACCACCCGTACTCGCTGTACGCCGCCAGCAAGAAAGCCAACGAACTGATGGCGCACACCTACGCTCACCTCTACGGCCTGCCGTGCACCGGGCTGCGTTTCTTCACCGTCTACGGCCCCTGGGGCCGCCCGGACATGGCGCCGATGAAGTTCACCAAGGCCATCCTGGCGGGCGAGCCCATCGACGTCTATCACTACGGCAAGCACACCCGCGATTTCACTTACATCGACGACATCGTCGAGGGCGTGGTACGCGCGCTGGACCGTCCGGCGCAACCCGATCCGGACTGGAGCGGCGCCGAACCCAACCCCGCCACCAGCCGCGCCCCCTGGCGCGTCTACAACATCGGCTGCCACAACCCCATCAAACTCGGGGTGTTCATCGAAACGCTGGAAAAGGCTCTCGGCGTGGAGGCGAAGAAGAACTTCCTGCCCATGCAGCCCGGTGATGTGCCCGACACCTACGCCAACGTCGACCGCCTGATCGCCGACATCGGCTACCAACCCAAAACTACCCTGGAAGAGGGCATCGCCAGGTTCGTCGCCTGGTACAAGGATTTCTACCTGTAAATCGAACCTCGTTCGGGTGGCCCCGAGAACCAATCGCGACCAAAGGTCGCTCCTACGGGTGCCCTGACGAGGCCCGCCGTAGGACCGAGCGTTGCTCGGGATAACCCGCGGCGGCCCCATGACCCAAATCGCGGCCAACGGCCGCTCCTACGGGCGCCCGATCGAACCCCGTCATGGGGGCGGAACGGAGCCCGCCGTAGGACCGAGCCTTGCTCGGGATAAGGTGCGGCGGCCCCGTGACCCAAATCGCGACCAACGGTCGCTCCTACGGGTGCCCGATCGAACCCCGTCATAGGGGCGAAACGAAGCCCGCCGTAGGAGCGAGCGTTGCTCGGGATAAGATGCGGCGGCCCCATGACCCAAATCGCGACCAACGGTCGCTCCTACAAACACCCCATCCGATTCTTTCTATCCTCGGGCCCCATTCCCGCGGGAATATCGTGTTTAGGACACTATGAAAATGTAAATACATTGTATGTATGCTACGATTTGAATGGAGTTCATCGGATCATCTCAGCCCGCACAGCAACTGCCAGGGAAGCCAGGTTTTACGGAGGAAAAAGGCGATGAAGAAGGAATACGACTTCTCGAAGATGAAGGCCCGCAAAAATCCCTATGCGTCGAAATTGAAGCGTCAGGTTACGATTCGAATGGGCGAGGACGTGATTGCGTATTTCAAGGCCTTGGGCGAAGACACCGGCATCCCTTACCAAACGCTCATCAATCTGTATCTCCGCGACTGCATGGAGCACCACCGCAAGCCTGACATGTCCTGGTCATAGGACCGAACCTTGTTCGGGATAGGGCCGGATGGCCCCGTGGATCAATCGCGACCAACGGTCGCTCCTACGGGAGGTCCAACGAAGCCCCTGTAGGACCGAGCCTTGCTCGGGATGAGCTGCGGCGGCCCCGTGGCCAATTACCCGATCTTCCGCTCCAGCATCGGATACCAGATCGCCTGCGCCAATCCCCGCGCTGCCATGAACACCAGCACCGCCCCCCACAGCCCGTGCAGCCCCCACTGCTCGGTCATCGGCTCGAGCAGGAACAGGTAGATCACGAACGCGATGCCCATGGTCACCATCATGGAGACGGCGGCAGTGGCGCCGATGTACACGCCGTCGAACAGGTAGCACCACACCGAGACCACCGGCAGCGCGATCACCAGCGGCAGCAGGGCGCCGGCCGCGATGCGCACCGACTCGATATCGGTCAGCAGCGCGGTCAGGTCGTTGCCGGCCAGCCAGAAGAGCAGGGCGTAGCCCAGGCTGGCGATCAGCGACCAGTAGCCCGTCAGAATCACCCAGCGGCGGAATTGGGCGCGGTTGCTGCGGCCCCAGGCGGCGCCGGCCAGCGCCTCCGAGGCGTGCGCGAAGCCATCCAGCCCCAGTGCGATCAGCATCATGTACTGGGTGACCACGTGGCTGGCCGCCATCTGCACGGTGCCCAGGTCCGCCGCCACCCGCATGATCATCGCCAGCGCCGTCATCAGGAAAATCGTGCGGATGAAGATGAAGCCATTGACCAGTACCAGCTTACGGAACGCCCGCAGCACCCAGGTGGCGCCGTCGCGGACCGAGCTGAGCAGGGCAGGGGCGCCGTAGATGCGGACCACCACCCAGCCGCTGGCCACCGCCGTCAGCACCTGCGCGATCAGCGTGCCCAGCGCCACGCCCGGCACGCCCAGGCCCAGGCCGACCACGAACGTCACGTTCAATACCGCGTTGGTGATGTTCAACAGCAGTTGCAGCCACAGGATGGTGCGCACGCGCGCCAGCCCGAACAGCACGCCGGTGATCGCGTAGCCGAACAAGGTGAACGGCGCCGCCCAGATGCGGATGCGGAAGTAGTGCGAGGTGATCCGCGCCACGTCGTCCGGCGGCGCCATGACCCGCAGCGACAGGGCCAGCAGCCATTCCTGGAGCACCAGCAGCAGCAAACCGAAGAATACCGCCAGCGCCGCCGACCGGACCACCGTGACCACCTGTTCGTTCAGGTCTTCACGCCCGCGCGCCTGCGCCACCAGCCCGGTCGTGCCCATGCGCAGAAAGCCGAAAGCCCACAACAGGTAATTGAAGATCACGCTGCCCAGGCCAACGGCCGCCAGGTGCACCGCCTGTGGCAGGTGGCCCACGGCCCAGGTGTCGACCAGCCCCACCAGCGGCGCGGACGAGTTGGCCAGGATCGCCGGACCGGCAATGGCCCAGATCTGTCGGTGCGGGCGGTGCAGGGTGTCGGGAGCGCGGTTCATGGAATGATTAACATTTGATTACAGGGGGTTTTCACTTGATTCCTACGCAGCATAGCCCTGTATAATGCCTGACTTCGGAAGTGATGGCGGGACGGCGGAATTACCAAGAATGATTAAACCACGGCGCCGCGAATTATGGTTAGAAAAAGCAGCCGTTTTGGCGCTGCTGGTTGTCTGCGCTCCGGCGTTTGCCCAGGACTACGACAACCCCGGCCTGGGCCAGAAGCCGGTCGAAGCCCATCCTCAGGATTTCAAGCCGTTGGGTATCCGTGCCGGGGCCTTCATGCTCCATCCCGGCATCGAGTTGGCCGGTGAGTGGACGGACAACGTCTTCTACGCCTACGAAAACACGCAAAGCGACTTCATCTACCACCTTCGGCCGTACGTCACCGCGCAGAGCACCTGGAGCCGGCACTCGCTGACGGTGCGCCTGGCCGCCGATATCGGGCGCTACAAGGATTATGGATTCCGGGACTACGAAGACTACTTTCTGAACATCGGTGGGCGCTTCGACGTGCGCGCACGCACCACCCTCAATTACAAGCTGGACTACCTGAGGCTGCACGAGTCGCTGAACAACCGCACTTCCGAGCAGGGCATCGTGCCGACCATCTATACCATGACCGGCGGCGGTCTCGGTTTCGACCACCAGTTCAATCGGCTGGGCGTGGGGATGCAGTACTACCACGCCGACTACAATTTCGACAACAGCGTTAGGCCCGACGGCACCGTCATCGACAACCAGGATCGCGACCGCAACGATGACAACCTGATGCTCCGGCTGGGCTACCAGTTCAAAACAGACATGCAGGCCTTCGTGAGCGGGACCTGGCACCAGGTCGACTACAGTCAGAAGTTCGACCGCAGTGGCTACCTGCGCAGCAATGACGGCT
>JASFKQ010000307.1:0-3703 GCA_050118555.1 Lysobacterales bacterium
GCTGCGTGGCACCACCGTAGGAGCGACCGTTGGTCGCGATTGAGCCGAAGCCGGCGCGATTTTACTTGGTCTGGTGGGTAAAGGTGCCGTCCCAGCCCTCTTCCGGCGGGTTCTCGCGGAATAGCTCGATGCGCTCGTAATAGAGTTGGTATAGCATGCAATCGGGGTCTTCTTCCTGCAGGCGCTTCAGCATCTCTTCGGCCTGGTCCCAGCTCTTGGAGCGGTACAGGAACAGGAAATGCTGGAACGAACGCGCCCGGTCCTTCACTTCCTGCGGCACTTCCTCGTCGAGGCCCAGCGGTTCGAGGATGGTGACCGGCTTGGCCTTGCCCTTCACCCGCACCTTGTCGATCTCGCGGTAGGCGAAACGGCCGGCGCTGTGGGCGGTGGTCTCGCTGACCAGGAAGGACACTCCGTAAGCCTTGGTCAGTCCCTCCAGGCGTGAGCCCAGGTTCACCGCGTCGCCCAGCACGGTGTAGGCGCGGCGGAAGCGCGATCCCATGTTGCCGACGCTCATCGGGCCGGTATTCACCCCCACGCCGATCCGGATTTCCGGCCAGCCTTTCTTGGCAAAATCGATGTTGAGTACATCCAGCGCTTTGAGCATCGCCATCCCGGCCGCTACCGCCTGGTCGGCATGGTGCGGGTGATGCACCGGCGCGCCCCAGAAGGCCATGACCGCGTCGCCGATGTACTTGTCGATGGTGCCCTCCGACTCGTGCACGATGCGGGTCATGGGCGTCAGGTACTCGTCCATCAAGGTCGACAGGTCGCCGGCGTCCAGCCCTTCCGAGATGGTGGTAAAACCACGAATGTCGGTGAACAACACGCTGAGCTCGCGTTTCTCGGAAGCGAGCGAGTAGTGCTCGGGGTCGCGGCTCATCTCGCGCACCAGGTCGGGCGGCACGTACTGGCCGAACAGGCTGTCCATGTGGGAACGCGCCCGGGCTTCGAACAGGTAGCCGAACAGGATGTTCATGGTGTAGATCGCAAACAGCGTGTACAGCGTCATGGCCAGCGGCAGCACGTGGCCCTCGACCTCCCACAGGTAGAAATTCACGCCCAGCGCGGCGCTGGTGAGGCTGAAGGTGATCAGGGTCGATATGCCCGGCGACAGGATCGGAAGCAGCAGGCTGCTGAGCAGGCCAAAGACGATCACGGTAATCATTTCCGCGGCCGCGGTGTAGGCCGGCTCCCAGCGGAAACTGTTGTCCAGGATGCCGGCGACCACGTTGGCGTGCACCTCCACCCCTGGGTAGATGGACCCGAACGGCGTGGAACGCAGGTCCTCCAGGCCTGGCGCGGTCGCGCCGATCAGCGCGATCTTGCCTTCCAGCGCCTTGGGATCCTCCAGGCGCCCAGCTATCACGTCGGCCGCGGAATAGTAGCGGAAGCTGCCGGCCGGGCCGCGGTATGGCACCAACACGGCGCCCTGCGGGTCGATCGGAATACGCTCGCCGTGCAGTTCGAGCCCTTCCAAGGGCGGGTAGTCGCCCATCCAGCTCGAGGCGTCCACGAACACGGGCAGTGTGATGTCGTTGAAATAGGTCGCGGCCATCGATAGCGACAGCGACTCGTACACCGACAGGTCGTACTCCTGCAGCAGCGGCGCGCGGCGCACAACGCCATCCGGATCGATCAGCGGGTTGTCGATGAACCCGGCCCCGTAGGCCGCGTCCATCAGCTCAGGCAGATTGGAGGTGTAGCCGTACGCGTGAGGGATGAACACCGAATCCATCATGGACTTGTGCAGGTCGAAGGCCGGGTACGGCAACTGGCCCGTCTTGTAGGCCGTTTTCTCGTTGGTGTCGAAAAAGTAGCCGAGGATCACCGGTCCCGCGCTGAGCGAATCCGCGAACACACGATCACGGTCAAGTTCCTTCTCGAGTTCGTTCAGCCGTTTGACGAATGCGGCGTCCGCCTTGTTGCTGGCCAGATCCCGCAACATGTCGACGTCCGCGCTCTCGTCGCGCTCGGCGAACAGCACGTCGAATCCCACCACCGCGGTCTTGTAGTTGAACAGCTGCCTGACCAGCAGCGCCAGCTTGTCGCGGGTCCATGGCCAGTGGCCCTGCTCGGCCAGGCTGGGCTCGTCGATCGCGATGATCACAATGCGGTCGTCGATGCCGCCCGGCGCGCTCAGCCGCACGCGCGTGTCGTAGAGCAGTTTCTCGACCTGGTCGACGTAGGGAATGGTGTACCGACCGGTGACGTGGCCCAGCACCACGAAGGTGGTGACCAGGCCCAGCAGCGCGCGCGCAAGGTAACGCCTGACGCCGAGGCCGGCCTGGAACCGGGAAGAGAGCCTCACCGCGGCCGTCAATCCTCGAGCGTCATCGCGCCGCGCATGTGATCCTTGAGATCCTCCCAGTCGATGTTGGAGGACTTGTCGATGCGTTCGGCGTCCACGCCCGCCGGCCAGGGGTAGTAACCGCTGATAATCGCGCCGTCGACCCACTGATGCAGCACGGGTGGCACCCGCACGTTGTCGAAGGCCGGGGCGATATCTTCACCGCGCCCGGCGATCAGCTGGTGGGCAATGCTGCCGATCATCTGCACCGGCACGTTGCCAAGCATGCCCTGCAGGTCGATATGGCCGTGTCCGCAGATGATCTTCAGCACCTGCGGATGGCGCGCGATCACCTCGCCCAGGCCCTGGTACCACCCCGCGCCGACCATATCGATGAAGCCGATACCGGTTCTGAACGGCGGATGGTGGATCGCAATCAGGGTCGGTGTATCGGAATCGGACAGCGTCTTGTCCAGCCACTCCAGGCGGCGCGGTCCGAAGTGCGGCAACTCGCTGTTGTCATAGTGGCTGTTGAGCATCAGCACGCGAAACGGGTTGCTCTCGATCGCGAACTGGAAGTGCGGGGGCTTTGTCGGAAACCAGGGCGTGTCGCGGAAGTACGACCACATGATCTCCGGGTCGTCGTGGTTACCCGGCATCACGTAGGTCGGGGCCTTCAGCGGAGCGACCAGTTCCCGGAAGTGACTGTAGGTCACCGGACCGGGGTGTTCCACCAGGTCGCCGGTAATCAGCACCATGTCCGGCTGCGGATGCATCGTGTTGATTTCCGCCACCGTCTCGGCGAGGTGACGCGCCGTGTCCGCCTTGTCGTACAGCAGCCGCCCCCTTTCGACGATATGGGTATCCGATATTTGTACGACCAGCGTCAAATTGATGCTCCCCTCGGGACCTATTCAGTTTAGCCCAGAATTTCCTTTCGGTCCGGGCTGTAATAATTTCGCGCCTGGCGCTCGTCCCGGAAGGTGTCGATTTCCTGGTCCAGGCCTGCCTTGATCGCTCGCTGCAGCGTCCATGCGGCCTCGAAGCGGTTCAGGTAGATATAGTTAGCGCCAGCCTCGTACAGCCGGTTCACTTCATTGATCTCGATCGCGTTGGCGATGATCACCGCGTGCGGCGCCATCTCGCGCACCACGTGCACCAGCGAGCGGTTGTCGATACCGCGCAGCAGATCGTCCGGGATGGTGCAGACGATCACGTTGCACTTGTTCAGGCCCAGGTGGTGCAGCGTTTCCGGGTTCGCCAGGTCGCCGTACTTGACCGTGGCACCCGTCTTGCGAATACCCGCGTGCAGCGCCACGTTGAAATCGACGACCAGAGTCTGCTTGGCCAATTCCGGCTCGCTCGTCGCCAGGTTGTAAAGCAGCGACGAAGCGTCCCGGTGAAAACCCAGGA
>JASFKQ010000308.1:0-3703 GCA_050118555.1 Lysobacterales bacterium
GCTCCGGCACCCGTAGGAGCGACCGTTGGTCGCGATTGGTCCACCGGGCCGATGCAGCCCATCCCGAGCAAGGCTCGGTCCTACAGCGGGCTTCGCTCCGGCACCCGTAGGAGCGACCGTTGGTCGCGATTGAACTACCGGACCACCGCAGCGTATCCCGAGCAAGGCTCGGTCCTACAGCGGGCTTCGCTCCGGCACCCGTAGGAGCGACCGTTGGTCGCGATTGGTCCACCGGGCCGATGCAGCGTATCCCGAGCAAAGCTCGGTCCTACAGCGGGCTTCGCTCCGGCACCCGTAGGAGCGACCGTTGGTCGCGATTGGTCCACCGGGCCGCCGCAGCGCATCCCGAGCGAGGCTCGGTCCTACAGCGGGCTTCGCTCCGGCACCCGTAGGAGCGACCGTTGGTCGCGATTGAACTACCGGACCACCGTCGCTTATCCCGAGCAAAGCTTGGTCCTACACCGCCGATTCGCCCTCGGCGCCGCTCGCGTAGTAAGGGTTGGTGCCCGTGCGGTGGTCGGTGGCGTCCTTGACCGCCGTAATCTCCGGAATCCGCTGGGTCAGTGTCTGTTCGATGCCCTGCTTCAGGGTGACATCGGCCATGCCGCAGCCATGACAGCCGCCGCCGAACTGCAGCACCACTTCTTTTTGCTCGGTGATCTCGACCAGGGCCACCCTGCCCCCGTGTGAGGCGAGCGCCGGATTGATCTCCGTATCCAGAAGCCAGCCCACGCGTTCCTCCAGAGGCGCTTCCGACGAGGGCTCCGCGCCCTTGATGCCGGGCGCCTTGATCGTCAACTGGCCGCCGGTGCTGTCTTCCTCGAAATCGATCTCGGCCTTTTCCAGCCAGGGTTCGCTGCCGCGCGCAACGAACAGATCGAACCCGTCGAAGGTTACGGTCGTATCGTCCGGCAGGTTCTGACCCTGCGGGCAGAATTGAAGGTCGCAACTCGCGCCGGGCGTGCCGGCGTGGTTCACGGACAGACGCAGGCCGAGTCCTTCCTCGTCCTGCTGGCCGATCAGGCGCCTGAAATAGTCCTGTGCGGGCGCGGTGATTTCAATCATCTGTGTGGTTCTCCGGTAACCTGCCCGAGTGCTCGCCCCGAACGGGATGTATGTTAACTGGATAATGCATTAATTGGCTTCCCGTTGCCCGTTTTTCAAGGCGGAGACGAGCCAGGGCAGTGAGCGATCCAGGCGCCAGTCGATGCCCGAATGGCCGCCTTCGAATTCTTCGTAATGGTGGGGCACACCGAGCTCCGTCAGCCGGCGGACCAGGCGCCGCGTGCCGAACTGGATGTTGTACTGGTCGTAGATGCCGACATCGATGTACAAACCCCGCAGGGAACGGAGCGCGTCAGCTCCTTCCTCCACCATCAGCAGGGGATCGAAGGACAACCAGCGCGACCACCGCTCTTCACTCCGCTCGCAGGTATGCAGGTCGAACGGTAGCTGAATTCGGGCCGGATGGTCCGGATCGGGGTCATAGCTTGCCGCCATCGCCAAGAGCAGCATGACCGAGAATTCCCGGCCCGCAGGGCGGTTTTTGCGCCAGAATTCCCGCATGAACGCCTCGATGTCACCGTCGAATGCGGCGAGCACGCCGCAGGCGGTCGGAAACTCACCGGGGAACAGCACGTCGAACCCGACGTCGCCGGCGTGGCTGGCGGCCGCGCCCCACGTTTCGGGCCGGGTCATGGCGTGGTACAGGGCGCCGTATCCGCCCGACGATTTGCCAAACACGCCCCGAAATTCACGCCCATCCCCGACGTTGAATCGGCTCGCCACGAAAGGCACCAGCTCATCGACCAGGTAGTCCGCGTACCGCCCTACTCCGGGAGAATTCACGTACTGGTTGCCGCCCAGCGAGGTGTAGCAGTCCGGCATCACCACGACGGCCGGTGGCATGAGTTCCTGGCCGATCAGCCGGTCGAGCCTTTCCGGCAGGCTCTCACCATGGTTGGACCAGTTCAGGTGGCCCAGCCCGGAATTCGTGTAGGCGGCTAGATCCCAGAGCGCGACACAGGGCGCCCCGGATTCATCATAGGCGGCGGGCAGATACACGGCCACCTCGCGCTCCGCAGGGTCTTCCCAGGGGTTGTTTTCCAGCACGCGAGACCGGTGCGTGAGCCGGACGATGGTACCACCCGGCCATTCCTTCTTCGGACGAATTGCCGTCATTGGGGGAGCTTCAGATCCGGCCGGATTTTCTTAACAATTCGGTCATATGGTCGAGCACGTCGTCGCGGATTTCCTCGTGGTCCATCGCATACCAGATGGTGGCCTGGATGAACCCCCGGTGGCTGCCGCAGTCGAAACGCTGGCCCTGCAGGGGCAGCGCCAGGGTCGGATGGCTCGCCAACATTGCCGCGATGCCGTCGGTGAGCTGTATCTCGCCGCCGGCGCCGGCCTGCACCCGGGCAAGGTAATCGAAAATCGAGCCATCGAGTACGTAGCGCCCGACCACACCGAGGCGCGAAGGCGCGTCCTCCGGTGCCGGCTTCTCCACCATCGTCTCGATCTGCTGGAAACCCGCTGCATTCTCTCGGACACCCACGATGCCGTAGCTGCGTGTCATGTGCTCCGGAACTTCCTCGACCCCGATGACGCTGGCCCCCGTCTCCTCATAGACCCCCACCATCTGCGCCAGGGCTCCGGGGCCGTCATTTCGGATCATGTCGTCGGCAAGCAGAATCGCAAACGGCTCGTCGCCAACGACATTGCGAGTGCACATGATGGCGTGACCCAGGCCGAGCGCCTCGGTCTGTGTGACGTGGACGCGGGTAACCGAATCCGGCACCACGCCGGTGATCTTTTCCAGCAAATCCGTCTTGCCGGACTCGGCGAGCTTGGTCTCGAGCTCGAACGCGGTGTCGAAGTGGTCCGAAATCGCGTGCTTTTTGCGGCTGGTGACGAAGATCAGCGTGTCCGCGCCTGCCTCCAGCGCCTCCTCGACGGCATACTGGATTAGCGGCTTGTCCACAATCGGGAGCATTTCTTTGGGGATGGACTTGGTCGCGGGGAGAAACCGCGTGCCGAGCCCGGCGACAGGAAACACCGCCTTCCTGATGGGCTTACGTTTAGTCATGCGTATATTCTAACTCGAATGTGGTGACTGTTTTGCCCGATGGCGGCGGCGGATCGCGCGGAAAGGCATTGCCGGATGCAGCCGCAGGAACGGGAGGGATTACAGGCCCGCAAGCGCTGATATGCGCCGGCGCTGAGTTGGGGATCAGCCCGGGCGATTGATGGGTACGACGTCGACCTCGGCCGCGCCCGGCTTGGTGCTGATGGACGTCTTCGCCAGTTCCGGAACCAGTTGCAGCAGGATTTTCTTCAGCTTCTTCGTGTCGTAACGCCGCACCGCAAGTTCGGCCTCACGCAAAGCCGCGCTGAGATCGCCCCAGTCGGCCTGCCTCGGATGCGCCAGAAAGATCTTCTCGTGCTGAGTCTGTTCGTAGGGCTCGAGTTCGTGGAACAGTTCCTCGAACAGCTTTTCTCCAGGCCGCAGGCCAGTGTACACGATCTCGATGTCCTTGTTGGGCTGCTTGCCCGACAGCCGAATCAACTGCTCGGCCAGGTACTTGATCTTGACCGGTTCGCCCATGTCCAGCACGTAGATTTCGCCGCCTCCGCCCAGGACGGCCGCCTGCATGATCAACTGGCTGGCTTCGGAGATCGTCATGAAATAGCGCGAGATCTC
>JASFKQ010000309.1:0-3696 GCA_050118555.1 Lysobacterales bacterium
CTCCGGCCATCGGCCCACACTTCAGCGCGCCCACCGGCCCGACAACAACGAGCTGAGCCAGCTTCTCCACACCCTCAGTCGGCGCATCGCGCAAAGGAAGGGGTCGGGTCCAATTTATAAGAAAGGGGTCAAGAAAGGGGTCGGATCCAATTTCCTACACCGAAACGAGCCATTTGCGATATCGCTGGGTTGCTGCACACCACATGATCTGGCATTTCCCGCAGGAAACCGATCATGCCCAGGCCTCGCCGACTCAATCTTGTTGGCATCCCGCAGCACATCACCCATCGCGGTAACAACCGCCAGGCCTGCTTTTTCGCCGACCAAGATCGACTCACTTATTTGGTACTCCTGAACCGTGCGGCGCGGCGCAGGGGTTGTGACATTCATGCCTTCGTACTCATGACCAATCACGTGCACATTCTGGCAACGCCCTCAGTCGCGGACGGCGTCTCTCGGCTGATGCAGGACGTGGGTCGAGAATATGTCAGGTACATTAATAGCAAATACCGACGGAGCGGCACACTGTGGGATGGGCGCTTCAAGTCTTCGCTGGTTGACAGCGCCGAATACTGCCTTGTCTGCTATCGGTATATTGAGTCGAATCCTGTTCGCGCCGCGATGGTTGATAGGCCGGATCAGTATCGCTGGAGCAGTTATCAATGCAATGCACTTGGCCAACACAACGAACTCCTCACACCACACGAAGAGTGGATGGCGCTAGGTGTGGATCATTGCTCACGGTGCGCTGCCTATCGGGCGCTTTTCGACGATACGCCGAAAAGATCCCAGATTGATCGAATTCGCTACGCCAATCGCAAGGGGCTTCCCCTGGGAGGAGATTCCTTCAAGTCAGAAATTGAGACCCAATTGAATATCAAATTGGGATCAGGAAAGGTGGGCAGACCATCTAAATCAGATTAATCGGATCCGACCCCATTATTGGATGGCCCGCACTTCGGACAACCGGTCGGCGGACACCATTCCCGTACGGCTCGATTGATGAGAACCGCCGTTTCGCCGTTGAACACGATCCGCCCGTCCCTGGAGACATCGGCGGCGAGGCGCGGCTTTTCTTCAATCAGCCAGTCGATGAAACGATTACGGGTTTCTTCATATGGACAACCCGCCTCGGTCCAGTTTGAGGAGCTCATTTCGACGATCTTCGCATTTCTGAAGCGGACCCGCACTTCGTGACTGCGCGGGCCCACGCCCAACAGTTGGTAGTAAAGCATGTCCTCCGTCAGGGTCCCCTCGGCCCAGTCGGGGCCAACCGCACTTATCTCGAAGCTCCAGGTGGCGTCGTTTGCCGCCTCGAATTCCCGGCTCCTGCGTTCCGACTTTCGAGCGGGCTTCACCCTGCGCTCGCCATTCAAGTACACCATGTCCTTGGCATAGAGCGCATATTGGGCATCGACGTCATGGCTGTTGAGCGCGGCAACAAAGCGCTGCATGACGAGCTCTTTCGCCTCTGTTTGACTCTCAACCGGGCCGTTCGCCAGTGCCGGGAAAACGGTGATGCACGCACCCAGTGCGAGCAGTGTGCTCAATTTCCTCCTGTCCTTTGAGTGGCCGTCCACAATTTCTTCCACAGTTTCCCAGAGCTAGGCAGCGCACCCTCAATCCTGATAGAAGAACTTCCAGTCAACATGCTGAGATTCCCTGTCCCAGGGGCGCACCAATCGAAGGCGTTGTGCCTGGAGCGTCATCGGCTTCGGACGATGTGTAGTCGCAAGCACAAGTGCCCGATCTTCTCCGGCAACGAAGTCATCGAATGTGGGCTCCACGGGAAAATCCGGCAAGATCCAGCGTCTCTTGTCGAGCGGAGACGAATCCTGCCAGCGCAATCGTGAGATAAGGTAGGGAGTCCCGGACACGGTCGTCGTCTCAAATTCGGCGTCACCGAATTGATTCGGCGAACCCCCCGTCGGCTCGCCAACAAAAATGGCTTCGGTATCCCGCTCCAGCCAGCTAGCAAAGTTCATGGCCGCGGAGAAGGTGCTCGGCGAAGTCAGAACAAATATACCGCCATAACGATTGAAACGGCTCTTCACCAGCATCCGGTGCAAAGGCATTACCAATTCGTTGTTGCCGCCTCCGTTTTTGCGCAGGTCGATGACAACGCTTTCAATATCCTGCCCCTCCATTGCCCCTGCTACCTCTGCGGTAAATACTTCGAAGGTGGAATCGTCCTGATCCTGCATGGCGCCAATCTCAACGATGAGCGCCTTCGGATCATCCAGGTACACGACGAAATTGGTGCGGTCGCGGCCGAGTTTCTCCAGGTCCGTCAGTTCCCGATCCAGTTGCACCAGTCCGTCACCACCACCTTTCGCGGCGACAAGCGAGGCAGAAGAGAACTTGCCGTCATGCCCCTGTCCCTCGAACAGCACCGGCTCGTCCACCCCGCCGTCCACAAAATTGAGACCCATGAGCCACCCGGGCACGGTGACGGCGAATGGCAGGAAATTGGCCGGCCACGCCGGACTGCCGCCGGCGGATGTGGCAACGAATCCTCTCAGGAGTTCATCGACAGGTCGATTGGCGATACGAACGAGTCGGGTTCCGAGCAGCGGCATGGCCGTATCCTTCGCGGCAATGACGTAGAGACCGTCGGAAAATCGTTTGACTCGAAGCGGAAATCGAAAAGTGAACTCGGCGTGAGCACCATAAGCCGGAATCGATGCCGTGTGACCATCGTCGACGACGTGAAACAGGTGGCCAAGCGCCATCGCGTAATGCGGGTAATCGGAATCGCGAGCGATTTCGATCAGTTGTGCACGGGCCGCTCGAAATTCAGGATCCACTTCAATGGCGCGACCGCGGGGGTGGACATCGACGATCTCGGCTGCGATTTGCGAGGCTTCAACCGAGTAATCTTCTGCAGGGGCCGGCATGCTCACGAAGAGCAGAACCAGGGACAGTCGCCGTATACAAAAAAGCGGTCCACGAACTGCTCGCATGGGGTTCTCCTTCAGTACTTCAGACATCGGTCTCACGGTCCGCGAGACACGCTAACACGTGCAACCATGTGCGAATAGCGCAAAACGATCAAAGCAGCCAAACATCGGTTGGATTGCCCTGAAGGGCCGAAGTATCGTGATGCGTCCAGGCTCGCAATTGCACTGAAATTCACCCTTGGAGTCGCCTTTGAATACCGGATTTTCCTGCGCTTTTCGCGGGGTGGCACCGCACAACCAGCCATTCACGTCCGTAGCCCATGCCATGCTCGGCGCGGTTTACGGCGACATCGGCATCAGCGACGGCGTGAGGCCCTGATCGACCGCACACCGCGCGCACCACCCGACTCACTACCGGCATCGAATCGCGCCTAACACGGCTGGGCTCAAGCCCAGGGATCAGAGCGGCAGCTAGCTGGATATTCCGCATTCCAGACTCCTTTCCCCGCCCGCTCGGCGGCCAACCGGGCATCCCGGTTTCCGTTCATACGCCCGCAACGTGGATTTCTTGCCGAGCATCGATCGGCAATACTTGCTGGATTCAGGCGACTCGTGGTTTGTTTTTCCCCTCCGCGTGCCGGTTGTTCGGGACAAGCGGTTGGCTGCGCCCCCGGCGCCGTTCAGCCCTGCGAGACCAGCCCCAGGCCAGCCGTGATCAGGGCGGCGCCGCCGACCCGGTTGATGACCGTACCGAAGCGTTCCTTGCCGACCATGCCACCTACCCTGTCGGCCAGTC
>JASFKQ010000310.1:0-3683 GCA_050118555.1 Lysobacterales bacterium
CCACCACGCGATAGCGCGTGGCGACGTTGTGCGCGGTGCGGAGGGCGATTTCATCGATGCCGATTTCACCGTCGTGGTAGAGTTCCAGCACCGAGAGCAGGGCATCCTGCACCAGCGGCAGTCCCGACGGCGCCGCCAGGTAATCGGTGGACGCCTTTTCCTCGCTGGTGTGGGGGGCGTGGTCGGTCGCGATGATGTCGAGCCGTCCTTCCTTGAGCGCCTGGCGCAGCGCCGCCTGATCCTGCGGAGACTTGATCGCGGGGTTGCACTTGATCAGGTTGCCGAGGGTGGTGTAGTCGTTACTGTTGAAGTGCAGGTGATGCACGCAGATCTCAGCCGTCACCAGCTTGCCTTCGATCGGTCCCGGTTCGAACAATTCCATTTCGCGACCAGTGGAAAGGTGCAGCACGTGCAGCGGGGCCTGGTGTTCGCGCGCCAGCCCGATTGCGGTTTGCGTGGAAACGTAGCAGGCCTCGACGCTGCGGATGTTCGGGTGTTCGGTGACCGGGATGTCGTGTCCGTACTTCTCCAGGGCGACCGCCAGGTTGCGCTTGATGATGGGTGTCGATTCGCAGTGCGTGACGATGAGGCTGGTGGCGTCGCGGAAAATGCCGGCCAGGGTGCTTTCGTCATCCACCAGCATGTTGCCCGTCGAGGCGCCCATGAAAATCTTGATGCCGCAGGCCGCGCCCGGTGGCAGCGCCCGTATGACGTCCAGGTTGTCGTTGGTGGCGCCCAGGTAGAAAGCGTAATTGGCCAGGGACTTCTCGGCGGCGACCGCGTACTTGGCTTCCAGGGTGTCCAGGGTCACCGTGGGGGGCTTCGTGTTGGGCATCTCCATGTAGCTCGTGATGCCACCCGCGACCGCGGCCCGCGATTCGGTCCGGATTCCGGCCTTGTGGGTGAGTCCAGGCTCACGGAAGTGCACCTGATCGTCGATCATGCCGGGCAGCAGCCAGGCGCCGTTGGCGTCGATCACGCTGGCTTCGCCGGCGGCGATCTCAGGGGCGATACGGGCGATGCGCCCACCTTCCACCAGGAGGTCGCCCTCGTGGATTTCGCCCTCGTTGACCATGCGGGCGTTCTTGATCAGCAGCCGAGTATCCATGGCGTGGCATTATCGGCCGTGCGGCGCCGGGCTACAAGCCGTGGCTCCGCGCGATGGTCGGGCGGGCATCAGGGCACCGGGTCGTAGCCGCCGTCGCAAAATGGTTGGCAGCGAGCGATACGCTTGATTGCCAGCCAGCCACCCCGCAACGCGCCATACTTCGCGATGGCTTCGGATGCATATTGGGAGCAGGACGGGGTAAACCTGCAGTGATCACCGAGGAACGGACTGAGTGTCACCTGGTACGTGCGAATCAGCAGTTGAAGCAGCTTGGCCATGGGGGTGCGGGGAACAAAACGGGCCTGGTAGATGTCTGGAAAACTTGCCGTGAGGCCAAAGTTCGGCTATAACACTGCAATTTCATTTTTGGGCTGCTCGCCCACATTTCAATAAAAATAATAAAAATCAAAAACATAGCATTATCGCCCGAGGCGATAAACGCCAAGGAGTAGCTTATCACGATGACAACGGACCGAGTGAAATTGAAAAAGGGTTACAAGCCAAAGAAGAGTGAGAAATACATGTGTCCCCAGCACCTCGAGTATTTCCGCCAGAAGTTGCTGACCTGGCGAGATGATTTGATCGAAGAGTCGCGGGAGACGATTACCCACCTTCAGCACGAGGTACGGGATGTTGGTGACGAAGTGGAACGCGCGACCCGGGAGACGGAGAACAGCCTGGAGCTACGCACCCGGGACCGCTATCGCAAGCTCATCCGGAAAATCGACAAGGCCCTGAACCGGATTGAAGAGGGTGAGTACGGCTATTGCGAGGAAACCGGCGAGGAAATCGGGCTGGATCGTCTCGAGGCGCGCCCCATCGCTACGCTGTGCCTCGACGCCCAGGAGCGCTGGGAACTGCGGCAGAGGCAGCAGGGCGAAGCGCGCTAGCGGAAAAACTGGCAGCGGGCGGCCGTGGCCGTGGCAACGCCTTGACCCAGGTTAGGGTCAGGGCGTTTTTTTTGGGTTCTTCTTAATGATTTGTTAACAAACTGGGTATATTTTTGTATCCTATGCGTTAGTCCATTGTCCTGCCTTGAACGCAGCCGATTCTCGCTGTAATGCTTACTTAGGAGGAGCGTTGCATGAAAAAAAGAAAACTCGTCTTGACCCTCGCCGCAATCGGCCTGACCCTGGGATCCACCGGGCTCTGGGCTGACGGCGACCAACCGTGGCACGTCACCGGCATCGTCGGCGGCGCAAGCCTCGATAACAACCGGGATACCCGCAACGACGATGTCCTGATGGGTATCGGTTTCGGCCGGTTTTTCGGAGACAACCTGAGCCTGGACCTCGAATACGATGAATTTTCCGGCACCTACCGGGGATACGATACGGTCTGGCCGGGCGCTACCTATGACCAGTGGAAACTGAGCAACCTGGGACTGCAAGGCCGCTATTATTACGGCGAGGGCACCCTCAGGCCGTTCCTGACGCTTGGCATAGGTTACCTGAAGCATCGGAACATCATGGACGAGGGACAGGACATCTCGCTCAACGGCGGCGTCGGTGTCGCTGGGCAGTTGAGCAAGCACCTGAGCGCGCGCGCTCAGATCATCTACCGCTTGAATGGCGATGACGAAAGCCAGCCTCGGTTCAGCAACTACGGAGATGTCATTTACACCGTGGCATTGAGCTTCGACTTCGGCGGCAAGGAGCCACCGCCGCCACCGCCGCCGCCGGCAGAGCCGCCACCGCCGCCGCCACCGCCGCCGAATCCGGACCTGGATGGTGACGGCGTGCCGAACGAGCGCGACAAGTGCCCGAACACCCGCCAGGGCGCGGTTGTCGATCTCGACGGTTGTGAAGTCGAGGCCGTCATCGAGCTGCAGGGTGTGCACTTCGATTTCGACAAGGCCACGTTGCGGCCCGAAGCCAAGAAGATCCTGGACGAAGCGGCAGCACTGCTGCAAGAGCATGAACGCGTGATCGTCGAGGTGGCTGGTCACACCGACAGCACCGGTCCTGAAGACTACAACCAGGGCCTGTCGGAGCGGCGCGCCAACTCCGTGCGTGATTACCTGATCAGCAAGGGCGTCACCGCGACCCGCATGACGGCTCGCGGCTACGGCGAAACCCGCCCTGTCGCCACCAATGATACGAAGGAAGGACGTGCAGAAAATCGCCGCGTCGAGCTAGTAGTTCTCGATCGCTAAGGCGAATACCTGGAAGGAGGGAAAAGCCCCGCTTCGGCGGGGCTTTTTTTTGAGTCCTGCAATCGGGCTAATTCGCGGGCACTGACTTGCCCATTTCCGCCCAGGCTTGGGCTCGCCCGCTGTAGGACCGAGCCTTGCTCGGGATAAGCTGCGCCGGCCCCATGGCCCAATCGCGACCAACGGTCGCTCCTACGGGGGGCTGGGTCGAAATTCTCCGTGGGACCGAGCCTTGCTCGGGATGGGTTGGGTGGGCCCGTGGGCCAATCGCGACCAACAGTCGCTCCTACGGGGGGTTGGGTCGAAATTCTCCGTGGGACCGAGCCTTGCTCGGGATGGGTTGGGTGGGCCCGTGGGCCAATCGCGACCAATGGTCGCTCCTACGGGGGGCTGGATCGAAACCCGTCGTAGGAGTGAGCTTTG
>JASFKQ010000311.1:0-3680 GCA_050118555.1 Lysobacterales bacterium
TTCCACTTGGATTCCTCTCGGTTCGGAAGGGTTAACAATTCTGTCGCCCATTGCATCATGTGCCCCGGCTCGAATAAAGGATGTGGGTCAGTTCGCGGGCCCGGGTCAGAGTAAAGGGTCAGAGTAAAGGGTCAGAGTAAGGGGTCAGAGTAAGGGGTCAGAGTAAAGGGACAGAGTAAACCACCCTGGCCCTTTACTCTGACCCCGGGCCTCCTCTGACCCCCGGGTCTCCTGACCCCGGCCTCGCCGAGTTCAAACGTTCGTACACGTCGCGGCGCGACACGCCATGGAACTTCGCGGCGATCCGGGCTGCCTGGCTCAGGCCGACATGCTCCTGCAGGGCGCGCGCCAGTTCCAATGCCGCCGCCATCCCGACGGCTGTCTCCGTGCTCGCCCCGGCCACGACCAGGACGAACTCCCCCTTGCGCTGGTCGGCATCCTCCGCGACCCGTCGGGACAGTTCGGCCAGGGTACCTCGCAACACCGTCTCGAACTGCTTGGTCAATTCCCGGCAAATCGCGGCCGGGCGTTCCGGGCCGAAAAGATCGCACAGGTCCTCCAGGCAGTCGCGGATGCGGTGACTCGACTCGAAGAACACCAGTGTTCGCGACTCCGCCTGCAACGCGGTCAGCGCCTTACGGCGCGCTGAGCTGCGGGATGGCAGGAAGCCTTCGAATGCGAAACGGTCGGTCGCCAGCCCGGACACCGACAGCGCGGCGGTGACCGCGCTGGGACCCGGCACGGCCACCACTTCGATACCGGCCTCGGCTGCCCGCCGGACCAGGCGGTAGCCCGGATCGGAGATCAGCGGCGTACCGGCATCCGAGACCAGCGCAACACTCTCCCCCGCCTCCAGGCGCCCCACCAGGTTGGCCGATTGCGTGTCCTCGTTGTGTTCGTGCAGCGAAACCAGCGGTCGGTCGAGACCGTGGCGGGCGAGCAGGTTGCGCGTGTGGCGCGTGTCTTCGGCGGCGACGACGTCCGCCTCCGCCAGCACGCTCCGCGCGCGGAGCGTAAGGTCATCCAGGTTACCAATCGGCGTCGCCACCACGTAGAGCCTGCCCCTAGCCTCCATCGTGCCCCCTCCGGAGTGCTGGGGTCAGAGTAAAGGGACAGAGCAAGTTACTCTGTCCCTTTACTCTGACCCCAAAATTGACCCCGAAATTGACTCTGACCCCAAAATTGTTGCGCCTGTCGAATTTGGCTATCGGGCTCGGCATAGAGATCGGTGCGGTTCGGGTCAGTGCATATTATGAATCATGCGCCTGGCGCTTGCGGTATCATTTCGCGGTACCTTGCAAACCCGACCCTGAATGCAGTCACGTATCCCAGCCAAAGCCGTTTCCGTCGCATCCTCACGCGCCGCTGCCCGACGCGGTACCGACGAATTCCTGGTGCGGGTCGTCGCGATGGTTCTGGCGGGCATGCTGGCCGTGTCCTGCGCCGGTCCCGGCTCGTTCCCGGGCGGGCCGGCCACGACGGCGCCCGGCGCAACGGACGCCTACCGGCGGGGAGAGTACGAGGATGCGGCGCGCGCCTGGGAACGCGAGGCGCTGACAGCCGGTACGCGTGACGCGGCGTCATTGCGCATTCGCGCGGCCGATGCCTGGGCCCTGGCCGGGCGCTACGAACAGGCCGGATCGCTGCTCGACCGCGTGCAAGTCGATGACCTCCCTTCCCATGACCGGTCGCTGTACATGCTGGTGCGGGCGGATCTCGCCCTGCGTTCCGGCCGTCCCAACGAGGCTGAGGCCCTGCTCGACGACGCCCGCAGCGGGTTGCCCCGCTCCATGCGCCCGCGCTACGAGAACCTGCGCGCGGAGGTGGCCGATACCCTTTCCAGCCCGATGTATCGAGGCCTGGCCGCGGTAGCCCGCCAGGTCGACGGCATGACGCAATATGACCCGGTTGCCACGGTGACCCTGCTGAAATCCCTGGAAACGGTCTCCTCCGGTGAACTGGCCATCCGGGCGGAGAATCCCAGGGCGCCACGCCAGCTGACAGGCTGGCTCGACCTGGCGCTGGTGATCCGTGAAAACCTCGTCGATGGCTCGGGCATCGAGGCAGCGGTCGCTGCCTGGAAACAGCGGCAACCCTATCATCTGCTGACCGAGAAGCAGGCGCTGGACGCCTGGCTGCGCTATCGGCAGGAATTCGTGCATCCGCGCAAGGTCGCCGTTCTGCTTCCGGGCTCGGGACGTCTCGAAGCGGCCGGGAACGCGTTGCGCGACGGCCTGCTGAGCGCCTACCTGGAGGACCCGGGCAGCGCCGAGTTGAGTTTTTTCGCCACCGGCGATGACAACCAGTCCGCGATCTCCGCCTACTTCAACGCACTGGATGCCGGGGCCGAGTGGATTATCGGCCCGCTGCGCAAGGAGTCCGTCGAGGGACTCGTCACCCTGCCGGGCATGGTGACGCCGGTCCTGGCGCTGAACGACCTCCCGGAGGATTTTCTCATTCCGCCGGGAATGGACGGTCAGCTCTGGGGTGTTTCGCTGTCACAGGAAAGCGAGGCGGCCGCCGCGGCCCGGTATGCGTTGGGAGCAGGCTACCGGCGGGCGATGGTGCTGACGCCGGAAGGCGACTGGGGCGAGCGGATGGCAGCCGCGTTCGAAGGCGAATTCCTACGCGAAGATACCGAAATCGTGGCAGACACGCGCTACGTGGAGACGGAGAATGACCATAGCGCCGTGTTGGAACGTGCGCTGAAAATCGACGAGAGCAAGGCACGGATGAGACAACTGGAGCGAACATTGCAGATGAACGTGGAGTTCGAGCCCAGCCGCCGCGATGACATCGACGTCATTTTCCTGGCCGCAAACGCGACCCAGGCCAAGCTGATCCGGCCCCAGCTCAAATTCCTCGATGCAGGGGATATTCCATTGGTGGCCACCGGACGAGCCTACAGCGGCCACCCCGACCCGGTTCGGAACCAGGATTTGAACGGCCTGGTCTTCGCCGCGGCCCCATGGCAGGTGGAACACGCGGAACCCGATCAGCAACCCGGGCTGGAGAGCATCAAGGATGGCGCCCTGAGCTCCCTGTATGCCCTCGGGCGGGATAGCTGGAACCTGCTGCCGTGGCTGGACCTGATGCACAAGGATCCGGAATTCCGCTTCCCGGGCGCATCCGGGAATTACCGCTCGCGCGGCCAGGCCAACCTCGAGCGCGACCCCGAGTGGGCCCAGTTCCGCCACGGGATCCCGGTCGCCCTTCCAGAGCCGTCCCCCACCGCCACAACCCCTGCCGTACCCCCCGCTACGCCGTAGCGGCCGACGGTGGACACACGAGCCACGGGGAGTCGTTGGGAGCGTGTCGCGGAATCTTTCCTGAACCGCCGTGGTCTGAGGACACTGGAGCGCAACTATCAGTGCCGGTTCGGGGAAATCGACCTGGTTCTGCTGGACGGCCGGACGCTGGTGTTTGCCGAAGTCCGCTATCGGGCCCGGGACAGCCACGGCAGCGGAGCGGACAGCGTGACCTGGACCAAGCGACGCCGGATCGTGCGTACCGCGGCCCGGTACCTGCAGGCGCATTGCGCCCATCGGGAGCGCGCCTGCCGCTTTGACGTGGTGTCGATTGGGCAACGGCGGGGTCGCCCGGAGGTACGCTGGATCCGTTCCGCGTTCCTGGCGGACCAATAGAAGCCAGCCCGGGGAGGTCGGGGTCAGACGGGATAT
>JASFKQ010000312.1:0-3653 GCA_050118555.1 Lysobacterales bacterium
CTCGGAGAATGGCATTTTCTCGTTGGCGCCGTAGACCGAACTCGACGAGGCGTACACCAGGTGCTCCACCCCGTTGTGGCGGCAGCCCTCCAGCACGTTCAGGAAACCGACGATATTGCTGTCGACGTAGGTGTGCGGGTGGTCGATGGAATAGCGCACGCCGGGCTGTGCGGCGAGGTTGATGACGCCGCCGAACCGGCTTTCCGCGAACAGGGACTCCATCTCCGCCCGATCGGCCAGGTCCATGGCCTCGAAACGGAAATCGCCGGGCGAAGCATCCGCCATTTCGAGGATGAGCGCCAGCCGCGCCTGCTTCAGCGACACGTCGTAGTAGTCGCTCAGGTTGTCGATGCCCGTGACGCGCTCGCCGCGAGCCAGCAACGCCAGGCAGACCTGGGCCCCAATGAAGCCGGCCGCGCCGGTAACGAGTATCGGTTTGTCCATGCCACCATTTTACTGTAGGAGCCCGCTCTGCGGGCGATGGGGTTATTCAGATCATTCGCCCGCAGAGCGGGGTCCTACGGGGGGTGATCCAATCGACGGGGTTGCGCCGCACAATTCGCCCGCAGAGCGGGTTCCTACAGGGGGGCAGCCACCCCTGGGGCGGTTTCGTGCGGGAAAACATGCGGGCGGGGAAAAGCTGTATTAGACTATGGCTCAATCTTGGTTTGGGGATTCAATGGTGAAAGCTCCGGCAAAAGCCCTGTTATCCGTGTTCGTCGGAGCGCTGCTCTCGGGTGGCGCATACGCTCAGGATGACTGCGTGGAGATAGAGGGCACGCCTCCGGGTCTGTACACCACCACCGATGAAGGCCGTACCTATCTCACCAAGGACGACGAAATGATCGAGATGGGGCCCGGCGAATCCGGTTTCGCGGATGAGAGCGGGGTCAAGTGCCTGACGAAGCCGCCCGAGTTCCTTGATTGGCCGTGCGCGACGCAAGCTGCACAGAGCCGCATGTTTTCGACCTACACCATGGCCGACCTGAGCGATACCAAGAATCCGCTGCAGGAGATCGTCCGGCGCTATTTCCAGATTCCCGAGGTCATTGCCCCGATCCCCAACTATGTGGACGGCGAATACAACGGCGTTTTCAACTATAACGACCTGCTGCAGTTCAGCAACGACGAATACTGGTATCACCCCAGCACCGAACACCCGTTCCTGGTTCCCAAGCGGCCGCGAACGCTGCTGGTTTCGCTTTACGTGGGCATCAACAAGGTGGTCATCGACCGCAATGCGATCGAAGTCCTGAGGAAAGAACTGGGCACCGATGATTTGCCGGTGAATTTTGTTTTCAACGACACCAACGTGGTGCCGATCTCTTACTTCGGCGCCAACGTCAGCCTCGAGGAAGTCCGCCGCGCCTTTTTCGAGCGTGGCATCAAGCTGGCGGAAGTACCGATGTGGTGGCTGGGTGACTACCATCTGAAGCCCACCATCGAGGAATTCGAGCAGTTCTTCGACCTGCCCTCGCTGGACGACATCAACCCCACGAAGCGGGAGGAGTTGAAGGCGGACCTCGAGAAAAACGGCTTTGGCAAGAAACCGATCATCGTCTCGGTGCTGTCGGAAGCCAACAGCATGGTGGTCGACCAGCCAGACCGCCTGCGCGTTGCCGCTTCCATGGGCTTCAAGCGCATTCCAACGGTGTTCTTCTTCGTGGAGCCCGACACCGTGCTGGCCCGTTGTGGTCCCGGCACACCAGTCGGTTTCGGCAGCAACAGCATCTCGGGTGAAACCACGCCGCCCGGTGGGGCAGTCGTGCCTCCCGGCAGCGCAGAGGTTCCGCCGCCGTCAGATCCGAAATCGGGCAGGTCGCCACCCCCACCGCCGCCGGACGAGAGCGGCTCGTAGGGAGTTTTCAAGAGCAATTGTGGAAGCCGGCACCTGTGGAAGCAGGCTTGCCTGCGATTGAGTGTCAGATCCCAGCAGATCGCACCCAAGGGTGCTCCCACAGCCTTTATCATGCACCCGGGATCAGCTCAACCACCGGGAATTCCAGAATGGGTAGTCTCCGACTTTTGTCACCAGGCCTGCGCGAAGGGGATTTCTGACAATGTAGCGGGCTGCATCGATCAGATTTTCTTCTGCTCGAATCGCGTGATCGTGAAAGCTCACCTGCCAAAATCTCCCTGCGTGCCCAATTTCCCGATTCAGCCTGATCGCGCTTAGGGATTTCAAACGTCCCACTACCGCAGCCAGTGATCGAGCTCTCAAGTCCAACAGCAGATGCACATGATCCGGCATGACCACCCAGCAGTGGTTTCTGGCACGGCCGACACAGACCGGATCCTCCAGGCATCGACACATGGTGTGCGCAAACTCAAATGCCTGGAACCAGGGAATCCTGTGCTCCGTCGTCGTGGTGATGAGGTAGATCTGACCTCTTTGTGAATACCTGCCCTTGCGCAATGCCCGGGAACCGGGTTTTCGGTCGACTTGCATTCAAGGAGATTGCCAAAGGCACAAAGCAGGGCGAAGTCGAAATCTGCTTTGTTGTGTGTCGGACAACTCTGGCCCTTTTCGCAGGCAAGCCTGCTCCCACAGCAACACTGTTCCCTGAGGGTCTGGTGCCACCTGTGGGGCTTCCAAGAGACTGTGGGAGCACCCTTGGGTGCGATGTTCTTTGTGCAACCTGCATCGCAGGCAAGCCTGCTCCCACAACAGGCCTGCTCCCACCTAGGTTGAAGGGGTTGAAATCCAGGCAAACGAAAAAGGCCCGCTGTTGCGGGCCTTTTGATGTTTGCCTTTGGCAGTCGCTCAATCGATCTTCATATCCTCGTCGGGGGCGCAGACCTGGTCGCCGCACAACTGGATGGAGAACTCGGTGCCGCGCACGCCCATCAGAGCGACCGGGGTGCGGACCTTGTAGTTCTCGGGGTTCGTCTTCGCCATGGCGCCGGTGATGACGCGCAGGCCGCCCGAAACCAGGTTCAGTGTGGCTTCGTCGTTGTCGTTGCCGGCGTACAGGTACTGTTCGATGATCAGCGTCGAGTCCGGGCGTACCGTTACTTTGGCGCCGTCGACGAACTGCAGCACCGCGAAGCTCTTGCCGCTGGTCATGATTTCATCAGCTTTGTAGACGAAATCACCCTGCTTGAGTTCGCGGGAACCGCCGTTTGAAAGCGCGATCACCTCGCCGCGAGACGCGACTACCATTCCTGCACTGTCTTCGGCCACCGCCTGCACGGACAGGAACAGGCAGCCTACCAGCACGGAAATCGAAATAAGCTTGGATAGCGTTTTCATATTTTCAGAGACCCTTTTTATGGAATTCAGGTTCGAAACCACTCAACATGTACTACAGCCCAACTTGTGAAAGGTTGGTCGGCCGGCCTCCATGTTCCGGTTGTCAGCCTACCCGCGCCTTTCCTGTAATACCGGGTTTCTTTCCGATTCATACACGAAAGTTTTTTCTTTTTTATGGCCGGGTGCACGTTCGCGGACGAACACCTACGCCAACAGTGGAACTATAGCATAAAATTATCAATACCGTTCAAGGGTTTGTGGGATGTGGCCTGGCGCCTGCAGGAGCGGCCATTGGTCGCGATCTGGGCCATGGGGCTGCCCAAAACCATCCCGAGCAAGGCTCGGTCCTACGGCGGGCTGCGTGGCACCACCGTAGGAGCGACCGTTGGTCGCGATTGAG
>JASFKQ010000313.1:0-3645 GCA_050118555.1 Lysobacterales bacterium
GAATTTGCCTGTGCAGTTCAGACCTGTCGAGACTGTGTTTTGCTGGAATTCGAGTGAAAATACATGGTTGAGTGTCGCGTTGACGGAGAGGTGCGCCGTATCACCGAATATCGAGAGCATCGAAGGAAGCTCGGTAAGAAACTGTATCTGCGCATCGACGCCATTGGTGGCCAGCAAGCCCCGGTTCTGGATCAGGGCGTTGATGGCGGAAACGTTTCCGGTTTCGTCCCGCTGGATCTTGTCGCAGAACACGCCGGCCGTATTCAGCGGGTCGAAACAGACAACCCTGGGACTGACGTCACCGATGGTGTCCTCCACTTGAAGGTCATAGTAGTCGACGGAAAGGGTAAGGCCTGCAACGGCTTTCGGGCTGAATACAAGGCCCGCGGTGAAGGTGTCGGAACTCTCGGGAACGAGATCCAGGTTGCCGCCGCTTGTATATTCCACGGGATAGTACGGTGTGGCCTCGAACACCCCGATCTGGCTCGCCGGCAAGCCTTGCGCGATACACTTGTCCGCGTTTCCTTCGTTTACCGGATTCGAAGACGCGGAGCATGGATCCGGACGGGTGTCGGTCACAAAATTGGAGGCAAGGTACCTGAGTTGCGCCCTGAAGAGTTCCTCGTTGTTCGGTGCCCGCACCGCGTGTTGCATCATGGTTCGGAACCGGAGCGAATCGGTGGCCTGCCAGTTCAACCCGGCCTTCCAGGTCGTTACCGATCCCGCGCGGTCGTAGCGGGACCAGCGTCCGCCGACCTCGAGTTGCAGTCTGCGGCCCGAAGTCCGGCTTTGCCACAGGGAGAGCAGCGCTTCGGAATAGAATTCGTAAACGGATTCCGTTCCGTCGATCGAGGCGTCGGCATTCAGTCCGATCGCATCACCGGTTACAAGCAGGTCGTCGGCGCGATAACGTGTATTGTCACTGCGCCACTCCAAACCGAATGACATATCGACCGGTCCGCTCCAGATCTCGAACGGCGCACCCGTCACCACGATGCTGGCCAGGGACTGCGTTCTCGACGTGGTGGTGCCGACGCCGTCGATGCGAATGAAGTCCTGCGCCTCCTGGCTGAGATTGCCCTCGCCGAATAGATCGACTGGCACACAGCCACCGGAGGTGTCGAAGCATTGCCCGGTTGCCGGATCCACCAGCAAGCCCTGCTGAATGCGGGAATTGGATCCGGTGTTGTAGTACTTCTGCTTTTCATTGGCGTCGGTGTACGTGAGCCATGCGTCCAGGCTCCATCCACTCCCGAATTCCCCGCGGATGCCCGCCAGGAACCGTGCATACCGGTGATCGTGCTCGATGATCCTGGGCCCGAACTCGGCCAGGCGTCTTGCCAGCGTCATGAAAGCCAGCCCGGATTCATCTTCGACGACGAAGTCCTCACGCGAAAACAGGGCGCGCGTGGCTGCCGTCAGCACAGGGTTATCGGTATTTACAGCTACGTATCCGTCAAACGGCGCCGGCGCCAGGCTGGATTCCGACTTGTTGCGGGCGTAGGAGGCCTCGAAGTATGACTCCCATCGCCCGGCAAGGGGCAGGGTCCCGAGAACCCCCAGCGTGTCCCGTGTAAGGGGCGTCTGCAGGTAATTAAAGGGTTGGTAGTTATACAAGTCCTTTGGAAACACCGCGGGGCGCGGTGTGCCATCGCGTGTCCAGGTAACTGGGCCCGGACCAGTTCCCAGGTCGATTTGGGGCTTGAAGACGACGCCCGAAGGGATAGTCGAACTACCGCCAGGCTTCAACTCGCCGGATTCCCAGTCGTCGTAAAATAGCTGGGATGATATGTCGCGCATGTCGGCGTACAGCTCTTCGCGTTCGTAACGTCCCCCATAGAATGTGATGTTGCCGTCGTTCGAGAGATCCCACCCATAGACGGCATTCGCATCCCAGATGTCCGAGTCACCCTTGGCGGTCACGCTGTAACTGCCCTCGACACTCAAGCCCGAAAGGTGGCTACGGGTGATGAAGTTGATTACGCCGGCAATGGCGTCCGAGCCATACACGGTAGAAGCGCCACCGGTAATGATTTCGACCCGATCGATAAGGATCGAGGGCAGGTTGTTCACGTCGACGGCGCTACCGGTACCCGAGGGAGCGATACGCCGGCCGTTCAGCAGCACCAGCGTTCGACCGGGGCCCAATCCGCGCAAGTCCAGCGCCGTCGTTCCGTCGCTGCCATTGTTGGTGGTGCGCCCATTGAATGGCTGCAACTGGGGCAGCGTGTTCAGGTAGTCGTCGAGCATTGGCTGACCGGAAAACTCGAAGTCTTCCCTGGGCACCGTTACCAGTGGGCTGGGCGAGTCGAAATCACGGCGCTTGATGCGTGTGCCGGTAACGATCACCTCCTCGATGATCGAGGGCTCCTGATCTGCCGGTTCCGGATCCGGCGAATCTTGAGCCACTGCCGATGTCGCGGGCAGCAGATACAACAAGGGAAGACCCATCCATACCCTTGATGCCTTGCTCAACAGATGCAGCGTTTGCTCAACCACAATCCCTGTAATTTATGCCCTCCTCGTTTTTGTACCCCGGGCCCGGGCATCCCCAAGTCGAAGTACCACACACAAAATATAGTTGAATATCACGGGAATACAATTGAAAGGCAGAACCGCCATGTCGTTCCCTAGGCCAAACATGCCGGGTGATTTCGCCTTCGGTTTGCGCGTTTCATGCTCCCGATCGACAATAGAAGCACCATGAGCCGCAGTGACTCGCCAGTGTCCCGCCTCATCAGAGAACTGCACCGTCGACGTGTGTTCGCAACGGCGGGTCTGTATGTTGTGGCCGCGTGGCTGGTCATGCAGGCAGCGGACGTATTCTTTCCCGCCTGGGGTGTTCCGGACCGGGGGATCAACGCGCTGCTCGTTGCGGCAGTCGCCGGATTTCCACTGGTCCTGGTTTTCGGCTGGTTCTTCAACGTCACGGTTCAGGGAGTCCGGCGAACGTCTCCGGCAGGTTCGGGCGATGCCGCAGGGGGCCATCCGTTGAGGGGTGGCGACTATATCGTCTTAACCATTCTCATTCTTGCGTCCGGGGTCATTGTCAGCTGGACGACAACGGATATCCTCGCCATGCGAAGTGAAGTCCCACTGGCCGCCGAGGTTGAGAAACTGCCCAACTCCATCGCGGTCATGCCATTCGCCAATGTCAGCAGTGACCCGGAAAACGAGTACTTCTGCGACGGCATTTCGGAAGAAATTCTCAACCGGTTGGCCAGGTACAAGGATCTCAATGTCATCGGGCGGACGTCTTCCTGGCAGTTCAAGGGCAGCGGCCGGGCCATTCCCGACATTGCTGGTGTTTTGGGCGTACATAACCTGCTCCAGGGCAGCGTGCA
This sequence comes from Lysobacterales bacterium, assembly GCA_050118555.1. Classification (GTDB taxonomy): domain Bacteria; phylum Pseudomonadota; class Gammaproteobacteria; order Xanthomonadales; family SZUA-36; genus CALKKN01. Next base: position 3,345 of record JASFKQ010000313.1, read on the forward strand.
GAAGGTTGGCGACAGGTTGCGGATTTCAGCCCGGTTGGTCGATGATGCCGGGACCCAGGTCTGGGGCGAGACCTTCGACCGGACCCTCGATGATGTTTTCAAGGTACAGAGCCGGATCGCCGAATTGGTGGCCACCACCGTCGCCCCCAGGATCGTGCCGCAACCGGGCATGGACTACCAACCCGACCTCGCGGCCTACGATCACTTCCTGCGCGGCAGGGAGTTGCTTCACCAGCGCGATTGGGGCGCCGGGGACGAATTGCGTCAGGCTGTGGAACTGGACCCGGGGTTTGCCGAGGCT
>JASFKQ010000314.1:0-3633 GCA_050118555.1 Lysobacterales bacterium
CGATTGGTCCACCGGGCCACCACACCCCATCCCGAGCAAGGCTCGGTCCTACGGCGGGTTTCGCCCCGCCCCCGTAGGAGCGGCCGTTGGCCGCGATTGGTCCATGGGGCCGGCGCAGCTTATCCCGAGCAAGGCTCGGTCCTACGGCGGGATTCGCCAAGGCATGCGTCCGCTCTCAGCGGAGCTCCAGGAACAGGCGGCGATTCATGTAGGAGATGCGGTTGCCGAGGGTTCGGGCCACGAGTTCGTGGATCGAGGCGGCGAGCTTGAGGTCCTCGATGTCGAACATGCGGAGCTTCTCCGAACTTAGGTGATAAAGCACCGAGTCCTCGTCGGCGACGATGGTGGCCGTGCGTTTGCGGTCGGCGGTGTAAGCGGACATTTCACCGATCAGAGCGCCGGGGCGGAACTTCTTCACCCGCTTGAAGCCGTTGTGTTCGGTTCCGATCAGGGCCGTCATGGAGCCCTTCTCCAGCATGTACAGCCCGTCGTCCGTGTCGCCCTGCTCGAACAGGATCTGGCTCTCGTCGATTTCGATCCGGTTCATGTGCTGGATCAGGATGCGGACCTTCTCCAGGTCATTGAAGATGCGGTTGAGGTGATCGTAGATCGTCATCGACTCCGCCGCCCGCTGGTGAACGCTGAGCAGGACTTCCTCCATGTACTCGACGGCGTAGTCGGCCTCCGGGAAGATCAGGGGCTGGTCGTGCTCGAAACTCACAGCGCCCAGCATCAGCAGGCTTTCCTTTGTCTCCTCCGCGACCGCCGAGTAGATCAGCCGAACGCCCGATCGCTCACAGATGGAATTGATCTGCACGAAGGTGTTCAGGGCCGAGATATCCATCCCGGTAACCCGCTTCATGTCGAGCAGGATGGCCTTGAAGTGGCCGGAGCGCACGTGCGCGTCGTCGCGAATGGTGTCGAGCACGGCGTTGGCGGTGCCAAAGAACAGAAAGCCGCGCAGGCTGTAGACCAAGGCCTCACCGCCGTGCTCGTCGAGGATTTCGTTGCTGGACTGCGAACGCTCCACCGAACTGCGGTAGGTGGCCAGGGAGTGCTGGCCCTGGATGGCGCTGATCATGCTGTAGCGCAGCACGAACAACAGCAGTGCGAGCAGGATGCCGACCAGGATGCCGGCCATGAAGCCGACGAAGATCACCGTGCCCAGAATGATCAGCACGATGGCGTAATCGATCGGCTGGAAACCCCGCACGTTTTCGTGCATCCACTCGTAGAACAGCTGGTAGGCGAAAAGGAACACGGTCGAACCCACCAGCAGCTTGGGCATCCAGGGGATAATGGCGCTGCCGAAGATGGCCATCACCACGCAGATCGCGCTGGTGATCAGCGGCATCCAGCGGCTGGATGCTCCGAACTCCTCGTACAGCGTTGACGCGATGACATCCGTGGAGCCCGGCGGGCTGGCGATCAGCGCGCACAGCACGTTGCCCGCGCCCAGGTCTTCAATCTCGGACGAGGTATCCAGGTCTTCGGTGCCGGCTGCCATCAGGGCCGAAAGGGACATCGATTGCGTCAACAGGGCCAGGAAGGCAATGGTCAGGATCTGCGGAACCACGGACAGCACGAAGCCGATGTCGACACTGGAAATCGATACCTGCTCCAGCAACCCCAGGGCACCGCCGGTGTCCACCGGGATATCGAACAACCAGCCGCGCTGAACCAGCATGTGCGTGTCGAAGCCCTTGATGAAGACCACCGCGTAGAACGTCGCCACCAGCACCAGCGAGGCCACCGGCAAGGCCCAGGCGCGGCGCAGGCGCGTGACCGCCACCAGCAGGAAGATGGCGCCGGCCAGGAAGATCAGCAGCTTGGACAAGACTTCCGGGGCCTTGACCACGTCCCAGAACTGCGCGATCGGGGCGTCGATCGCAATGCCCATCCCGGCTTCCAGCAGCAGCCAGCCGATACCGGCCATGAACCCGCAGATCACCGGGTACGGCATCAATTCCAGCAGGCGCGTCAGGCGGAAGTGCCCGATCACCCAGAAGAACCCCGCCACGGCGAGCGACGCCAGCGACATCACCGCCAGCATGGTGGACAGGCCCTCGCCGGTGCCTGCGCGGTCGCCCATCTCCACCACCATCAGGCTGGCGATGGAAGCCAGGATGACCACGGCCTGTTCGTCCAGGCTGATGATGTGCAGGCGCTTTTCCGAGGTGATCGCGACGAAGGCGCCCATCAGCGCCCAGCCACAGAGCAGGACCACGACCAGCAGCGGCAGGAAATGCGCCATCGCGCCGGCAAAAATGACGGTCGCGAACGCGTAGCACCAAAGCGCATTGTCCAGGCCGTCGAAAATGCCGAGCGAGACGTCGGCAAAAACGGACTTGGAGTGATAACCGCTGGTACGGATTTTTATCATTCGATTGCGCTGACCCGGCAATTCCGCGTGAATTGGGGGGCGGGAACCCCCGGACGCCCACATGGTACGCGAAATTGACATTGCAGGTGAACTGACCGCTCGACAGAGCCCCAGATCAAGTGGAAGCCAGCCCGTCCATCCCTGGCCCCAGCGACTCCGATAAACTGGAAAGCGGACGAAATCAGCCGTCCTCGGAGGCTATGATGAACCGAAATCATTCGCGGCCGCAAACCGATCAGGTACCTGCTCCGCCACATCCCCATCGACGCCGTGAACCCCTGCCCTGGCAGCAGCCGAAACCCACCCTGGACGACCCGAAAGCCCTGGCCCGACTGGAGCGGATCGTCGCCAGCCCGAGCTATCGGCAGGCCGACCAGGACGTGGAGTTCCTGAACCGCCAAGAAACCCGCGGCGTGCGGCTGCAGATCGACTATCAGAAGCCCGAATACCTGATGGAGCAACACGGCATCCGGCATACGGTGGTGGTCTTCGGCAGTACCCGTATCCACGAACAGGCGTCGGCCGAACGCACGGTGGAAGCCTTACACAGAAAACTGGAATCGGCGCCCGGGGATCACGCGTTGCAGCGGCGCCTGGCGGTGGCCGAGCGACTGCTGGCAAAGTCGTGTTACTACGATGTGGCCCGCGAACTCGGACGGCTGGTGGGCGCGGCGGCGGACGGCCCCGACGACTTCCGGCTGGTCGTGATGACCGGCGGAGGCCCCGGCATGATGGAGGCGGCCAATCGCGGCGCCTGGGATGCCGGCAGACCGACCATCGGCCTGAACATCAGCCTGCCCCACGAACAGTACCCCAATCCGTACATCACGCCCGACCTGTGCTTCCAGTTCCACTACTTCGCCCTGCGCAAGATGCATTTTCTGCTGCGCACCCGGGCGCTGGTGGTGTTCCCCGGCGGATTCGGCACCTTCGACGAGCTGTTCGAGACGCTCACCCTGATCCAGACCCGCAAGATCCGGCCCATCCCCGTGGTCCTGGTCGGCCGCGAGTACTGGCAGCAGGCCTTCAACGTCGATTTTCTGGTCGACGAAGGAGTCATCGACGAGGAGGACCGCGAATTGTTCTGGTACGCCGAAACGGCCGAGGAAATCTGGCAAGGCATCCGCCAATGGCACATCGCGAACGGAACACCTCTGGTCGGGGATGAACCCGATGAATCCGCCGGATCCGGCGATCCCGGCAACGACGGCCCGGACACGGGCCTGGGAGAAAGGCTCTGATGAAGCTCT
>JASFKQ010000315.1:0-3628 GCA_050118555.1 Lysobacterales bacterium
GCCTCGTTCTCGGTGAACGACTTCAGGAACACGGACTTCGGCATCTTGGCCTGGCCGACCGCCATCTGCAGGATCAGGCGCTCGAGGTCGCGGGTCCGGGAGACGACGAAACGCAGCCGGTCGACGAGGTGGTCGATCATCTTCGCCGGGAACTTGATCCGCAGGAAGATGTGAGCCATGTCCTCGCGGAGCTTCTGCACGTTCTTGTGGCCGGGGCCGTGCTTGTCGTACAGCGTTATGAACTGCTTGTAGAGCGCGGCAATCTCCTCGAAGCGCCGATCGACTTCCTCCGGATCGGGGCCCGTGGGACCCTGGTCTGACGTCGACTCCTCGTCCTCGTCGTCGTCATCATCGTCGTCGTCATCCTCATCGTCGTCGTCGATGTCCTCGTCCTTGTCGACCTCCTCTTCGTCCTCGTTGTCAGCCTTGGCCTTGTTGGGCTTGGCGGGCTTCGGGATTTCCTGCTTTGCCAGCTCCTCGGGGTCGATGAAGTCGATCATCAACTCGCCCAGCCGCTGTCGCCCGTCCTTGTAGTTGGCGTATTCGACCAGCAACGTGGCGTAGGTTCCCGGAAAGCGGGCCAGCGCATGGTGGACCTGCAACAGGCCATCCTCGATGCGCTTGGCGATGGCGATTTCACCTTCACGGGTCAGCAGCTCCACGGTGCCCATCTCACGCATGTACATGCGCACGGGATCCGTGGTGCGACCGATTTCGCTCTCCACGGCCGCCAGGGCCGCGGCAGCTTCCTCGGCCGCGGTGTCATCGTCCGTGTCGGTGGTCGCTTCGTCGTTCAGGATCAACTCATCGGTATCCGGCGCATCCTCGTGCACCGAGATGCCCATGTCGTTGATCATGTTGATGATGTCTTCGATCTGCTCGGGATCGACGATGTCATCGGGCAGGTGGTCGTTCACCTGGGCATAGGTCAGAAACCCCTGTTCCTTGCCCTTGGTGATGAGTTCCTTTAGCTGGGACTGCTGATTCTCGTTCATAGGATATCTTTTGAATAACTAACTATAGTCCATGACCATGAATACGGCGACAGCGTTACAGTCGCCTTACGGGGACTCACCCCTGGCCGCCCTGCAGCGCAGTGAGCAGCTCCTGCCGACGCTGCTGAAGCGCGAGCAGTTTCTTCCTGTCCTCCGGCCCCATGTCCACGATCCTGGGCATTCTCCCGATAAGCGCTTCGGTCCATTGCAGCTCGATGCCGGTGACGGCGTCCCGGAATTCCTGCGCCAGACGTGCGTCATCACCGGGCAGTTGCCACGTGGCCAGTTTGTCCAGGTGGGATCGAGCTGGGTGATCGTGCCAAAGTTCCAGTAACTGGGCGGTTGTCATATTGGGGCTTTTCGCGCAGAAGTCAACAAGTTCGCGATAGATTTCAAAACCCGGCAAATCACAGCCTTCCAGCGCCTCCAGGCCACCCACTCCGGCGGCGAGCGACGGTCTCTGCACGAGGTGCGCCAGGGCCATTCTCATCGGCGTGCGCTGCTGCGACGTTGCTCCGCGCCGGGAGTCCCGTGGGGGACCGCCCTGCGACGTCGGGCGCTTGGCCGTACTGCCGTCCACCCGGTGCCGGGCCAGTGTACCGAGACGTTCGAACATCATGTCCCTGAATACGCCTTCGGGAAGCTTCTCGAGTTGCGGGCGTGACATTTCGACCAGCTTTGCCCTGCCGTCCAGCGAATCCATGTCCACCGCCTCGGTGAAGTGGTCGAAGAAGAATTCCGACAGGGGCTGCGCCCGGTCGAGCAGACCACTGAACGCCTCCCCACCCTGACGGCGCACCATGCTATCCGGATCCTCGCCCTCGGGCAGGAACAGGAAGCGGGCCTGCCGGCCCTCCCTCAGCTTCGGCAGGGTGGCTTCCAGCGCCCGCCACGCAGCCTGCCGGCCCGCGCGATCGCCGTCGAAACAGAAAACGACTTCGTCGGCGGCGCGAAACAGCAGTTCGGCCTGCTCGGGCGTGGTCGCGGTGCCCAGCGTCGCCACGCAATTGGCAAACCCGAACTGAGCCAGCGCGACAACGTCCATGTAGCCTTCGACCACCAGAATGCGATCCAGTTTTGCCTGGCTCTTGCGCGCCAGGTACAGGCCGTACAACTCCCGCCCTTTGTGAAAGAGCTCGGTTTCCGGCGAGTTGAGATACTTGGGCCCGTCATCGTCCAGCGCCCGCCCGCCAAAGCCGATCGCCCTTCCACGCCGATCGTGGATGGGGAACATGATGCGGTGACGGAACTTGTCGTAAAAGCCGCTCTTTCCCTGGCTCACCAGACCCGCACGCTTCAACAGCTCGACCTGGCGCGAATCGCTGCCATGCTTTCCGCTCAGGTTGTCCCAGCCCGGTGGTGCGTAACCGATGCCGAACTGAGCGGCTATCTCGCCGGAAAGACCGCGCTGCTTCAGATAGGCGATGGCTTCCGGGTGTTCCTTCAGCTGATCCCGGTACCAGGAGGAAGCGGATTCGAGCACGCGGTACAGGTCCTCCGAAGGCCGGGGCTGGCTCGACGCTTCCCGCGGCACCTGCAGCCCCACGTGCCGGGCCAGTTCTTCGACTGCGTCGACGAACTCGAGGCCCTCGTAGTTCATCAGGAACCCGATGGCCGAGCCGTGCGCACCGCAACCGAAGCAGTGATAAAACTGTTTTTGGGGGCTGACCGTAAAAGAGGCAGTCTTTTCCTCATGAAAGGGGCAACGGGCCTGGAATTCACGTCCGGCCCGTTTCAGCGGGACGCGCCGTTCGATGATTTCGACGATGTCGACCCGACCCAGCAATTCCTCGATGAACGAGTCGGGAATCAGGCCAGCCATTCGGCCCGCACCCGCTCAGCCGCCGAGCTGCGCCCTGACGGCCTGGCTGACGGCTTTCATGTCGGCACGGCCCTGGACCTGACCGCGCAGCGCGTTCATCACGGGGCCCATGTCCCTGAGGCTGGTGGCGCCCAGCTCATCGATGGTCGACCGGATCAGGCCGGCCAGTTCCTCCTCGCTCAGGGGCTCGGGGAGATAGGTCTGGATCAGGTCCAGTTCGTACTGTTCTTTTGCCGCAAGGTCCTCGCGGCCGGCTTTGTCGTACTGCTCGATCGATTCCCGGCGCTGCTTGACCATCTTGTCCAGCACGGCGAGAACCTGCTCGTCGTCCAATTCGACGCGGTCATCGACCTCTTTCTGCTTGATCGCGGCCGCAATCAGACGCAGAACACCAAGGCGCTCGCGCTCTTTCGCGCGCATCGCGTCCTTGGTGTCTTCCTGAATCCGGGATTTCAGCGACATGTGAGCCCGCCGCAGTTGAACAGGCTCAGTAGAGGCGGGTGCGACGTACCGCTTCCCGCGAAAGTCGGCGCATGTTGCGCTTCACGGCTGCTGCCGCCTTGCGCTTACGTTCCTGGGTGGGCTTTTCGTAGTACTCGCGGCGGCGGGTTTCAGCCAGCACGCCCGCTTTCTCGCACGACCGCTTGAAGCGGCGCAGCGCGTATTCGAAAGGCTCGTTCTCGCGAACTTTTACACTCGGCATTAAAAATCACTCTTCCTAGTTTCGGGTTTGCGTAGTAAATCAGCGTAGCCGCATATTTTACCAAGCTTTGTGGCTTCCATGCAAAGGTAAAATCAGGTTCGCCAGGGA
>JASFKQ010000316.1:0-3596 GCA_050118555.1 Lysobacterales bacterium
CGTCGCGCCGACCTTGATGCTGATCAAGGACCTGACCAACGACAGCGGCGGCACCCTGCAGGAGAGCGACTTCACCATCACCGTGACCGGTGACGACAGCGACACCGAAGCTTACCCGGGCACATCTGACCACTCGAGCGGCATCGGGTATACGGGAACGCCTGATCCGGGCATCGCCGTCACGATTTTCGGGGGGGTTCAGTACACGGTGAGCGAGGACACCCTGCCGGATAACTACGAGTTGACAGGCATCGTGTGCATGGATGTCGACACGCAGCAAGATGTCGGCACCACGTTCACGCCGTCCATCGGACAGAACATCGTGTGCACGGTGAGCAATGACGACGTCCAGCAGAATGCATTCTTCAGGACGACGAAGTCCTTCAGCGACGACAGCTCCGCCGCGGTTCAGGTTCAGCTGATCTGCAACACCGGGCTGCCGCTGGACCAGACCTTCACGATCTGGCAAGGACACCCGGTCAACTTCGTGGTGCACGACTTCGAACCCGGCACGATGGACTGCTATATCCAGGAGATCGGCGCCGGCACGGATGGCTATACCTCGAGCTACCTGGCGGGTACCGAGGATGGACAGGGTGGCGTTCGCACCGAAGCTGACGGTTGCTACTTCGATGACGTGGAAGGCGGCCAGTTCACCTGCGATCTCAGCAACCTGCTCGATCCGGTGAGCTTTACCGTCCGCAAGAATTGGCTGGATGTGGAGCAAGGCGTCGATGTACAGCTCTACGCGCAGGCAGGTTACACCTGCTACAACGTGCGCACTGCACCTGACGGTGGGCTGCAGGAGATTTCCGGCGGCATGGACTTCAATGGCATCGAGGACTATGACGTGGTCACCGACATCTATCCGGCCTTCGACGGCAGTTCCTACTGCGTTGCAACTGAAGATTGGCTGCCGTCAGCCGCTGAAGGCGACGACAGCGACTGCAACAAAGTCGAGTTGACGGTTGGGGAGAGTGCCAGCTGCACCATCTACAACACGGTGTTCTTCGAAGGCATCCCAACGCTGAGCCAGTGGGGCCTGGCGATCCTGGCCGTGCTGACACTGGGCGTGGGCCTGGTGGGATTCCGGCGCTTCGTCTGAACTAGGGCGATTCTGTAAGTAAATAGCCCCGCGGCAGGTGACTGCCGCGGGGTTTTCATTTTCGGAACCAACCTGACCCCTTTATGGGCCCTTTTATGGTTGAGCTCAGGGTGTGCCAAGCGGGGTCCCGAGATTCTCCTGGTAGGGTCAAATAGCTTTTGCCGTTTGCATTCAGCGGCGGTTCCGGTCCTCGCTCAGGCTTGCATGTAAGAGATTTCCCGATCCATTTCCTTCAGTAAGTGCTTATTCAGGTATTTGCGCGTGCTCCATTGAGTTGCCGGAACGCGTCGCAAGCGGGCAGCGAACAGCCAATGAAAAACCCCGCGGCAGTCGCCCGCCGCGGGGTTCAGTCCTGGTGGGGTCGGAGTAATCAACTACTCCGGTCCCGGTTAGCGCCTATCAGGCGAAACGCCGGAATCCCACCAGGCCCACGCCCAGTGTCAGCACGGCCAGGATCGCCAGGCCCCACTGGCTCAGCGTTGGGATGCCTTCGAAGAACACCGTGTTGGTGAAGGTGCACGAGGAACTGCCGCCAGCCGGAATGGCGCGGCTGTCGCAATCGTCATCCGACTCGATACCGGTCTGGTTGACTTCCTCGACTGCGTAGCACTGGGCTGGCTGATCGGTGGTGTCCACGGTCACTTGCAGGCTGTCATTACCTTCCAGCCAGGTGCCGTAATACCATTCAGAGCCGCTCCAGTAGCCATCCAGGATCTCGTTGTTGCAGTACACCGTCACGAACGCCGCTTCGTTCAGGTCACTCGCAACGCCGTTCTCGATCACCCACTCCTTGTACACGGTGAAGCTGGCCGGGTTGGCTTCGTTGGTGATTACGCAATTGAACGTACCGCCGGTCACACCCTCCCATGCACAACCTTCGCCGCCATTCATGCTTGTGGTGTAGCCCGCCGGTCCGCTGGATTCAGTGACTTCGCAGTTGGCGCCGCCTTCCGGGATGTCGTGCACGACAAATGTCACACCGGCCGGATCGCCGCCGGCGATGGTGAAGGTCTGCTCCAATGGCTGTCCGCTGTTGCAGGTCAGCGTGGCGTCGACCTCGGCGTCGTTGCCGTCGCTGAAAGTCTTGGTCACCTTGAAGCTTGCCGTCGTGGCGAAATAGGCCTGCACCGCCCCGATATCGACCGGACCGGTGGTGCCCGGTCCCGTCGCGTCGCGCGGGAAGCCGGGGCCACGCTGATCGAACTCGTAACTCTGGGGGTTGGCGCCAGCGCCAATCGCCGGGCTGGTCGAAGCCGGCAGCAGCGTTGGCGTCGGTCCGCCATTGTTGGTCAGCGTCCCGAGTTGCGGATCGGTCCCTTGGAGGTTATTCGTATCAACGCCGTTGATGACATTGTCGGCAGGAACGAAGGTCTCGGAGAAGAGCGAATTGGTCGCGTCAAACGTGCCGGCCTTGCGATCGACATCATTGATTCCGGTGCCGTCGGTGTTGTTCGCAACAATGGTACTCGCCAGCGTCAGTTGGGTACCGTTTGTATTGATGCCGCCGCCATAGGTGGCGCTATTGCCGGCAATGGTCGAGTTATAGATGTAGAGGTAGCCGCTGGGGCCGACCCCGATTGCGCCGCTGCTGTCGTTGGCATGGTTGTTGGCGATTGTGCTGTTGCCGATGGTCACACCCCAGCCCGCTTCAAGCGAGATCGCTCCGTCTTTCTCGGCGGTGTTGCCCGCGAGCGTGCTATTGGTGATCGTCAGGTAGTAGCCCGCGCCACTGCTATAGCTGTTGCGAATTGCACCGCCGCTTCCGGTCGTTGTGCTGTTGTCGATCAGGCACGCATCGATCGTCAGGTCGCCGGCGGTCTTGAGGATTGCGCCGCCATCGCCGGACGGGTTCTGGCCGGTCAGGTGTAGGCCGGAAATCATGACGGTTTTCGCGGATGCGTCCAGATTGAACACCCGGCCTGTCGCATTCGAGATGGTCAGGACGTCTGCACCGGGTCCCTGAATCGTCACAGACTGATTGATCGGAAGCTCGGACGCCAGCGCGATGGTACCGGGTAGCGGCACAGAGAACGTGATCGTCTCGCCGCTGGCCGCTGCGGCCAGCGCGTCGCGCAGGCTGCCGCCACCGGAGTCCGCCGTCGACGTGACAACGCCCGCCAGGGCGCTCGATGCGGCGAACACGGAAAGAAATAAACTGATACAGGCACGTGCTGCAAAAAGGTTGCGTTTCACTCTGAACCCTCCTGGTTGTGGATACCCAATTTGTCATTGAACAATACAATGCGACCAAAGCCCCATGATCTGCGTCAGAAAAAAAGAGTCGGCTTGGATTTTAGGATTTGGGAGAATCCAAGCCGACTCTTTTTTGATGGTGGGCGATACTGGGCTTGAACCAGTGACCTCTGCAATGTGACTGCAGCGCTCTCCCAACTGAGCTAATCGCCCTTTTGTACAAGACTCTGGCAGGCCGGGGGGCTGCTACTGCGGCCGCCTGCAGGCACAGTTTAGCCGATTTTCGCTCGGGCGGCGA
>JASFKQ010000317.1:0-3581 GCA_050118555.1 Lysobacterales bacterium
GCATCGACCCTGCAACCGGCATCGCCACGACCTTCATCCGCTCCCGCGGGACCGGCCGGGACACCGTGAGCGCATCGCTCAGCCCGTTCGCCCCGGCGACCGGCACCATCGAATACGAAAAGCCCTGGTCCTGGCTGATCGCCGTGCTGCTGGGCGTCGTGGTGGGCATTGGCATCCGCCTGGCGATGCGGGCGAGGCAGCAGCCGCCCAAGCCTGGCGTCGGCTTTGATGTGATTATCGGCATCATCGGCGGCGTGATCGTCGCCGTGCTCTACGCGTTGGGTGTCAACATCCTGCCACTGCAACTCCCGGGCGGGTACAGCGAAGCGCTGGCGTTTGTTCTGAGCGCGCTGGGCGGATGGGTGTTTCCGCGCTGGCTGGAGGCGTTGGGGCCGAAGAAGGCGGGTGGAGAGGCCTGAACGGCCGTACCGTGAGCACTCCCGGGGCGTCAGAGGATTCGCGCGGCGGGCTCACTTTCCTTATAGAGCGGCGTCACCAGTAACTTCACGGAGGAACTCGGGATGGAGCAAAAGCTGACAATCGTGGAAGACGACGAACGCCTCACCGGTGTGGTCAAGGTGGAGGTTCCCGGCATTTACAGCACGCCAAAGGGCGCGGCGCTGCCCAAGCGGTTGGCCAAGTTGGTGAGGCCGGCGGCGCTGGCGCTGCAGAAGGTCTATCGGGACGTCGTGGCCGAGGGCGGTCACCTGTTCATCAGCGACATGTTCCGCTCGGCCACCCAACAGCAAAAAGCGCACGAGGACTGGAAGTCCGGCCGCAAGAGCGCCTTCAGCCCGCCCGCCTGCAGCAGCGTGCACGAGGCGGCGCGCGCCATCGACATCGATGCCTTCGACACCGGCATCGGTCACAAACGGGTGCGCGAAATCCTGAACCAGCACGGCTGGGTCAATATCGTCGATACCCTGACCGGCAAGGAATGCTGGCACTACGAATTCCGCGAAGCCAAATGGGAAAAGTTCAAGCAGGACAATGACTATGCAGCCATGGCCCGGGCCATGAAGGAAGCGATCGGCAACTTCGCGGGCCGCGCCGCTGCAAACAGGACGGAGAAAGAAATCGTTTGGCTGCAGGAATCGCTCAACAAGCTCCTCGGCACCCGGCTGCAAGTGGACGGGCGCTTTGGCGAGAAAACACGCGACGTGGTCAAGCGGTTCCAGAAGGAAAACGGGCTGCAGGTGGATGGCATTCCCGGGCCCATTACAAAGTCGAAAATCAAGGCGCTGCTGGCGGAGGAAACGGAAGACTGAAGCTTCCGTATCCGCCGCAAACATGAGGTGAATGTGATGGCAGAGAACACGAAGAAAAGGATTGTCGTTTGTTCAGACGGCACGTGGAATGACCCCGAGGATGAGAATCCGACCAACGTCCTGCGCATGGCCCGCGCCATCAAACCGGTGGCTGACGACGGCATCAAGCAAGTCGTATTCTACGACTGGGGCGTCGGTTCCTATTACGAGAAGGTCCGCGGTGGCGCCTTCGGCGTCGGCATTATGAAAAACATCCAGGATGGTTACCGCTTCATCGTCCAGAATTTCAATCCCGGCGACCAAGTGTTCCTGTTTGGTTTCAGCCGCGGGGCCTATACCGTACGCTGCCTGGCAGGACTTATGAACAATTGCGGCATTCTGAAACGGACCAAGGCAGATCTGATACCCGACGCCTTCACCATGTACAAACAGCGCAATGCCCCGCCTGGCTCGTCCAGGGCGAAAAACTGGCGCAAAGCCAATACCTACGGCGAGGATCGCGGCACCGTCGATTTCATCGGCGTTTGGGACACCGTCGGCGCCCTTGGCATTCCGACGCGCGCCCTGGCCTTCATGAACGAAAAGGACCTGTTCTACGACCGCGAACTGGGCAGCAACGTCCGGGCCGCCCGGCACGCCGTTTCGATCGACGAACAGCGGGGAGATTTCGTTCCTACGCTGTGGACCAAGAAAGAGGCCATCGATATCAAGCAGGTCTGGTTCGCCGGCGTGCATGCCGATGTGGGCGGCGGATACGGGCCGACGGAGGGAAAACTCCTAAGCGATATCCCGTTGTCGTGGATGGCCACGGAAGCGGACCAGTTCGGGCTGGAATTTGAATCGCATCTGTACGTGAAGTCACGCCTGGATCCCGCTGCGGCCCAACACCGCTCGTACAAGGGCTTCTACAAGGTGCTGGGAAAGCTCGAGCGGGAAATCCCCGAAGACTCCGTTATGCACGAGTCCGTCAAGAAGCGTTACGCGTCAATGAAAGCGGACTACAAGTCCAAGCCGCTCGATAACTGGCTTGAAAAGCGTAATGGGGATTGGGGAACGCTCGAACCGTAGGATTCGGCAATCAGCGGAGTTGTCATCCAGCCAAGCGGGTGGACGTCGGGACCTTGAACAGCCGGCGTGAGGAAAGAGTTATCGGAAACCTCGTAATCCGGTTAGCTTTCCGCTACTTGCCTTTGTTCTTCTCTTCGGAGCCGAAGTAGTAGCCCAGTACCAGGGTGACTACCGGCAGCAACACGGACGAAACCACGGTTAGCAGGAAATCAGCCGGCTTCTTCCAGTCTTTTCCCAACCCGAAGTAGATGATCACCATCAGAAAGATGGCGACGATACAGACAATGAATGCACTGATGATGAGGCGAGCCGCCCACGATTGGGATTGGGCGTATTCACGTTTGAGTTCGTCCTCGACACTCTCGACTTCCGCGAGTTTTTCCTTGTTACTCGATTGCAGCCTGTTGATTTGGTCGAGGAGAGAAGTCATGGATCCCGCCTAACGCTTGACCTTCGAGGCGAGCCGAATGGTCTGTTCGGTCACTTCCAGGTTGATTCTTTCCGCTTCCTTGAACAGCTCCTGGGCTTGTTCCTCGAGCCACTTTCGGCGCTCGCTGTCTTCCGGCAATCCGTCGGCTTCCTGCAGCATCTTCCGTGCCCGGTTCAGCAGATCGTCGGACAGCTTGATTTTGTATTTCAGGTCTTCGGTGGGTGATTCCATGCTTGGGTCAACATTCGAGGCACGTTTCTGATTATAGACCATCCATGCGCCGACACATTGCCTGGTCAATTCTCGCCTCGGACCTCGCAAAAGCCGGGGGCATGTGCTCGAAGGCGGCGGTGATCGTCAAATACCACCGGCACTATGGGATTCCATAGCCGTGCCCTCCAATAGAGATTCGAAAGAGACGGACAAATGGGAGAAAAGTGCTTTGGATCACACTTACGTAATAACGCAAACCGCCAACTCAAGTAGTGGAGAATTGCGCAGGATCTCCGAGCAAATTGATTAATCAAGGTGCTGGTTGCAGGGCAACAACACCCCCATTGCGCAGAACAGGAGCAACTTATCCATGTTCAAATACGTCTCGCTACATATTCTCTGTTTGTTAGCAATACCGACTCTGCTGTTCGCAGCGCCGTGCCGCACGGTTTGCAAGGGAGGCGATTGCACGACTGACTGTCCATCGGAAATGCCGAATGTTCCGCCTGAAGCTCCACTCATCGGAGGAGATTCGACTATGGGGGATGGCACTGCAAAATCCAATATTCCACCGATTCCGGGGAATGGGTTGTACGTTGCAA
>JASFKQ010000318.1:0-3564 GCA_050118555.1 Lysobacterales bacterium
AGGCGGGGATGAGATCCACAGTCGCAAAGCGAGTTAATCAGAGCCGCTTCGCGGCGCCATGATTTGCGTGTATAGCGACACGAACGAGTGTGTTCTCCGTTCGTTTGGCTCGCTTCGACTTCGGAAATGTAACCAATTTCCGTTTCCGGACATCTATAAGCAAGAGGGTCACCGACGGCCTGACGACTATCCAGACCATCAACGACGCGAGGTGATAGCCACGAATACCCGGTAGCGGCGCACTCGATCAGAAAGATCATGGTCTTTGCCATGGCCGAATCCGGCTTGTGCCGTGACCAAATCGCCGAACCAGTCTCTCCCTCCCCGGCAGACCCTGTTCGCTTTGCGAGAGATCGCAGATCGACAGGGTCCTCCGGGGTCCTTTTACGCGGCGGCCCGCAGGTCGCCACCCCCATCGCGTAGGAAATTTCCCCTATCTGCGCTCGAACCGGATGATACGGAGGCCACGAACTCGACGCGCCCGGATCAACGTTTTATGATGAATTCGACCTTCGAAGGGGCGGGCGAAGGTGTGCGATTGAGAATAGAGGGGGAAGCATGATCAGACTGCTGGTGGTCGACGACCACGAACTCGTCCGCATCGGGCTAAGACACATCCTCGCAGAGTATCCGGGCATAGAGATCGCCGGGGAGGCGGCCGACGGGGAGGCCGCACTTCGCATGAACCGGGAGATTGATCCGGACGTCGTCCTCCTGGATATCAGCTTGCCGGGGCTCTCCGGGTTCGAAATTACAACGCGCCTGAAGCAATCCTGTCCCGACCTGGGGATCATCATTCTGACTGTACACGAGCAACCGCCGTACCCCGCTCAACTATTGGAGGCCGGGGCATCGGGGTATCTGTCCAAGGGCTGCCCGGCAACCGAACTCGTAGAGGCCATACGCGAAGTGGCGAAAGGAGGGCGGCACATCGGATCGAAAATTGCCCAACAGATGGCGCTCAACATGGTTCCGGGCGGTGCCGCGTCGCCGTTCGATGAATTGTCCGCGCGGGAAATGGAAGTGATGCTGATGCTGACCGAGGGAATGAAGATTGCAGATATTGCCGAGATAATGCACCTCAGCCCAAAAACCGTCGCGACCTACAAATATCGCATCTTCGAAAAATTGAACACGCGAAACGACGTAGACATGACGCGCATGGCTATGCGTTACGGAGTGGTGTCCCAGGCATAGGAACGGGAGGAGCGCCATCATCGGAAGATGGCGCTCCGTTCAGTGAAAGTTCAGCGTCAGGCGGTCCGGTCAGTTGCCGCAGCACCGTTGCCTTTCTGGCTCTCACCGGCCGTGCCGGACGCCTCGTTGCGTTCCTTGCTGGCGGGTTTCAAAGTGTAGATACCCGACGCTTCACGGGTCACTTCAACTGCTGATCCGCTGTCCCGGGCCGACTTGGACTGCTCCGGGGCCGGCTTCGACTGCTCCGGGGCCGGCTTCGACTGCTCCGGGGCCGGCTTCGACTGCTCGGGGGCCGGCTTCGACTGCTCGGGGGCCGGCTTCGACTGCTCGGGGGTCGCCTTCGACTGCTCGGGAGCCGGCTTCGACTGCTCGGAGGTCGGCTTCGACTGCTCGGGAGCCGGCTTCGACTGCTCCGGAGCCGGCTTCGACTGCTCGGGGGTCGCCTTCGACTGCTCGGGGGCCGACTTCGACTGCTCGGGGGCCGACTTCGCCTGCTCGGGGGCCGACTTCGACTGCTCGGGGGCCGGCTTCGACTGCTCGGGGGCGTTACCCTTTTTACCAGAGGCGTCCTCGGACTTGTTTTCACGGTTCTTGCCGCCGGTCTTGTATGGTGAACGCCGGCGCCTGGATTTCTTCGAAGGGGCATCGGCCGCCGGCTTGTCGGGGCCGCCTTCGCCGCCACGGCTGGTGCTGCCCTTGGACTCCGATTTTGCGTCGTCATTGGGACCGCGCGAGCGCTTCCTGCCGCCGCGCTTTTTCCGCTGGGTCTTTCCGCCTTGTGACTGCCCATCGGCTTTCTTGGCGCCCTCGGGCGCCTTTCGTGTCTTTTTCTTCTTCGTGCTGCGCTGGCCAGAGCGATCCCTGGCATCAGCGTCGCGCTTGGGCTGCCCCTGCGTCTTGCGCTGTTTGGGCGCTTCGGCCGGGCGCTCGGCTTTTGCCGGCTTCGGCTTTGCTGTGTCGCGCTGCTTTCCGGCAGCCTCCTCATCCGCGCTGCCGAACAGGCGTGCGAAGAGCTGACCAAAGAAGCTGACCTTTTCCTTTTCCTTTTCCTTTTCTTTCTCCGCCTTCTCCTCACGCATGGGCGCCGGTCGGGATGGCATCAGTCCGCTCACCGCGGGGGCGGCTGCGGGCGTAGCTGCGCCCGTCCCACGGCCGGCTCCGGTCGTGGGCGGGGCCGGTTCTTCGATACGCTCGTAACTCGCAACCTCGGTAACTTCAGACTGCCGCACACGGTGGATTTCGAATTTCGGCCGTTCCATGTACTCATTCGCAAGGATCATGACGGGAACGTCGTGCCTGGATTCAATCTGCAGCAGCGTCTTGCGCTTTTCGTTCAACAGGAAGTTGGCCACGGTGCTGGGCACCTGCACCAGGATCTGCCCGGTGTATTCCTTCATCGCCTCTTCCTCGACCAGCCTGAGGATCGAGAGGGCGAGGGATTCCACGCTTCGAATACGCCCGTGCCCGCTGCATCGCGGGCACGACTCCTGACTCGACTCACCCAGGGAAGGCCGCAGGCGCTGACGCGACATCTCCAGGAGTCCGAAGCGGGAAATCCGGCCGGTCTGCACACGCGCCTTGTCGATCTGCAGCGCATGGCGCAAACGGTCTTCAACGGACCGCTGGTGTTTGCGGTCCATCATGTCGATGAAGTCGATCACGATCAGGCCGCCGAGGTCACGCAAGCGCAGCTGGCGGGCAATTTCGTCGGCCGCTTCGAGATTGGTCTTGTACGCGGTGTCCTCGATGTCGCTTCCCTTGGTGGCACGGGCCGAGTTGATGTCGATCGACAACATCGCCTCGGTGTGGTCGATAACGACGGAGCCGCCGGATGGCAAATGCACCGTGCGCGCAAAAGCCGATTCGATCTGGCTCTCGATCTGGAAGCGGTTGAAGAGGGGGACCGGGTCGCTGTAGAACTTGAGCTTGCGGGCATTGTGCGGCATCACCTGCTGCACGAACTCGCGCGCGTCGTTGAATACCTTCTCGTTGTCGATCAGGATTTCGCCGATGTCATTACGCAGGTGGTCGCGCAACGCCCGGATAAACAAATTGCTCTCCTGGTATATCAGGAACGGCGCCGGTTTTTCGGAGGCTGCTTTCTCGATGGCATTCCACAGCTGCAGCAGGTAATCCAGGTCCCACTGCAGTTCCTCTGCCTCACGCCCGACACCCGCGGTGCGGACGATGATGCCGACGTTGTCCGGCGCGATGACCTGCTGCAGCTGCTCGCGCAGTTCCTGGCGGTCCTCGCCCGAGATGCGCCGGGAAACACCGCCCGCTTTCGGATTGGTCGGCATGAGGACCAGGTAGCGGCCCGCCAGTGACAGGTAGGTGGTCAGTGCCGCCCCTTTGTTGCCCCGTTCT
>JASFKQ010000319.1:0-3562 GCA_050118555.1 Lysobacterales bacterium
TGGTGCTGGAACAGGGCATCAACGGCGACATGATCACGCTGTACGACAACGGCACCCATTACCAGCTGCTGTGGACGCATCTGATACCGGCGACCATGGAAGGCAAGGCCACCCACAACGTGCAGAATGCGATGTTCGCGGCGGCGCTGGCCTTCAGCCTGGGCAAGTCGCTGGAGGACATCCGTCACGGCCTGCGCACCTTCGATTCCACCTATTTCCAGGCGCCAGGGCGCATGAACGTGTTCGACGAGCACCCATTCCGGGTGATCCTGGACTATGGCCACAACGCCCACGCCGTCACCAGCATCAGCCAGGTGGTGGACAGGCTGGAGACGCGGGGCCGGCGTATCTGCGTGCTGTCGGCCCCGGGCGACCGGCGCGACGAGGACATACTCGCCATCGCCGACGCCGTCGCCGGCCATTACGACCACTACATCTGCAAAGCCGATGATCATCGCCGCGGCCGCGGCCCCGACGAGGTGCCGCAGATGCTGCGTGCACGGCTCATCGAACAGGGTATCGAAGAGGACCACATCGAGGTGATTCCCAGTGAACCCGAGGCCGTCGAAGCCTCCATGGGCATGGCGCAGGAAGGCGACCTGGTGGTGATCTTCGGCGACAACATCAAGCGCTGCTGGAAACAGGTCGCGCAATACCAGGTCGGTGAGGGCGGCCCGGAACTCGAGCCGGAGGCCGCACCGACGCAAGGTTTCGTACAGGCTGACCCCGACGCGTTCAGGCTCGAGCCGGGCGCGGAGTTGATCCGCGACGAACGGGGAGTGCGCATCGCCCGCGTGGACGAAGAATCGGACTGATGAGCGCGAATGTTGTGATGTTCAAACTCGAGGACAGCCGGCGACTCACGGGCGCCAACCTGTACTGGGACCGGCCCAGCGCCATCATCGATGCGGCCATCGACGCCCCGGTGGAACCCCTGGTCGGGGCCTGGGAGAAAGCGGCGCGAAGATGGCTCGACGCGGTCGGCCTGCCTGACGAGTCGACCTGCTACCGGGTATTCGAAGGCGGCGCCAGCCTGCTGATCAGCGCACCTATCGACGCGCTCTACTCGATGTGTGAACTGAACGAGGTGGCCTGGGCCAGTGCGCTGCATGAGCTCGGGGAAGGCCCGGAACCCGACCCGTCGGAAGAAGTTCCACGGTTGACCAGGTTGTTCGACGATGAGCGGAATTCCCGCCTGTTGGCCATTCAGCGGTCCGCGCACGAACGCGGCGTGCCCTTCCTGTGGGACGACGACCAGGTATCGGTGGGCTATGGAAAGACGGCGCAGGTGTGGACACCGTCGACCTTGCCCTCCATCGAGGAAATAGCCTGGGATTCGCTCAAATCCGTGCCGGTCGCATTGGTAACGGGCACCAACGGCAAGTCGACAACGGTCCGGATGACCGCCGCCATCATGACTGCCGCAGGTTACGGTACCGGCCTCACTTCGACTGATTTCATCCGGGTGGGTGACCGGGTCATCGACACCGGTGACTACTCCGGCACCGGCGGGGCGCGCATGTTGTTGCGGCAGCCCGACCTGGAGATGGCCGTGCTGGAGGTGGCGCGCGGCGGGTTGCTCCGGCGTGGGCTGGGCGTGGAAAGCGCGGACGTCGCGGTGATCACCAACGTCGCCGCCGACCATCTAGGGGAATACGGCATCAACTCGGTCGAGGAACTGATCCCGGCCAAGTTCATCGTCAGCCGCGCGCTGGGTCCCGACGGTACGCTGGTGCTCAACGCGGACGATGAGGGCGTGGCCGCTTACGGGGAAACGCTCGGTAAGCGCATTGCCTGGTTCAGCCTGGATGCCGACAATGCCCGGGTCCGTAAAGCGCTGGCGGCTGGCGGCGTGGCCTGTTTTCTGGATGATGGCTGGCTGGTGACAGCCGAGGGCGGCGATTGCCGGCGCGTGATGCGGGCGAAAGACGTCACCGCCACCCATGGTGGCCTGGTCCGCCACAACTTTGCCAACGCCCTGGCCGCGATGTCGGTGGCCGTCGCCCTGCGCCTCGGGGAAGAGGCGATCCGCGAGGGGCTGATGCGCTTTCGGGGTGACGAGTCGGACAACCCGGGCCGCGGCAACTGGTTCGAATGCCAAATGAAGGGCGGTATGGTGCGCATCGTGGTCGACTTCGCGCACAATCAGCACGGCATGGCTGCGCTGGCCGACACGGTGAAACAGGTTCCGGCGCAGCGGGTCGTGCTGCTGATGGGTCAGGCCGGCGACCGAAAGGACGAAGACATCGCCGCGCTCGTGCGCGCCGCCTGCGAAATGCAGCCGGACCGGCTGCTGGTTGCCGATCTCCCGGGTTACGAACGCGGTCGCCAGCCGTTCGAAGTGGCGGACCTGATCCGGGGCGAGGCGCTTCGCTGCGGGATGCCGGAAGATGCCGTCGAGGTCCATCCCGGGCCGCGCGTGGCGACCGCCCGGGCACTCGAGAAGGCGCGCCCGGGCGACCTGCTCGTGCTGTTGGCCCTGACCGAGAGGAAGGAGGCCCTGTCGCTGGTGCACGAGTTCATCGAAAGCGAGCAAGAGAGCCGTGGCTAAACTTTACTTCTACTACTCGGCGATGAATGCCGGTAAAACCACCGCGTTGCTGCAGTCCGCGCACAACTACCACGAGCGCGGCATGAATCCTCTGTTGTTCACTCCTGGGATGGATGACCGTTACAAGGTCGGTATGATCCGTTCGCGCATCGGTCTCGAGGCGAAGGCGGAGATCTTCGGCCGCGACAGCGACCTGTTCGAAACGGTCAAGGGCGCGCTGGAGCAGAAGAATGTCCACTGCGTACTGGTCGACGAGTCGCAATTCCTCACCCGTGACCAGGTATTCCAGCTGACCGAGGTGGTTGACCGGCTGAACATTCCGGTGCTCTGCTTCGGTCTGCGCACTGATTTCCAGGGCGAGTTGTTCGAAGGCAGCCGCTACCTGCTGGCTTGGGCTGACCAACTGGAAGAGCTGAAAACGATTTGCCACACCGGCAAGAAGGCGACCATGGTGGTGCGGGTCGACGAAGAGGGCTACGCGCTGCGTGAAGGCTCCCAGGTCGAAATCGGCGGCAACGAGCGCTACGTGTCCGTGAGCCGCAAGGAATTCAAGGCGGTGTTCTTCGGCGGCAAACGGGTCAAGCTGATCGATCCGCTGCAAACGAGCGCGCCGCGGCCCGGAGAGGACCAGGAGGACCTGCTAGAATGAAGACGTACAGGTATTCCGGAGATGGCTTCTGAAAGATGAGATTTCTCATCCTGCTAATCGTCGTGCTGTTGCTTGCCTTTGCCCTCTGGCCGCGTGAACCCACGCCGCCAGTCGAGGAAACCTTCATCGCCCCCGAACTCGTCCCCCTCAAGAAGGCCCAGAACGTCGAAAAGCAGTACATGGACGCGCTGGACAAGACCGACAAACAGATCGAAAAACAGTCGGACGGGGGTTAGTCACAGCTTATCCCGAGCAAGGCTCGGTCCTACGGCGGGCTTTGATCCGCCCCAACGGCGGGTTTCGATCGGGCACCCGTAGGAGCGACCGTTGGTCGCGATTGGGCCACCGGGCCGCCGCAGCCT
>JASFKQ010000320.1:0-3472 GCA_050118555.1 Lysobacterales bacterium
AGGCGGAACTGGCTGAGCTGAAAAACAAGGTCGGCGAAGACAAGGAGACCAAGTAATGAGCGAGCTTATTCCTGTTCTCTTTATCACGGTCTGCTTGCCGCTGTGGATCATCTTTCACTACGTGACGAAGTGGAAAACATCCAAGGGCCTGACGGCAGAAGATGAAAAGATGCTCAGTGAAGTATGGGAATCGGCTAACCGAATGGAAGAGCGCATCGTGACCCTGGAGCGCATCCTGGACATCGAGTCGCCGGAATGGAGAAAGCGTTCATGAAGGAGTTCTACAAGCGCAAGAATCCCCACCGGCTGTTTCGCGACCGGGAAAATGCCATGCTGGCCGGCGTGTGCGCCGGAATTGCCGAGTACTTCGGCTTCAACGTCAAGGGCACGAGGCTGGTAATCGTGCTGTTGATGCTGTTTCCGCCGTTCGCAGGCTTCGTGATCATCAGCTACCTGGTGCTCGCAATCGTCCTGCCGGTGAAGCCGGTGGACTTGTACGAGACGCCAGAGCAGGCGGAATTCTGGCGCGGAGTCAGCACGGCACCTTCCGACGTGTTCGGCGCATTGCGGCACCGCTTCCGGGAACTGAACCATCGCCTGGAAAGAATGGAAGCGTTCGTGACGTCGAAAGAATTCGAAATCGACCGGGAGTTGGGCAGGAAGTAACGCACCAGCCCACCGGTATTTGCGACGAGCCGAAGCCGGAAACTGAAGTAGTACTGTAACCGTCCGGACATAGACTGCGTCTAAAACATTGAAGGACTGGAAAGCACTCCGGAAATGAAGACAGAAGAGAAACCGATGGAACTTGCAGCGACCACGACCATGACTGAACCCAAACCGAAAACCAGGCGCAGGGGCGACACCCCGCTGTTCTCATCCACCTGGGTGGCGCTCTTTCTCGTTCTGCGCCGCCAATGGATGCAGACCCGCTCCAGCTGAACCCTTCCCCGCCCGGCCCGCTGCGGCCGGAACCGCTCCACTCAATCGTGATGGTACATTTTCTCGCCGGCCCGGACGGGCACGGCGAAGCGGTTCTCCTGCGGCGGAATCGGGCATGTGGAGTAGTGGTTGAATGCGCAGGGCGGGTTGTAGGCCTTGTTGAAATCGACCACCAACCGCCCATCTTCAGGAACATCGTCACTGTAGAGAAAACGACCGGCCCCGTACGTTTCGCGGCCGTTGGTCGGGTCCGCGAACAGGAACCAGACTAGCGGCGTGCCCTCTTCGCGAACGCCCACCAAGCTGAAAGACTGTCCGTCGCGCTCGAATTCGAAAGTGCCGAACACGGGGGTGTCGCTGAGCTGCCCGA
Source organism: Lysobacterales bacterium (assembly GCA_050118555.1). Lineage (GTDB taxonomy): Bacteria > Pseudomonadota > Gammaproteobacteria > Xanthomonadales > SZUA-36 > CALKKN01. The sequence continues at coordinate 1,313 of JASFKQ010000320.1, forward strand.
GCACGTTGCCGATTTCGATGGTTTCGCCCTCAGGCGCCGTAGTGAAACGGCCTTCGATTCGCCACGACGGGTCGATCGGGTAGTAGTCCACGCCCTCGAACTGGACCCGCGTCGGCGCTTGGGAGTCCTTGACGCGCACCGCATATGATTCGCGGAATATCACGTACCAGCTGAGCGTGCCGCTGCTGACAATGGTCGGTTCGCCGTCGACATCGGCAACCAGGTCGATTTCACGAGCGGGCGCGCCGTTCACTTCCACCGGTGCTCCCTTGGCGGGGACGAAACGGCACTTGTCGCCTTCGACATAGATGTCCCCCCAGTACTCCGGTCCACCCGGGATGTGTATATCGGCATCCCCGCCGCTGCCTACGCGGTTGCGGCCATCCTGCAGCCATTCGAGTGCAACCAGGGTGAGCCACCCGCTTTCGCTCTTCAGCCGGTCGTAACGCCGCTGCCTCCAGTCCATGATCTGCTCTCGGTAGTCCGGGGTATGGCTTTGGGCAGCTGCCGATGCGTTCGGCCCGGCAGCCGCTGCCGGTTCCGGCTGGCTGCCCATCAGGGCCAGGAGCGCCGTGGCAGTCACAAAAAGGTTCCTGTTCATTTCACGCGGCCGTATATGTCCTCGTAGCGAATGATGTCATCCTCACCGAAATAGTCCCCGGTCTGGACTTCGATCAGGTGAATGTTCTTCGCGCCCGGGTTTTCCAGGCGATGACGGGTATTCGCCGGGATGTATGTCGATTCATTGGGCCCCAGGATGAACTCGTCGTCGTCGATACGCACCTTGGCCTCGCCGCTGATGACAGTCCAGTGCTCGGCGCGGCGATGGTGCATCTGCAGCGAAAGCACCTGTCCGGGTTTCACTACCAGCCGCTTGACCTTGCAGTCGTCGGCGTCTTCCAGCACCGAGTAGCTGCCCCAGGGCCGGTAAACAGTCTTGTGGAACTCGGCTGCCGAGTCCTTGAGCTCACTCAGCTGATTGACGACTTCCTTCACATCCTGGACCCGGTCCCGGTTCGCCACCAGGACCGCGTCTCCGGTGTCCACGATGACCAGGTCGTTGACACCGACGGCGGCGACCAGGCGGTCCTCGCCCTGCACGAAGCAATTCCGGCTCTCCACCAGCACCGCTTTGCCCTGGATTCGGTTGCCGGCCTCATCGCTTTCGTACAACTCGCTCATCGCCTTCCACGAGCCGATATCACTCCATCCGAAATCGCCGCCGACCACCGCGCAGTTGCCGGCTCTCTCCATCACGGCGTAGTCGACCGATATCGACGGACACTCCTTGAACGGCGCCAGCGGTATTTCCATCGGCTGCACGGAGTGATCCATGGTCTTCCAGCAGGCCCGCGCGCAGCTCGCGACCTCGGGGGCATGCCGACCCAGGGCTTCCAGGTACGCGGCGGCGGAAAAGCAGAACATGCCGGAATTCCAGTCATAGCGACCCGACTGGACATAATCTTTGGCGGTTGATTCGTCCGGCTTTTCGACAAAAGCCGCGACCGAATGCCCGGACGAACCCTCGATGGGGTCGCCCTTGCGAATATAGCCATACCCGGTTTCCGGGTGCGTGGGATGCACACCGAACGTGACGAGGTATCCCTGTTGCGCCAGTTTTCGGGCGTCTTCCACAGCTGTGGCGAAACGCCGTTCGTCCCGAATCAGGTGGTCGGCGGGAAGCACGAGCATCAGTGCGTCGGCTCCGAGTGTGGCCTCGAGATACAGTGCGGCCAGCGCAATCGCCGGCGCGGTGTTGCGGCCGATGGGCTCGAGCAGAAACGGATGCTCGTGCTGATGCCCGTCGACCTCATCGTAAAGATCCCGCGTGTAGAAATAGTAATCCCGGCTCGTTACCGTCAGCACCGGTGCGGCGCCGGCTTCGGAAAGTGCCCGACGGAACGTTTTCTCGGCCAGGGACTCGCCGTCGACCAGGCGCATGAAGGGTTTGGGGTGCGCCCGCCGCGACACGGGCCACAGGCGCGTGCCCGAACCCCCGGACAGTATCACCGGCACCATGGGCCTCTGTTCAATCTTATTGCTCATTGATTCGCATGTCCTCCAGGCAGGCCCTCAGCGATTCCTGCAGCCCGCGGGGCCTGACGCCGAACGTATCGGTGATCAAAGAAGCGTCGAGCACCGAATAGAGAGGCCGCTTCG
>JASFKQ010000321.1:0-3459 GCA_050118555.1 Lysobacterales bacterium
CGCGGGACGAGATTCAACGCATCTCGGCGGTCGTCGCCAACGGCAGTGACCACGACAACGCCGCCCTGATCATGATGCTGCGCGAAGGGGATTTCAGCGGCTCGATCCTGGCGTTCGCCCAGACCCCGCTGCACCGATTGCCGCTGCAGCAACTGGGCGCAACCGCCGTCTACACGCCCAAACACCTGTTGGCCGCCGCGCTCGCCACACGGGCCAGCCGCTGGCTCACCGCCCGGGTGAGAAACGTGCAGGAACTGGGCGGGGACGTCGGTGTTTTCAAACTGCGCGTCCCGGTGACGAGCTCACTCGCCGGGCAGACGCTGCAGCAGGCCGGTCTCAGAAAACTGGGCGTCAGTATCGTCGGCATGTGGTCGGGCGGACAGTTCATCGAGATGCCGAGCCCCGATACGGTGATCGCGGCAGGTAGCGTGGTTGTCGCCATCGGCAGCCACGCCGCCCTGGAAAGACTGGGTGAACAGGCCCAACCGCTGGCGCGCAGCGGACCCTTCCTGGTCTGCGGCTACGGCGAAGTGGGCAGCAAGGTCGCCGAAATGCTCAAGGACGTCAACGAGCCCGTCACGGTGGTCAACGACCAGCCGCTGGATGGCGTGGATATCGTTGGCAACGTACTCGACCCGGATGTGCTGAAGGCCATGGACGAGTGCAAGCCCAGGGCCATCATCCTGGCCATCGGCAATGATTCGGAGACCCAGTTCCTGGCCGCGGTCGTGCGGGAATCGATGCCCGACGTGCCGCTTATGGCGCGGGTGAACCAATCCCACAGCGTCGATCGCCTGCACCGACTCGGGGTGGATTTTGCCCTGTCGATCGACAACGTCGCGGGTGAGCTGCTGGCCGTCCAGTTGCTGGGAGAGGAATATGTCGATGTGGAGCCGGAGCTCCGGGTCAGCCGGGTTCTGGCCTTCGGCCTGGCCGGACAGCATCCCTGGCGTGTCGACGAGCTGGCGCGAATCGGCTGCCGGGTCGTGGCGCTGGCGCGAGCGGGTGAAGTCCTGGTGCGCTTCGATTCCGACTTCACCATCGAAGAAGACGACCAGCTGTTTCTGTGCGGCAACCCGGATTCGATCGACAGTTACCTGGAAGCCCATCCCGAGTCCTTCCCGGTCCGTGCGCCGGAGCCGACGCCCGCCTGATGACGCGAGCCCGCTGCAGGATGGCTGCCTTGACCGCCTCGTTGTGCGCCATGAAGTCCTGTTTCAGCCTCTCGCCAGCCAGGCCGGGCGGATATACTGCACCTGCCTATGGAGGAGACCAGCCATGAAGTCCGCCCTGAAACACATTCTGATCCCCATTCTCCTGTTCATCTGGGCACTGGCGATGCCGGCGCACGAAGCCTATGCGAAAGACCTCAAGGTCTACATATCCGCCGACATGGAAGGCGTCGCCGGCGTGGTCACCGGCAACCAGCTGGGGCCGGGCGGCTTCGACTATGAGCGATTCCGGGGCTTCATGACCGCGGAGGTGAACGCCGCCATCGAGGCGGCCCGCGAGGCGGGCGCAAAGGACATCGTGGTCAGCGATTCACACGGCAACGGCCTGAACCTGCTGCTGGACGAATTGCCGCAGGACATCCAGATCGTGCGCTCCTGGCCGCGGCCGTTGGGCATGATGGAGGGCATCGACGCGACCTTCGACGCGGCGATCTTTATCGGCTATCACGCCAGTGCGGACAATCCGCAGGGCATCCTGGCCCACACCCAGTCCAGCGCGGATTTCTACTCGGTGAAGATCAACGGCCGAGCGATGAGCGAGGGCGCCATCAACGCGCTGATCGCCGGCCACTTCGGCGTGCCGGTGGTGATGGTCAGCGGCGACGACGCGGCCGTGAGCGAGGTCAGCGAGGTCGTTGGGCCGATGGAGGGCGCCGTGGTGAAGTGGCACAGCAGCCGCACCGCCGGCCGCAGCCTGATGCCGAAAGCGGCGCAGGCCCTGATTCGGGAAAAAACCCTGGCGGGCCTGAGGCGCCGGGATGAGATTCCGCCCTTCACGATCGCGGGCCCGCTGACGCTCGACCTTTCCTACAAGAACGCGGATGCGGCGGAAATGATCTCTTACCTGCCCAACGTGGACCGCATCGACGCCCACACGGTGCGCTACGTCGGCGACATCGTGGAGATCAACATGTTCTTCGAGATGGCGCTGGGCTATCCCCCGACGATGAACCACTAGACCGGGGCGGGATTTTACTCCTGCCGCAGCGCCGGCATCGGTGCCTGGATATTGAACACCAAACTGGCGACGCCCATGCCGCCTTCACAGCTGTTCGGCGGCACCGTGCCCACGTAGTTCTTGCGCGCCGAGGGGTACTCAGCAGCCCAGAACATGAAGCCGAGCATGCCGGGGGTGGTGCCCGCGCCGTTCGGCGTCACCGTCTGCACGTAGTCGCCATAGGCGAACTGCTCGGAACCATAGAAATCCGTGCAGTTGGCCAGGTTGCCCTTCAGATACAGCCCGCCGGTGAAGCGGTTCGGCGCCAACGGCGGAATCGGCGGGTCGTACTGGGGCTTGCCGTCGACATGCTCCTGCCATTCGTCGGGCGTGCCGGAAGCACGCGCCACCATGGCGTTGGCGTAGTCCAGCACCGGGTTGGCGTTGTCCAGCCAGTTCTCGGTGGCATAGCGGGTGATTTCCTGCAGCCAGCGGTCGCCGGCGGCCAGGTCGATGGTGAGCCGGGCGGCCGGATTGGCGCCCGTTGCATCGTAAGGATGCTCGGCACGGTAGGCGTCGACGAAGGCCTGCAGGCCCGCCAGGTTCGCGCCGGTGTTGCGCTCGTAGTCGATCTCGATGCCGACCCCGAAATGTGCGGCGATGGCCGCGGCATTCCATCCCAGCTGGACCGGATCCAGGTCCAGCGCCTCGTCCCAGTAATCCGTGTAGGTGATGCCTCCGATCGACATCATCACGCGGATGCCGGCGTCAGCGAAGTAGTCGACCACGTCCTGCGTCATGCCAATCGGAACACCCGTTGTCGTATCGTCCGGGTCCATGGCGAGCACTTCCAGCGGATTCAGGAAGCTCAGCACCACCAGGTTGACCGAGGGCTCACCGTCACCACGGTCGATGATCCAGTGGTTGGCCCAATCGAATTCACCGTCCGGACGCGTATCCCGCGGCAGGGACCAGTCCGCGTAGTTATTGCCGGCGTGCCAGACACCGAAGATCTGCATCGGGGTGGGATCCGACGGGGGCGGTGGCGGCGGAGGCGGTGGGTCGGGCGGTTCCGCCGCACAGGCGCCCAGGTCCCGCCAGGTGGGCTTGTGGGTGCCGGGCTCGACGCCCGTGGTATTCCGCTTGGCCGTCCACTCGTGATAAACCCAGGCCACCACGTCGCCGCGTGAATAGGCGACTTCCGGCGCCCACGAATCGGCCGTACAGCCGTCGGTCTGGGCCTGGGCCAGCGGTACTCCTGTGGTAAACAGGATCAGCAGAAGAGCAAGC
>JASFKQ010000322.1:0-3451 GCA_050118555.1 Lysobacterales bacterium
CGATTGACTGCGGTGGCCCGGTTGGCTAATCGCGGCCAATGGCCGCTCCTACGTACGGGTGCCGCGGAAAACTCAGCTCTCGAGCGATTCCGAATAGGCGTCCGGGTCCATCAGTCCGTCCAGCTCTGACGTATCCGCCAGTTGCACACGGAACAGCCAGCCGTCGCCGTAGGGGTCGGTGTTCACGAGCTCGGGCGAGTCTTCCAGCGCACCGTTGGGTTCGATCACCTCGCCGGTCAGCGGCGCGTACACGTCCGAGGCCGCTTTGACGGACTCGATCACCGCGCAAGCGTCGCCCTGCTCATAGCTCATGCCCGGCTCCGGCAATTCGACGAACACCATGTCGCCGAGCTGCGCCTGGGCATGGTCGGTAATCCCGACAGTCGCGGTGCCGTCGTCGTCATAGCGAACCCACTCGTGGCTTTCCCGGTAGAGCAGGTCAGATGGAATCTCACTCATTTGTGTTGGTCCCTCGAGGAGTTGCGGAAATCATTCTAGCACCGGGTTCTTTGCCGCATCCAGCGCTTACAGAACGTCGTTGCATGGCTTGCCGTTGCGGACGAATGGCAACTTCACGATTCGCGCCGCAATTCGCTTGCCACGGATGTCCACCTCGCAGTTTCCCGTTGCGTCCACGGGCAGCCGCGCGAACGCGATGGCCCGCTGCAGCGTCGGCGAAAAGCTGCCGCTGGTGGTCACGCCCTCGCCGGCTTCCGTGAGCACGGTCTGGCCGTGCCGCAGCACGCCGCGCCCCTCGAGCACGAGACCTGTCAGCCGGTACTTCACGCCCGCTGCTTTCTGCCGCTCGAGCGCTTCACGGCCGATGAATTCGCGATCGTCCTTCATCGCCACGGTCCAGCTCAGACCGGATTCGAGGGGGGTGACGTCTTCATCCATGTCCTGGCCGTACAGGTTCATTCCCGCCTCGAGCCGCAGCGTATCCCGCGCTCCGAGGCCACACGGTTTCACATCCTCGGCCAGCAGCCCGTCCCAGAACACCGGTGCTTCCCCGGCGGGCAACAGCACCTCGTAACCGTCCTCGCCCGTGTAACCGGTACGGCCAATGAACAGCCGCCCGCGACTGACGGCGTTGAACGGTTGCAGCGGTTCGGCGCGTTCCACCAGTTCCGCCGGCAGCAAGCCATGCACGGCGGCGCGTGCCCTTGGCCCCTGGACCGCGATCATCGCAAGATCGGTGAGCTCCGTCACCGAGACGTCGAATCCCGCCTTCTGACGATTGAGCCAATCCAGGTCCTTGTCGTGCGTCGCCGCGTTGACGATGACACGGAACCACTCATCGTCCATGAAATACGTGATGAGGTCGTCGATCACGCCGCCACGCTCATTGAGCATACAGCTGTACAGAGCCTTGCCCCGGGACTGCAGCCTGCCCACGTCGTTGGCGAGCAGCCGCGAGAGAAAAGTCCGTGCCCCTGACCCGCGTAGATCGAGCACGGTCATGTGAGAGACGTCGAACATGCCGGCATCTTTGCGGACCTGATGGTGCTCCTCGATCTGGGAACCGTAGTTGATGGGCATCTCCCAGCCGGCGAACTCCACCATGCGGGCTCCGGCGGCGAGATGCGCCTCGTGCAGCGGTGTCTGGTGCATTATCGTTTCCTGTTGGGTGGGAAGCTGCACGTCCCGGCCCGATCCCGGGGCGAGCCATGCTTTCTGGCCCTCACTATAGCGGGGCCGCCCATGATTTCAAGATGACCCGGCCAGGCGGCTGATCTCAGTCCTGCAGGCTGCTGTCGATGCGGATTTCACCATGCAGGGTCCGGTGCACGGGGCAACGGTCGGCGATCTCCAGGATGCGCTGCCGTTGCGCGTCGTCCAGTTCGCCCTGCAGGTAAATGGTGCGGACGAATCGGTCGATCTGACCCGAAGTCCCTTCGCAATCGAGGCAGTCTTTCGCGTGCACCTTTCCGTGCTGCACGTCGACCCGGACAGACTCCAGCGGCAGCCGTTTCCGGCGCGAATACATGTTCAGCGTCATCACCGTGCAACTGGCCAGCGCGGCCGACAGGAGATCGTAGGGCGAAGGCCCCGCGTCGGTTCCGCCGTACTGTTCCGGCTCGTCGCCCTTCATCGGGTGCCCATCGGCGTTGATCGAGACCCGGAAAATGTCCTCCGGCTTACCCGACGCCACGACGTGACCCGTATGGTAGATGGCCGGCTCGATATCTTCGTCAGGGTCGTGGATGAAGCGGCTGGCCCAGGCTGCCAGTACATGCCCGGCGTACCGCGAGTCCCGCTCCTTCGTCAGCAGGTGATCGGCCGTGTCCAGCGATATGAAGCTCTTGGGGTGCATCGCGCTTTCGTATATACGCGCCGCCTCCTCCACCGGCACCACCTCGTCCACGGGCGAATGCATCACCAGCAGCGCCCGCCGCAGATCCTTGATCGTGTCGCGCACCGACTGCGAGCGCACGTCGTCCACGAAATCCTTGCGAATACGGAAGGTACGGCCGGCCAGCTTCACCTCCGCTTCGCCCTTCTCCTCGATGGTCTCCATCTCGTCCTGCAGCAAACCCAGCACATGCCGGGCCTCGGCCGGCGAGCCGATGGTGGCGACCGCCTTCGCCGAATCGATCCGCTGCGCCGCGGCCAGGATCGCGGTGCCGCCCAGCGAATGGCCGACCAGGATCTCGGGCGCCCGCCGCTCGCTGCCCATGAATTCAGCGGCGTCCAGCAGATCCTGGACATTGCCGGAAAAGCGTGTGTCCGCGAATTCACCCTCGCTTTGACCCAGACCGGTGAAGTCGAAGCGCAGCACGGCGATGCCCTCGCTGCAAAGCGCCTCGGCGATGTTGTATTCCGCCTTGACGTCCTTGGTGCAGGTGAAGCAGTGCGCGAACAGGGCATTGGCGCGCGTCGGGCCCGCGTCCGGCAGGTGCAGCACGCCGGCGAGCGTGAAGCCCGCCGACGACTCGAACGCTACCTTTTTCTGCATGCCCTCACCCCTGGCCGAGGTCCAGTTTCGTCCCCAGCGGTAATTCGCGAAACCGCTTGCCGGTGGCGGCGAAGAGCGCGTTGGCCGTCGCCGGCGCGATCGGCGGCACGCCGGGTTCGCCCACGCCGGCCGGCGGCGCGTCGCTCTCGATGAGGTGAACCCGTGTCTCGGGGGTCAGGCCGATCCGCAGAACCCGATAGTCGTTGAAATTACCCTGGTCGATCCGGCCGCCGGAGGCAGTAATGGCGCCCTCACGGGCCACGCTGAGCCCGAAAATGACGGCGCCCTCCATCTGCGCCCGCACGCGGTCCGGGTTTACGTAGCGCCCGCAGTCGATCGCCAGGTCGACGCGCGGCACGCTCCAGCTCCCATCGTCACCGACCGCCACTTCGACGATGGCCGCGACGTAGCTCAGAAAGCTGTACTGGGCGGCGACTCCGAGCCCGTGGCCAGTGGGCACGATGCGGCCCCATTCGCCGCGGTCGGCGACGTGTT
>JASFKQ010000323.1:0-3408 GCA_050118555.1 Lysobacterales bacterium
ACTGGCGGCACGCTGTACAGGGTCAGCGCCTTGCGCCCGGCATGCGGGCCGATAGCGATGCGGTAGGCAATGGACGCCGCCTGCAATTGATCCAGGCTGGAGCCGGGTTCCAGGTCCAGATAGGGGTACTCCGGGTCGGCAATCAACAGGCCGCGGTGCTCCAGCACGCGCACGATGCGGTGGCTGAGGGTGTCGAGCAGCTCGTTCAGTTCTTCGCCGGCAGGGCGGCGGGCGCGGTGGAAGGTCGGCCGATTACCATAAAAGGAGTAGGCACCATCGAGGAACAGCATGTGCAGGTGGACATTCAGGTTGAGCGCCGAGCCGAAGCGCTGGATCAGAGTAACTGCGCCGGTGCGGGCGCCGGAAGTCACGGTGAGTCCCGAGTGCCGAATCACAAAGGTCGAGAGGGCGCGCTGCACCACGGCCAGTACGGCGGTTAATGCCTGGGGATCGTTACCAAACAGGAAGCGCAGGGGGAACGGAAAGGTCAGCACCCATTGCCGCACGGGCGCACCAGGGAACACGTGATCGACCAAGTGGGCAGCCGACTCCACCATGCGGCGCGCACCGCAGCTGGGGCAAAACCCTCGGCGCTTGCAGCTAAAGGCGACCAGGTGCTCATGACGGCAGCCGTTGCACTTGACGCGCAGAAAGCCGTGCTTCAGCAGCCCGCACTTGAGGTAGTCCTCGAACTCCTGATGGACGAACTTGGGCAGGTTGCCACCTGATTGTACGATTTCCTCGACGAAGCGCGGGTAATGTTCGGCGACAATGGCATAGAGCGCCGTTTGTTCTGGCCGGTGGCGGTGGTAGGCGGGAGCAGCAGTAATCGGGGACGGAGCGGGCACCAGGCACGAACAGGTTGAGCACTCCGTTCATGGTTAGGTCTTGCCGGGTCATTGTCTGTGGCCTTTGTCCCTTAATGGATGTAGGAAAATGGACGGCTGGTACGCGGGTCCGCCACAAACCAGAAAGTGGATCGTCGTCTCCCACTGGTGGTTGCCCGCTCAATCACCGTCGCGCTGGCTGCCTGAACCCGATCGCTTCGGCCAGGTGGTCCTGATCAATACTTTCGGCGCCGTCCAGATCCGCAACGGTCCGCGCTACTTTCAGTACTCGCTGGCAGCCGCGGGGTGACAGCTTTAGCTGCCTTGCGGCCTGTTCGAAGAATGCCTGTTGTTCGGCGTCGAGTCGGCAATGGCTCTTCATTCCGGCGGCGGTCAGATGGCTGTTGGCCACGCCCTGGCGCCTGATCTGGACGCGGTGGGCTGCGACCACTCTTCTCCTGACCGCAGCGCTGGTCTCACCGGCCTGGCTATTGCCCGGTAGGATGACCTGCTTCGGGCGCGCCACATCGACAAAGAGGTCGATCCGGTCCAGCAGCGGGCCGGAGATCCTGCCTCGATAGCGCTGCACCTGTTCCGCCGAACAATTGCAGCGGTCACTCTTGTCGCCGTGGTAGCCGCAGGGGCAGGGATGCGTTGCTATCACCAATTGCAGGCGCCGCTGAAGATTCTTCTGTAGGATTATGTGAACCGCCCCGAATATATGAGAGACCCAACTGTGTGAGAATTGTGTGACTGAGTGCTGCACAGTCGTGCAAAGTACTGCAAATGCAATGGGCGTCGCGCCAGTTAGTATGAATTAAATCAGTACTTTACATTCGAATTGGCGTGTTCCGAAGGCAGAGGTCGTGAGTTCGAATCTTGTCGGGCGCGCCATACGTGCAAAAGCCACCCTCGCGGTGGCTTTTGCACGTATCACCTCCGGGACAAGGTTCGAACTTGTTCGAAAAATTTGTCGGGTGTGCCCTCAAGCCACCCTGGCAACGCATGAGACATAAGCGGCGACGAACTCGATGACGGTGTATCGTATCGGCTCACTTCAGCTCCACTGGCGAACGAATCATGAACAAGCACATCGCACGCTGCCTCTCCCTTCTGTTACTGACTGCCGGCGCATCCAATGCAGCCGAACCAGTTTCCGCCGGGTTGTCGGGCGCCGACCACCACATGCACATCCGCTCGGCCGACGCGGTCGCCGCCTGGGATGCCGTGTGCGAAAAACTGCCTCCGGCCTGCCCGGAGGGGATGCGGGTCGCGCCCGTTACCACGGCCGATGACGCGTTGCGGGCGCTGGACCGGGCGGGACTGGAAAAGGGCGCCTTGCTCTCGCTGGGCTATTTCTACGGCATGCCCGAACTCGCGGGCACCCCGTTCGACAGCGCCGAACGTGCGCGCGCCGAGAACCGCTATGTCGCCGACCAGGTAAAGCCGCGCCGCGATCGGCTCGCGGGCTTCTTCAGCGTGAATCCGCTGGCCGACTACGCCCTGGACGAAGTCGAATACTGGGCTCAGAGCGGTGAACTCACCGGTCTCAAGCTGCATTTCGCGAATTCGGGCGTGGACCTGCGCGATCCGGAACAGCTCGCGCGCCTTCGCGCCCTGTTCGAAGTGCTCGACGCGCACGCAATGCCGGCCATCGTGCACCTCAGGAACCGCGATCCGGATTACGGCTACGAGGATGCCGCGAATTTCATCGAGCAAGTCGCCAGCCAGGCGCCGCACGTACCCCTGTACATCGCGCACCTGGCCGGATGGGGCGGTTTCGACCCGGCGACCGACGCGGCCCTGCAGGCCTTTCTCGACGCGTTCCAGCGCGGTGTCCTCGATCGGGAACGGGTCTGGTTCGACATCGCGGCCATCGTGCACCCCTCGATCCTGGCCACCGGCCTGGAGGCCGTGCCCGCCAGACTGCGCCAGATCGGGCTCGACCACGTGCTGTTCGCCACGGACTGGGACCGGCCTGTCGATGCCGACCGGATCGCCGAATACCGTGCGGCGGTGCCCCTGACGGACGCGGAGTGGAGCCAGGTGCTCTCCAACCAGGCGCCGTATTTCAACCGCAGTCCCTAATCCCTCTCCCGCGTTTGCACCGTAACGGTGCCCCCTTTTGGTGCACGCACCTCGGACGGGCGGCGCCGCTCGAACGCTTCTCCACATAAAACACGTTAAAACAATGATTTGCGTGCTTCCTCATCGTGGCACGATTTCTGCATCTACCTAGCACGAGAGTCCGGAATTCAGATGGAGGAGACGCAATGAAGCTGGTCACAGCAATTATCAAGCCGTTCAAGCTCGACGACGTGCGCCAGGCGCTGCACGAAGTCGGGATCAACGGTATCACGGTCACCGAGGTGAAGGGATTCGGTCGGCAGAAGGGTCACACGGAGTTGTACCGGGGCGCGGAGTACAACGTGGATTTCCTGCCCAAGTTGAAGATCGAAACGGCCGTGACAGCCGAACTGGCCGAGCAGGTTGTCGAAGCGATCCAGAAAGCGGCATCGACCGGCAAGATCGGCGACGGGAAGATTTTCGTGAGTTCGCTGGAAGAGGTGATCCGGATCCG
>JASFKQ010000324.1:0-3383 GCA_050118555.1 Lysobacterales bacterium
CCGAAGCTCGCCCGGGCCTGTGGCAGGTCGGGGCCCAGGCTGACGGAGGCGACGTCGCGCAGGAACACCGGCCGTCCGGCGTCCTGCACACCGACAACCAGCTCGGCGACTTCATCCGGGGTGCTCAGGAAGGTCCCTGCCTGGACCAGGATGTCTTCATTGCCGGAGGCGTAGGATCCCGCATCCGACGACGCGTTGGCGCTGGCCAGGGCATCCCGCAGTTGCTGCAAGTCGATATCGAAGCCCGACAGCCGTGCGGGATCGAGCCGCACGCTGACCACGCGGTCCGGGCCGCCGATGGTGTCGATGTCCCGCGTGCCCGGCACCCGCTGCAACTCCGTCTCGATGACATGCGCAACCCGGCGCAGTTCATTCGCACCGACGTCGGGGTCGTCGCTCCACAGGGTACCCGTGACAATCGGCACGTCGTCGATACCGCGCGGCTTTATCAGCGCCGGCAGCACGCCGATGTTGCCGGGCATCCAGTCCTGATTGGAGTAGACCGCGTTGTAGAGGCGCACGATGGCGTCGTCGCGGGGTTCGCCCACTTCGAATTGCACGGTCAGGATACTGTTGCCCGGCCGCGATACGGAGTAGATGTGCTTGACGCCGTCGATCTCGGAAAGGATCCGCTCCATCGGCGTGCTGACCAGCTGTTCCACCTCGGCAGCCGAAGCACCGGGATAGGCGATAAAAACGTTCGCAAAGGTGACATCGATCTGCGGCTCTTCCTCGCGCGGCGTGATCAGGATTGCGAACATCCCGAGCAGCAGGCCAACCAGCGCCAACAGTGGCGTGATCTCCGTTTGCAGGAATCGTTTTGCGAGCGAGCCCGAGATGCCCAGCTTCGGTTCCTTGCCTTCGCCATTCATGTCTGCACTGCCATTCACGGCTGCTGGCCAAGCAGCGCGACACGCGCCTTTTCGGGATCGGTCACCACGGTCTCACCGGCGCCCAGCCCGGCCAGGATGACCCGGTTTCCGTCTTCCAGTTTCCGGCCGAGACGTACCTGTCGCAGGCGGGGCGTACCCTGGTCGTCCAGCACATAGACGGCGGTCAACTCGCTACGCTGAACCACGGCGGACTCTGGCACCAGCAGCGATTCCTGCTCGCCCGTGCGGAATTTCACTTTGACCCACATGCCGGGATAGACCCCGTGTTGGCCTTCCGAGAGGCGCAGACGCACCCTGAACGTGTGGGTCGAGGGATCGGCGTAGGGAAAGATGCGCACTTCACGGGTTTCCAGCGATTCGCCGGTCGGCAGGTCGACCTCGGCCTCGGCGTCCCGGCGCAGCGCGGCGATGTCCGACTGGGGCACGTCGACCACCACACGCAGATGTTCCAGGGAAATGCCGGTCATCAGCGGCGTGCCCACGGTCGCCATCTCGCCCAGCTCGACGTGCCGCTCGACCACAATTCCGCTATAGGGTGCGCGCACGATGGTGTTCTCATAGCGTTCCTGGGCCGCGCTCAGCGCACCGGCGGCCGCATCGACACGCGCCTGGGCCGACGTCAGGTCCGCGTTCGCCTTGTCCATATCCGCCTTCGAGACACGTTTTTGTTCGTACAGGGTCTGGATGCGGGCGTGATTGGCCCTGGCTTCCTGCAGTCGAGCGGAAGCTTCCTTCGATGCCGCCTGCGCCTGTTTGAGTTCCGCGGCGGCGGGCTGGTTGCGGAAGCGGACGATGATGTCGCCGCGCTTGACGTAGTCATCGACGTCGAACGGCAACTCCTCGATTCGCGCCGACACCTGGGAAGAAACGGTGGAACGCTGCTCTGCCTCGACGATGCCGTCGAAGCTGCGTTCCTGCGGTACCGTGGATTTCATAGCCTGGACCGTCGGGAATTCGCTGGCCATCAGCGGCGCGGCAAAAATGGCTGGCAGAATGACCACGAGCGCGGCAATCCACGCGGTTCTGGCAATACTGCGGTAGCCGGTTGCGGCCCCTGTAAGCTGATTTTCTGCCGGGTGCTTCATATGGGGTCTTCCTGCAGAGATGGACATTTTCCTTCCAATTGTATGGCGATCGCCGGATGGTCGACCAATCTGGGTCAGGTGATTATACATTAGTTAATACTAATATGCATATTTCTACATTAGAATCTTCTACTATATATGGGCGTCCCATTGGGCGGACGGGTTCTGGTGGTCACGGAGGCGGTGGCGCCGCTTGGGTCGGCGCCTACTTCAGACCCTTCTGGAGTTCCTTCAGGGCGCCACGGCCGGGGTTCAGCGCCTCGAAGGGAATATCCTTGAGCGGTGTGGCTGTGGTGTCGTTGATCTGGTGCATCTCCGGCAGGTCGTCGTCGATGAACAGCAGGCCGGTGACCACGTAGCCCAGGCTGCGCTGTTTCTCCAGGAAGCCCAGCGCGGACGGCCGCGACGTCGGATCGTAGTCGGCATCTACCTTCTTCAGCAGGATGGTCGATCCGTCGTGCAGCTGCACAGGCATGACCTCTCCCTGCTGGTAATCGACCTTTATCTGCGACTGCGGCATGACCAGGTCCGTGTTGAACGCCTGGTGCAAACGCGCACGCGTGTAAGCGTAGCTCTTGGTCGAACCTTCGTGGTCATTGAAGGTCACGCAAGGCGAAATCACGTCCAGCACGGCGCAGCCGGGGTGCGCGATGGCGGCCTTGATCAGGGGCACCAGCTGTTCACGATCACCGGAGAAGGCCCGCGCCACGAAGCTAGCACCCATCGAGATGGCGGTGGCCACCGCGTTGATGTTCTGCATCAGGTTCACCTCGCCCTTCTTGGCGACGGTGCCCGGGTCCGCGGAAGCCGAAAACTGGCCCTTGGTGAGGCCGTACACGCCGTTATTTTCGATCAGGTACAGCATGTTCAGGTTACGGCGGATCACGTGGCCAAACTGTCCGAAGCCGATCGACAGGGAGTCGCCGTCGCCGGAGACGCCCACGCAGATCAGGTCGCGATTTGCCGCCACCGCACCAGTCGCCACCGAGGGCATGCGGCCGTGCACCGAGTTGAAGCCGTGTGCACCGTGCACGAAATAGGCCGGCGTTTTCGAGGAGCAACCGATGCCGGACATCTTGATCAGTTGCTCGGGCGAGATCGACATTTCCCACAGCGCCTGCACCATCGCCGCCGTGATCGAATCGTGGCCGCAGCCGGCGCACAGCGTCGACATGGCGCCCTCGTAGTCGCGCTGGGTCAGGCCGAGATCATTACGCTTCTGGCCGGGTAGGTCGATTTTCGGTTTTGCGATGAAGGTCATGCTGCGGCCTCCTTTTCGATGTGCGAAGCGATACCCTGCACGACACATTCGCTCGGTATGGGCATGCCGTTGTAGTGCCTGATCGAAACCAGGCGGTCAGCGATGTCATTCGTCTCGAGAATCAGCAGTGACTTCATCTGGGCA
>JASFKQ010000325.1:0-3383 GCA_050118555.1 Lysobacterales bacterium
CGCATTGGCTGCATTAGAAGCGTTGGCCGCGTTCGATGCGTTGGCCGCGTTCGATGCGTTGGCCGCGTTAGCTGCATTAGCTGCATTAGCTGCATTAGCTGCATTAGCTGCATTAGCTGCATTAGCTGCATTAGCTGCATTAGCTGCATTGGCTGCATTGGCTGCATTAGCCGCGTTCGCTGCATTGCTCATGCCTGCTCTGCCCACGGCCGCATTGGCTGCGTTGGCTGCATTGGCTGCATTAGCTGCATTGGCTGCATTAGCCGCGTTCGCTGCATTGCTCATGCCTGCTCTGCCCACGGCCGCATTGGCTGCGTTGGCTGCGTTGGCTGCGTTGGCTGCGTTGGCTGCGTTAGCCGCGTTAGCCGCATTGGCTGCGTTGCCCGCGCCCGCTCTGGAAAAGGCCGCGTTGGCAGCGTTCGCCGCGCTAGACGCGTTCAGTGCGTTCGCTGCATTGGCTGCGTTGGCTGCATTGGCTGCATTGGCTGCATTGGCTGCGTTCGCCGCGTAAGCAGCGTCAGGCTTGACCTCGATTGTCGAATCGGTCAATCCGGAAGCGGTGCCGGAACCAAGGACGACGTCATCACTGCTGATCACGGTGGAGCGATAGCGTTCAGCCGGAACGATGGTACCCGACGCATCGTCGGAAGCCGGCGGGAACTGACCGCCGAGGATCATGACGGCGCCTCCGGCAACGATCAGTGCGCCGATCAGCACCCATATCTTTGTATTGCCTTGCTGTCTGACTTTCATGTGTACTCTCCCAATCATCAAGCTAGTGAGATAGATCATTCAACCCTGGATCACGCCGCTGACGCGCTGCTCTCCACCGGAAGAAATTCCTATACTGATTCCCTCGCTGCCACTGGTCTCATCGGCCGCTTGGCGAAGGAAAACGGAAAATGCCTGCTGGCCCTGGTTCATCACGCGGAGCGTTCCCCCACCAATTTCATAGGACTGACCCATCACTTCCGGGCCTGTCGAAGTCCGCGCTATGCCACCGAAGCTCAGGCCGGCTTCGGCGAATGCAATTTCGACTTCCGCAGGATCGCCACTGTCGAGGTCGAAATCAAGAATCTTGAATGGACCGCTTTCGCGAAGCGTCACAGTGCCGCTGATCCCGGATTCCTTGAAAAACAGGCTGTTGGCTATGGTTTCAGCCCCGGTTTGCTTGCCGGCCACCATCGTTCCGACCATCCGCGCCGAATCACCCTCGCCCAGGTCGGCCGGAGACAATTCGAAGTATCCGACGGCAAGAAGCAGGCCGGCAGCGAAACCCACCCCAATCTGCGCCGGCTGCAAGGAAGCCAGGAAACCTGCCGGGGAAAACGGCCGCCGTACCCGGGACCGGACGCGGGATAGTTGCACGCTGTCCAATATCTGTCCTGAGAGCCTGGCGGGAGGTTCCTGCGCAGGCAGGCGTTCCATCAACTCGCCAAGTCTTCCCAAATCCGCCCTCAGGGTCCGTGCCTCCGTCGAATCCCTCAGGATCGCTTCGAGTTCGCTCCGTTCGGAATCGCTCAACTCGCCATCGAGTTCGGCGTTTATCAGGTTGATGGTGCGCTCGTCCAACATAGAAGGTATCGTCCCGTTCAGTATGCACCATGCGCGAGCAGCCTGTCTCTCATCAGCTGCCGCGCCGTGTACAACCTGGATTTCACCGTTTTTTCCGGAATTTCCAGGATCTGACTGATTTCATGGTAACTGCAGTCTGAAAAATGCCGCAGTACCACCACCGTTCGGTATTCGTCTTTCAGCGACATCAGGCTTTCCTGGATTTCGCGGGACAGGTCACCCGCTTCGGCCGATGCGTAAGGATCCGGCGTGGCCGCCTGCTCGTTGTCATCGAGAGGTTGCTGCTGCCTGGTTCGCTTGCGCTGATTGATCGATTCATTGACCGCAATCCGGTATATCCAACTGAAAAACTTGTATCTCGGGTTGTAACTGTCCAGGTTCACGAAGGCCTTCATGAATACGGCCTGCGTGGCATCGGCTGCATCGTCCGGATTTCCAAGAATCCGGTAGGCGGCGTTGAAAACGGGCTTCTCGTACCGGCCCAGCAGTTCTCCCAGCGCCCGCCGATCGCCTCTTCTGCACCGTTCGATCAGTGCCTGGTCCCGGCTGTTATCCATAACTACAGCGCTGCATCGGAAAAGTTGGTAATTATTTTCATAGCGTCCTGATGCGGAAGAGCTTATCGAATCCCGAGTAACGGAAAATGTCACTGATATGTGGGTTCACATTTACCAGCTCGAGACCGCCGCTACTTGCCATGAGCCGCTTGTGAGTGCTGAGCAGCACGCCCAGACCAGCGCTTGAAATGTACTCGAGACCGGCCATGTCGATCACGCAGGCGCCGGTGACGCCGTCCAGGAATTCCTGGGCGCGTGTGGACTGGGCGGCGTCGAGGCGGCCATTCACCACGACGTGGCCACTGTCGTTCCGGCCGATTTCGAACATCCTATCTCCCCGCTCGCGAGTCGACCCGATTGGTGAACGTTATTTTGCTTGTTCTTTCATGGTATGCGTAATGGATCGAATCCGCCATTTTTAGCACAAGGTAGAGGCCCAGGCCGCCCGGCGTTCGTTCAGACAGCGGCGCATCGGTATCGACGCCTGGCGCTACGGTCGGGTCGAACCGCTCGACATCGAAATCCGTCAGGCTGACCTCGATGCCCCCGTCGATGGGCCGCATCTCGACGAGGATATCCTTATTGGACTCCGTGTTATAGGTCACCATGTTGACGAACAATTCCTCGATCGACAGGTCCACCTTCATGCGCAGCGATTCGTCGATACCCTGTTCGGAAAAGAACCGGTCGGTGTCGTCAACGATTCGTGCGATTTCGTCGAAACTTCTCTTGTAACGGTTTTTCACTGACTCTCCTCAGTCGTGCGGCGCACCAGGACCACGGTGATATCGTCCTGTTGAGCCACGCCTTTGCCGTGATCGAACACGGCGCCCAGGATCTGCTTCGCCAGTTCCGCGGCGGGCAGTCGGTGATGGTATTTCAGCAGTTCGCCGACGCGATCCTCGCCAAACGGCACACCCTGACGGCTCTCGTATTCGTACACGCCATCGGACAACAAAACAAGCACATCGCCCGGGTCCATGCGCAACACCTGCGCCTCTCCGGGGTCGTCCATCTCCATGATCCCCAGCGGAAACGTGGTCGGCTGGTGCCACTCGCAACGCTCACCGTCGGCACGGAAGTGCAGCACGGGCCCCTGGCCACCGGAGTGGAACCGGATCTCGTGGCGGCGCGGATCCAGGAATCCGATGAAAGCCGTGATAAAGCGATCATCCGGCAGGTCTTCTTCCAGTTGGTTATTGACGTGGCAATATGCTTCGTCCAGATCCGCCCCACAACGGAATGCTACCC
>JASFKQ010000326.1:0-3364 GCA_050118555.1 Lysobacterales bacterium
CCGCATGTTCGGCGTCTGGCGCCGCGGCCTGCTCCCCGGCTTCTGGGCCCGTCTGCGCTTCACCATCGTCGCCTTCAGTGCGCTGTTCATGTGCTGGTTCTACTGGTTCTGGAACATCCTGGGCTGGCAGTACAAGTGAGCACGGAGGGCAACACGCCGGGTTCACGCAAACGGATCTCGCGCCGCCGCTTCGTACAGGCGGCGGTGGCGGGCTTCGTCGGCTCACCGTTCGTCAACCTGGGCCGTTACCAGCTCTTTGCCGACAGCGTGTACGAGTACAGCGACCGTGCGGTAACACTGGTTAACGACTCGCTGGTCATGGACATGCTGTCGTTGCTGGACATGACCAAGCTGTTCACCGCGCTGGAGTCCGGCGGCGACCCGCTTGGCTTCACCCGGGAAGAACTGCTCACGATCCGGGAATCGGGGATCGACGTATTCCACCCGGCGGTCGGCCTCGGCGGTCCGAGTGCGCAGCTGGACGCGATGAACCACATGGCTGGGTATAACGGCCTGGTAGCGGAGCATCCGGACCTGCTGATGCGCGTCGATTCAGTCACCGACCTCGACGAAGTCCGCAGCAGCGGCAAAACCGGCATTATTCTCGGCGTGCAAAACTCGGCGCATTTCAAAAGTCCGGACGACGTCAAGCGTTACTACCATGCCGGACAGCGAATCTCACAGCTGACGTACAACACGCAGAACATGATCGCCTCGGGCTCCACCGACCGCGCCGATGGCGGCATCAGCGATTTCGGGGCGGCCATCGTGGCCGCGATGAACGAGATCGGAATGGCGGTGGATGTCTCGCATTGCGGCGACCAGACGACGCTGGACGCCTTCGAACTTTCGTCCCGCCCCGTGCTGATCACGCATTCGAACTGCCGCGCACTGGCCCCAGGCCACCCGCGCTGCAAAACCGACGAAGCGATCCGGAAGATGGCGGCCAAAGGCGGCGCGATGGGTATTACCGCCGTGCGCAATTTCGTCAGCCTGGAAGAGCCAACCACCATTGAAAACTACGTCGACCATGTCGACCACGTGGCCAGGCTGGTGGGCATCGACTATGTCGGAATCGGCACCGATTCCGACCTGGCGGGTTACGACGCCCTGCCGACCGAGATCTACGAAGAAATGAAGGCCAGCTACAAGTCGAGCTACGCCTTCCGCGACAAGATCGACATTGAGGGTCTGGACCACCCGAAGAAAATGTACGACCTCACCGAAGCGTTGATCCGGCGCGGCTACAGCGATGACAACATCCGCGCCGTACTGGGCGGTAACTTCCGGCGGGTGCTGGGCACTATCTGGACGTCCTGAAAGCAGCAAGGAACCCTGTACATGCGTGAATTGAGCCTCACTGTGGAGCGCTGCGAACTGCGCGTCCCCTTTCACATCACCGGGCATGTTTTCACCGGTACGGACGTGTTGCTGGTGCAATTGTCCGGGAACGGCGCCACTGGCCGGGGCGAAGCCTCCGGTGTGTACTACTTCGATGAGAACGGCGCCAGCATGCTGGAGCAGGCGGAGTCGGTGCGCCAGGCGGTCGAAGACGGGATCAGTCGGGAGACCTTGCGCCGGCTACTGCCCTCGGGCGGCGCCCGCAACGCCATTGACTGCGCCCTGTGGGACCTGGAGGCCAAGTTGTCGGGCAAATCCATCTGGCAGCTCACCGGCATCGAGCCCGACGAAACCCGTACTTTCCAGACTGTCGGGCTCGAGTCGCCGGAGAAAATGGCGCAATGGGCGAAATCCATTCCAGGCGGCCTGATCAAGGTGAAGCTCGACGGCAACGGTCCGCTGGAGCGCGTCGCCGCAGTATGCAACGCGCGCCCCGATGCGACCGTGATCGTGGACTGCAACCAGGGCTGGACATTCGAACAACTGGTGGAGCTGGCCCCGGCCTTCCACGAACTGGGTGTCGCGATGATCGAGCAGCCCCTGCCCCGGGGCGGCGACGAGGCGCTGGAAGGCTATGTTCCGCCGCTGCCCGTTTGCGCGGACGAATCCTGTGTCGATACCAGCGAATTCGAACAGGCGGCACGCCGCTACCAGATGATCAACATCAAGCTGGACAAGACCGGCGGCCTGACCGAAGCCCTGGACCTGGCATCCAGGGCGCGGGAACGGGGCATCGGGCTGATGGTCGGCAACATGCTGGGCACGTCGCTGGCCATGGCCCCGGCCTTTGTCGTCGCTCAGCTGTGCCGTTTCACGGACCTCGACGGCCCGCTTTACCTGGAGCGGGACTGCGACCACGCTCTCACCTATACCGACGGTCTGCTGTCGCCCCCCACCCCGGCTTTGTGGGGATGAGCGACGGCGCCGCCCCTTGAACCGGGGCGGCGCCGAAACGCCCTACTCTTCCGAATCGCCCGCTGTCGGCACCGGGAAGCCACGGTCCCGCATCAGCGCATCGATGGTCGCGTCGCGGCCGCGGAACTCGCGGTAGGCTTCAGCCGGATCGATGGAGTTGCGCGGCGCGAACAGATACTTGACCAGTTTTGCTGACAGCGCCTTGTCGTAAAAGCCCCCGGGCGCCGCCGCGAAGGCTTCCGCAGCGTCGGAGGTCAGGACGTCGGCCCACAGGTAGCCGTAGTATCCCGCCGCATAACCCTCGCCCGAGAAGATGTGCCCGAACTGCGTGGTCCGGTGGCGCATGGGCAACTCGTCCGGCATGCCCAGCTCTTTCAGCTTCGAGGCTTCGAAGGCCTGCACGTCGATGATGCTGTTCGGATCGATGGTGTGATAGACCATGTCCATCAACGCCGAGGCCAGGTACTCCGTGGTAATGAAGCCCTGGTTGAAGGTCGAGGCCTTCTTGATCTTCTGCACGAGGTCGGCCGGCATGGCTTTGCCGGTCTTGTAGTGCACCAGGTAGTTCTGGATGACCCGGTTAGTGGGCAGCCAGCGCTCGAGTAGCTGCGACTGGAACTCGGTGTAGTCGCGCACACCGTTGTTCAGCGTCGGGTAGCGCACGTTCGAGGAGAAGTAGTGCAGCGCGTGCCCAAACTCGTGGAACAGCGTCTCGGCGTCGTCCCAGGAGACCAGAACCGGCTCTCCCGGCTTGCCCTTGACGAAGTTCGAATTGTTGGAACCGACTACCGTCTTTACGCCGTCGAAGGTCTCACGATCCTGGTAGGTCGTGGCCCATGCGCCCGAACGCTTGCCGGTCCGGGCGTACGGGTCCAGGTACCAGACACCGACGTGTTCACCGCTGTCACGATCGGTGACCTCCCATACTTTCACGTCGGGATGGAATACGGGCACGCTGCCGTCGGTGACCGGGGTGAAGCGGAAGTTGAAGACCTCGCCAGCCACCATGAACATCGCCTCGCGCAGCTTGTCCAGCTGCAGGTACTGC
>JASFKQ010000327.1:0-3360 GCA_050118555.1 Lysobacterales bacterium
CGGAATAAGGTGTAAACCATGTGACCGGAATACACCTTTTCATGTATGGCGCGCCCGACAGGATTCGAACCTGTGACCTCTGCCTTCGGAGGGCAGCACTCTATCCAGCTGAGCTACGGGCGCGGGGATTTCGAGCCGGGTAGTTTAGCCGTTTTCACCCCTTTAAGTAAACGAGGCGATGCTTCCGGTGGCGGGCGTCAGCGGCTATACTACTCCGCTTGCAACCGCCGGCCCTGGCGGGAAAGACTAACAAGACACGGTTTCAGAGGTTCCCAATGGAGCGAAAAGAAGACCGCGCGTTCATGCGCCAGTTCAGCGGAGTCATTGCCGGTTTCGTGGCACTGACCATTGCCCTGATTTTCCTGGCGCGCCACATGCAGCCCGATGCCTACATGGGAAGCTACTCCGGACGTGAAGAGCTGGCCAAGGAACGGGTTCAACCGGTTGGCGCGGTGCGTTCCGGCGAGGCCGGGGCCGCGGCGCTCGCCGAGGCGCAGCAGGCGGCGGCCAAGCCGCAGGCGGCGGAAGGGCCCGTGGATGGCGAATCCGTTTACAACGGTCTTTGCGTGACCTGCCACGGCACCGGCGTGGCCGGCGCACCCATCCCGGGTTCGGACGAGTTCAAGAAGCGTTTTGACGAACAGGGCTTCGACGGCCTTCTGAATGCCGCGCTCAATGGCCTCAACGCCATGCCGCCGAGAGGGGGCAACCCATCGCTGACCGACGAGCAGATCAAGGCGGCCATCGAATTCATGCTCAAGCAGTAAGCTTGACCGCTCGTCAATCGAACCGAAGCATGCGGACGGCAGTGCTGTCCGCCGGCCTGTTGCTGGGCGCGTGCGGTCCGGACCAGCACGAAGCACCTCCAGCCACCTCCCTCTGCGAATCCGGCCTGACGCCGATTACGACCGTCCAGGGAACAGATTTCCAGTCGCCGCTGAATGGGATGGAAGTCACCGTGTTGGGCACCGTAACGCGCCTGGAACTGGGCACGGGGCTCTACATGGAGACCCGTTCCGGATCGGGCGAAGCATCGCGTGCCCTCTATGTTCACGACCCGTCCATGGCCGCGGCCCTCACACGCGGAACGCAGGTGGCGGTCAGGGGCACCGTGGGCGAAGCAGGCACCGGCACGGACACCCTGACTTCCCTTGCCGACGTTACCGGTTACACCACCTGCGCCACCGACCTGCCCCTTCCCCTCAGCCACGTCGCCTTGCCCATGGACGCCGAACAGCGCGAAGCCCTGGAGGGCATGCGGGTCGGATTCAAGCAGGGACTCGCCGTTACCGACGTGTACCACCTGGCTAAGGGTGAACTGACCCTGAGCAGCGATGGCGTACTCCAGGTGCCAACGGAAGTAAGGGAACCCGGAACGGGCGCACAGGAACTGGCCCGCAGCAATGCCCTGCGCCGGATCGAGGTGATCGCACCTTCCGAACCCGACGCCGGTGTGCGCGTGGGCGCCGCCGCCGGTCCCGTCGTTGGGATCATGGGAAACGACGGGCGCGGGCAGAAGCTGTTGCTCGAAGTCATGCGGACATCGCAAGCGGAACCGCCTGCACCCGTGCCTCCGCACGCGCGCGATCACCTTCGGATCGTCAGCCTCAACCTGCTGAACTTCTTCAACGGGGACGGGCTCGGCGGTGGCTTTCCCACCGAACGCGGCGCGAAGACGCCGGAAGAATTCGAATGGAGGAAACAACGGTTGCGCGCAGCCGTCTCGACAATGCAGCCCGACCTGCTGGGCGTCCAGGAACTCGAAAACGACGGCTTCGGACCACTCAGCGCCGCACATTCCCTGTTGGAACTGCTGAACGAGGCCTGGGGCGGCGACTGGGCCGCCGTCATGCCCGGGCCCGGACCGATCGGTGGCGACGTCATAACGGTCGGCCTTTTCTACCGGTCGCGCGTAGTCGAAGCGGTCGGCGCGGCCGCAGTCCTGGACGGGCCGGAATTCGAAGGACTGAGCAGGCATCCGCTGGCCCAGGTGTTCCGGGACCGGGGCGGCAACACGCTGCTGGTCGCGGTCAACCACCTCAAGTCCAAGGGGCGTTGCCCACAGGCCGACCCCAACGCGGACCCGAATGCCGACCAGGGCGACGGCCAGTCCTGCTGGAACGCGGCCCGGGTCGCCGCGGTGGAAGCGCAGTTACCGCGGCTGGAAAGCCTGGCGAAGGCGGCGGGCACCGATCGGCTGCTGGTGATTGGCGACATGAATTCCTGGCGGCTCGAGGATCCTGTGAGGCGATTCCAGGACGCCGGCCTGGCGGACTTGGTCGCAAGGCTGTCGAAAGCGCCGCCATACAGTTACGTCTTCCACGGGGAGCGCGGAACACTGGACTACGCGTTTGCCTCCCCCTCCGTGGCCGAAAGCGCGGCCGGTGCCTTGATCTGGCATATCGACGCCGACTGGCCAGCAGGTCGGGACCTGCCACAGCCCTGGCTTCGCGTGTCGGATCACGACCCGGTAGTGATCGATCTCGATACGAGCCAGTCAGTCACTTCCGACTGAACATCCGAGAAAACCGCCTCGAAACACGCCGCGGCCCGGGGTTCGACCCGCTCCCAGATCTCGTCGACCCGGTGCAGGGGGTTCGGCCGGGACAGCCTGCCCCCGAGGCCCGCGAGGCTGTGCAATATCTCGCTCCTTTCCCGGTAGGCCGCAAACAATCCTCTCCGGTCCGCATAGACCATGAACCTCGTCAGGCGGTCGGGCACCCGCTCCGAACGGCGAGCCAGCAGGTCTCGAACACCAGCGTCGAACGCTTCCAGTGACTCCTCCCTGTAGGCATGCCAACGGCCGGCCAGCTCGTAATCGAACAGCAGATCGATGATGATTCCGGCATAGCGCCGGAATGGGTCGGGGCAGCTCTTGCGCAGGTCCGCGATCGCGGGCAAGGCATCGGTGAATGCGTCGATGTGCCGGTGCAGCCGCACCCCTGTTCGCAGACCCGGGCCGAGCCGTTGAAGCGGCTCGCTGCCGCGCACGAAATCTCCCAGCATGGCGCCAAGTCGCAAATCATCGTCGTCGCCGGCGAGAACCAGGTGGGCCAGGAAATTCATGGCCGTAGCGTAGCAGACCCGGGGCCCGCCAGGTGGTCCGGGCCTGTCCTGCGCCATCATCCGGGATACCGGTGCAACATGCGGGCTAGCGCCTGCGCTATCATAAGTCAACCATGAGCCGGCCCGACGACCGCGTCGCCGCCGGATCGAGCAGAGCGGAATGTGCACCATGCAAGAAGCCCGGACGATGGAGCAACCAGGAGCGTTTCCGAGCGAGCACGCCGAGTTCATGTTGCGCGGTCCGGCCGGTGTGCTCGAATGCGCCTCCGACGTCCCGGAACCGGCCGAAGAACG
>JASFKQ010000328.1:0-3330 GCA_050118555.1 Lysobacterales bacterium
CACGCCGAAATCGGTACACCAGGTCCGCCGCCGTTCGGATTGGGCACCAGTTCAGCCGTGCCACCCGGTGGGAAATTGCTGCGCGTGGTCAGCGGAACACCAGGGCCGCCATCGCCAGCTGCCGGGCCGAAACTCCCGACCTTCTCCGCGATCAGCGCTTCCCCTTCACATGTGCCGCCGTTGCAGGCGGATTGCCCTTTGGCCAGCAGGGTCAGCATGAAATAAATGTGATCCCCGGCCACGACACTGCCGTGCGGGATGCAGCCCTGCACCGGCGTGGTCTGGTTGGGATCGATGTCCAACACGCACAGCAACGCCTGCACTTCGACCGTTTCGCCAAGTGCGTTCAGGCGCTCGACCAAATCGTTGTCAGCGGCCGCCGTCTTCAGCGGCAATAGCGTGTCGTCATCCTGGGGATTCGTCGCATCTGCAAAACTGTAATAATACGTTCCCGGAATAACGTGGTCGTCCTTGAAGTCGCCCGCAGGGAATGTCTCACCGGAACAGGGGTGGTTCGGGTCCGCCGCGAGGGTCGCGTCGCAGGGCAGCCAACGCGCGGTGGCAGAACCCGTGTCCAGCCAGCCGTTGCTGCCGGGATAGGAAACCAGTTCGGCGTTCGCAAGAAAAAATTCCCTGGCCTTCTCGAGGCCGGCCTCCGCCGCATGAAAGGCCTGTTTCTGGCGCATATCGTTGGCGGACTTGCGCTGCTCGAAGATGCCTACCTGGGTGGCATACAGAATGACCTCAGTCAGCAGGATAAGTATCAGTACCGCGCTGAACAGGGTGATGGCGCCTCGTTGCCCATAGGGCAAACCACGGAGCTGCTTGATCGTTCGTGTGTTCATGGCATTCGTCGGGTTCCGTGTTGCGGTTATCCGGGCCAGCCTAGGACGGCGGCGTCAGGTAGTCGTTGCGGACCTTGACGACATCCTCTACGTGACGGCGAACCATCACGGGATCGTCGGTTTGGTTCCAGCCCATGCGTTGCTCGAGCACCAACTCGCCCTCAAGCGACAAACGGAGTTGGCGCTGACGCTGGGTATAGGAAAGCGTGCCCGAAGCCTGGGAGACGGAAACGTCTGCCGACAGGCTGTCATCCACGGTGAACGCGGTGATATCCACAATGTTGGGATCGGTGACCGCCAGCCAGCCATCAGCGTTTGCGGAATCGTCGCAGGCCGGGGCCGTGGCGTCCGCGTCCACCCACATCTGGATGACCCCGCGACCATTGATGACCACCCGCCTGAATCCGCCCTTGGAATCGTTGGTGGCGTTGCCATCGAGATTGGACAGACGGTCCAGCTGGAAAATCAGACAGCCCGCGCCCACGGTCGTATCCACGACGAGGTCCCCGCTGCTGCCGCCCGAAATCTGCCGGGTCTGGTCCTGGTTACCGCAATTGGCATTGCCGTAGCACAGAAGAGAAGCAGCAGAATAATTAGCCCGGCGGACATCGCGCGTCATCATGCTCATCACGTTGCGAAGCTCGTCGGTGAGCTGGGTCATCTGGGTGATCCGGTTGGACGTGCCCATGGAGTTGCCCATCAGTACGACCATGGCGGTGGTCACGAGCACGCTCAGAGCGAGCGCAATCATGGTTTCCATAAGCGTCGCGCCCGCCTGGCGGCTGCGCGGATTCATTCGGATTCCTACTGACATGAGTCAAACCCCGGCACTGCCTTATCTGCCCGGTCGCCGTCAGAGCAGATGCTTAAACGACCCGTCGGTCCGATATTTACGTTGAGCGCATAGCTGTTCTCTGGCGTTGACAACAGCTGGAACGTGGTAGCGTCGGTGAAGTCCACCATCATGCCCCTTACAGGGTCGATCACGAAGGTGCCATCACCATCCACGCCTGCCAGCGCCTCTTCATAATTCAGGTTCAGGGGCGTGAACACCTTCGCCGCTCCATCTATGACACACGTGTTGGAGCCGGAAGAGCAGTCGCAGGAATCCGCATCCACGATCATGCCGATACACCAGTCGGTGTTGTCGTTGAAAGTGTAGCTGACGGCCACGTTGCGGTTGCGCTTGACAGCCTCTAATTGCGCGGAACTCAGAAATGCGGCAATCTGCTCCGCGCCGCTGGTCACCTGGCGCTTTTCAATCAGTGTTCGGTAGGACGGCAAAGCGAGAGACGTAATAATCGCCACGACCGCTATCACGATCATCAACTCGATTACCGTGAACCCCTTGTAGTTGGAAAATCCGTTTTTCCCTTTCGGCGGATCCCTCCTGGTCAGTGCTCGACTTGGCATATCGCACCTCAGGAGAATATGATTGTGTTGCATGTTCAGTATAGAGGGGGTTCCAGGGATAAGGGGCTCCACCATTGACCGCTTGTCGTTTTGATCAAGCCGCCTGTCCGGAAACGGCACAATTGGCGGCCCAGATACGGAAAATCGGGTGCGCTATGAACAGATTCTTCAGAAAACGCATGGCCGGCATCACCCTGATGGAGTTGATGATCGTGCTGGTTATTATCGCGATCCTCGTCAGTATCGCCTATCCCTCGTACATCCAGTACGTGCGCAAGTCGAAGCGCGGGGAAGCGCAGCAACTGCTGCTGAACTGGGCGATTAACCAGGAGATCTTCCGATCGAATAACCCGCAATACGCTACGGCCGCGCAGTTGCCGGCTCCCACGCATGACAACTACTCATTCGACTTCGCCGTCGATCCGACTGCGACCGTGTACACATTGCAGGCAACCGCCAGCGGCGACCAGGCCAACGACGAGGCCAGGGACGGCACCAGTTGCACTCCGCTGACCCTCTCCCAGAACGGTGTCAAGTCGCCGCCCGCATGCTGGGAATAGGTGTGCCGGGCTGACCTCCCTGCCCTTTGAAACGCTTCGGTGGTAAACGGCTTTCAAGGGGGCTGAAGACGGCGCTGGCCTGCGCGGTCCTGTTGCCATTCCTTCTCTCCGGTCACGACCACCGGACCCAGCTCGAGCGTGTCCTCGAGCGCGGCAGCCTGACGATGCTCACGCGCAACGGCGCCAGCACCTATTATCTCGGCCCCGACGGCCCCACCGGGCCCGAAGTCGATATGGTGCGCGCCTTCTGCGACTACCTGGGCGTCGATCTCCACATACGAGCTGCAGCCGCCTTCAGCGGGCTGGCCGGCATGCTCAACAGCGGCCAGGGCGATCTGATCGCGGCCAACCTCACGCGCACGCCGGAACGCGAGCTGCAGTTCAATTTCGGACCGGACTACCAGAAATCCACCATCGAGGTCGTCTACCGCCGCGGCCAGAAACGCCCCCGCTCCATGGAAGACCTGGTCGGGCTGAACGTGATGGTGATCGCCGGCAGCAGTTATGAGGAC
>JASFKQ010000329.1:0-3323 GCA_050118555.1 Lysobacterales bacterium
GACGGCCCAGCCGTCGGCGGGCAGTCCCGCGTAGATCTCGCCCTTGGCCCGCGCGACACCCTCGAGGCTGCCGAAGCCGCCCAGGTGGGCCGGGCCCACGTTGTTGACCAGCGCGACGTCCGGCCGCACGATCCGCGACAGGTAGGCAATGTCGCCCGACTTGCTGGCGCCCAGTTCCAGCACCGCGAACCGGTGCTTCGGTTGCAGGCCGAAAATGCTCAAGGGCACGCCCAGTTCGTTGTTGTAGTTGCCTTGGGTCGCCAACACCTCGCCTTTCAGCTTCAGGATCGAGGCCACCATTTCCTTGACGGTAGTCTTGCCGTTGCTGCCGGTGATGCCGACCACCACGGGGTCCAGGCGGTCCCGCACCAGGGCGGCCAGTGTGCCGAGCGCGAGCAAAACGTCCTCGACCACCAGTTGCGGCACGTCGAGGTCGAGCCGGCGGCGGACCAGCAGCGCCGTTGCGCCCAGTTTCACCGCGGCCGGCGCGAAATCATGACCGTCCGTCCGGCTGCCGGGCAGCGCGGCGAACAGGGTGCCGAAATTGACCTTGCGGCTGTCGGTGCTGATCGCGTCCACCGCCACGTCGTGTTCCGGCGCGTCGCAACCGAGCGCGGCGGCCAGTTCGGACAGCTGCAGGCGGATCATGCGGCGTCTCCCAGCGCGGCCCGGACCGCGGCCTCGTCGCTGAAGGGAATCTTCTGGCCCCGGGCCTCCTGCCAGGCCTCGTGACCCTTGCCCGCCACCAGCACGATATCGCCCGGGCCGCTGTCACGGATGGCGCGGCGGATCGCTTCCCCGCGGTCCTCGACAACCACGGCGTCGGCCGGGCGTTCGAGCCCTTCGAGCATGTCCTTGAAAATCGCTGCGGGCTCCTCGCCGCGCGGATTGTCGGTGGTCAGCACGATGCGGTCGGCCAGGCGTTCGGCGACGCCGGCCATCATCGGGCGCTTGCCGCGGTCCCGGTCGCCGCCGCAGCCAAACACGCAGACGAGCCGGCCGTGCAGATGCGAACGCAAGGCTTCCAGTGCCTGTTCCAGCGCGTCGGGGGTGTGCGCGTAATCGACCACGACCACCGGCTGGCTGCACTCGCCGCCGAGGCAGTGCATGCGCCCCGGCACCGGGTGCATCATTTCGAGCTGGTGCATCACCCGGCACCACGGCATGCCGAGCAGGGCCAGCGTGCCGGCCGTGGCCAGCAGGTTGGACACGTTGAAGGCTCCGAGCAGGCCGCTGTGCAGTTCCCCGCCGCCCCACGGCGAGGAGATGCTGATCCGCATGCCCGATGAATCCATCTGCAGCAGCGCGGCGCGCAACTCGGTGGAGCCATTGGTGCCGTAGGTCAGGACCTCCGTGCCGGGCGCGACCCCGGCGCTCAGCGTCTTGCCGAACGCGTCGTCGCAGTTGACCACCGCGAAACGCGGCCGGCAGTCGGTGAACAGGCGGCGCTTGGCCGCCGCGTAGGCTTCCATGGAACCGTGGTAATCGAGGTGGTCGCGAGTCAGGTTGGTGAACACGGCGACGTCGAAGGCCACATCGTCGCAGCGGCCCTGGTCCAGGGCGTGCGAGGAGACCTCCATGGCCACTTTCTCGACGCCGAGGTCCAGGCAGTCGGCCAGCATGGCCTGCAGCGAGATCGGGTCCGGCGTCGTCATGTCGGCCGGTTTCAGCGCCTTCATCGGCCCGTAGCCGATGGTGCCGATCAGGCCCGCGTCGCTGCTGGTGCGCTGCCAGGCCTGCGCAATGTAATGGGCAGTCGACGTCTTGCCGTTGGTGCCGGTGACACCGGCCACCGTCAGGTGATCCGAGGGATGGTGGTAGAAGCGCGCGCCGAGCGCGGACAAGCGGTTGCCCAGCCCGGGTACGGCGACGTCCGGGATGTCGAGCGGCGGCACTTCCGCCTGCCCGTCGTGGATCACCACCGTGGCGCCGTTGGCCCGGGCCTGCGCCGCGAAAGCCATGCCGTGCGTGTTGCCGCCGGCCACCGCGACGAACGCCTGGCCCGGCTGTATGCGCCGGGAATCCAGCGCCACGCCGGTTATCACGAGGTCGGGAACCCCGTCGCACCAGCCTTCGAGCAGGGTCTGTACGCTGATGGGGCAGCTCACTGGCCGCCTCCAGCCGACTGGCTGTCGGAATGGGCGACCATGCCGGCGTAGTTGTCCGGCGGCACGTTCAGCAGGCGCAGGGCCCCACCCATGACGGTAGAGAAAAGGGGCGCGGCCACTTGTCCGCCGTAGAACTCTTTGCCCGAGGGATCGTTGATCATGACCACCGCCACCAGGCGCGGATCGCTGGACGGCGCAAATCCGGCGAAGCTGGCGATGTAGCGCGAGGCATAGCCGGCGGCGCTCGCCTTGCGGGAGGTCCCGGTCTTGCCGGAGACACGGTAATTCTCGACGCGCGCCGCCGTGCCCGTGCCCTCGGGCCCGGTCACCGTCTCCAGCATCGCCGCGACCTCGCGGGCTATCTCGGGGTCCAGCACCGAGGCCGGAGGATTGTCCGCGCCCATGATCAGGCTGGGCCGCCGCATGCGGCCATCGTCGGCCACCGCCGCGAAGGCTTCGGCCAGCTGCAGCGTGGTCACGGAAATACCGTAACCATAAGCCAGCGTGGCCTGCTCGACGCGGCGCCAGCGCCGGTAGTTCCTGAGCACGCCGGCCGATTCGCCCGGAAAGCCGGTGCCGGTGACGTCACCGAAACCCAGCCGCACGTAGGTGTCCCACATGTGCTGCGGCTCCAGCTCCAGGGCAATCTTGGTGGCCCCGACATTGGAGGACTTGGTGATGACCCGCGTGACGTCGATGGGCCCGTAATTGCGGTGGTCCTTGATGGTGTGGCCGGAGATGTTGATCCAGCCGGGCGTCGTGTCGATGGGGGTGGTGGGCGTATAGCGGCCGGTCTCGAGCGCCGAGGCGATGGCGAACGGCTTCATCACGGAACCGGGCTCGTAGACGTCGGTGACCGCCCGGTTGCGCAGGCCTTCGCTGTCGATGCTCGAGTGGTTGGGGTTGTACGAGGGCTGGTTGACCATGGCCAGCACCTCGCCGGTCTTGATGTCCATCAGCACCACGCTACCGGAACGCGCACCGTGTTTGAGCACGGTGCGCTTGAGTTCCCGGTAGGCGAGGTACTGCAGGCGGCGATCTATGGTCAGTGTCAGGTCACGCCCGGGAACCGATTCCCGGATGACTTCGACGTGTTCGACGGTGCGCCCCAGGCGGTCGCGGATCACCCGCTTCTCACCGGGCTTGCCCTGCAGCCAGTCGTTGTAGGCCAGCTCCAGGCCCTCCTGGCCGACATCGTCGATGTTGGTGAAGCCG
>JASFKQ010000330.1:0-3316 GCA_050118555.1 Lysobacterales bacterium
GTACAGGTTCTGTACAATTAATGCAACTACTTTATCAACATTTATTTAGCTGCTTTGCTGTAGTCGTATAAATACTGTATAGTTTGCAATGTCCGACGGGGGCGCCAGGCACATGAGGTTAATCAGCTAATGAACAGCGCAACAGAAACGATCGAGAAACCCGGCGAAAAGTTGTACACGATCGGGACTGTTTCGAAGCTCACAGGGGTGGGTGCGATCACCTTACGCGCCTGGGAGCGGCGCTACGGTCTGATTGAGCCCGTACGCAAGGAAAGTGGGCATCGGCTCTACACGCGGGCGCACATCGATCAGATCAACCGGATCACGGCGCTCACGCAGCAGGGCATGCGCATCAGCCAGATTTCGCCTGAAATGCTGGAGAGCGAAGCGCAACCCGGCCCGGGCGACGCCCGTGAAACGGGCGCCTGGAAGGAATACCTGAACGGCATGGTCGCCGCCATCGTCAGCTTCGACGAGAACCGTCTGGACGAGATCTACAACGAGGCCCTTTCGCTGTACCCGATCGGAGTGGTCACCCGGCGGCTGCTCACCCCATTGCTCATTGAGCTGGGAGTCCGTTGGGAGGGCGGCGAAGGCAGCATCGCGGAAGAGCACTTTTTCGCGTTCTACCTGCGTAACAAGCTCGGCGCCCGCTACCACCATCGCAACCGGGCCAATACCGGGCCGCTGTTGCTGCTTGCAGGTTTACCCGGCGAATACCACGAAATAGGGCTGCTGCTGTTTTCGCTCGCCGCGCACGGGGCGGGTTACCGGCTCCTGCCGCTGGGCACCAACCTGCCGCTCGAAGAACTTGCGCCAGTGGCGCGCAAGAAGCACTGCGCCGCCATCGTGTTGTCCGGAGCCATAGAGCCTTCGAAGGAATTGCTGTCCACTGACCTGCCGGCGTTGGTAAACAACAGCCCCGTACCGGTTCTGGTGGGAGGCCTTGCTTCAGTCTTTGCTTGCGAGGCGATCGACCGGGCTGGGGCGGAGGCTCTCGGCCGGGATATCGAGCACGGCCTCAGACGGCTGGAGGAAGTTCTCTCCTGATGCAGGTTCGAATGGGCGCGGGCATGGCCACTTCGTGAAAAAGGCCCCCATGGAGGGGCGGGTGTATCGCGATCCCGTGTTAACGCCTCGCCTTACCTTTGGCCACACAGTTGTTGTCTCACCGGCCACTTCCCTGGAAGCTCACTGAAGGCCATCCTGGGCCGGGTTCGGTGTTATCCGTACAAGGCACGGCGAAACCGCTTCCCCTCCATGGGAACCATGCAATTGAAAGCGACATCGGGAAGAGTAATTTCAGCACAGAGACCTTCGCCGGGCCGTGTGGTCTCCCGGCGGGGGAGTTGGATTACATCCCTGTCAATCAGCGCTCTTCCTGAGCTTGCTTCCAATTCCTTCGAACCTGGAGAATCGCTGCTATCCCGGTTCGAATTGATGCCTAACGTAGACCTATTACACCGGTCAGTCAAGCGGCAGACCGAGCTTTTCCAGGAGTTCCAGCCAACGCGCGTCATCGCGCAAATTTCCCAGAAAGTAATTTCCCTTGAGTTCACTCATTCCGGCGTCACGCTGCCTGTATGCCCGATCCAGCCATTCGAATGACCCGTCGACATCACCACGGAAAGCCAACAATTCCGCGACCTGGTACGCGGCATCCTGGCGGTGCTGTTCCATCATCCGGTCGAGGTCGGGCTGCGCCTCATCCCCTCTGCCAAGCGCGGTGAGCGCCAGGATGCGCGAATAGTCTTTCCAGAACGGGTTGGATTCCTGCCCGCTTTCCCTCAGCGCGGAGTCGCCCTTGTCCTGAATGACCTTGATCCGGGCGCGGAACGCGTGGGCCCCCGGAATGTCCGGATTCAGGCCCAGCACAATGCGGTAGGTCGTTAGCGCATCGTCGTAATGGCCGGAGAACTCCTGCAAAAGGCCAAAGGAGAGTCGGTTGCCCAGGTTGAGCGGGTCCCTCTTGATCGATTCTTCGAGCAGGGCCTCGGCTTTCCCGAAGTCGCCCATCGTGAACAGGGCACGACCGGCGATATTCATCAGCCCGGGATCATTCGGCTCAAGTTCCAGGGCCTGCTGCGCGGTCTCGGCGGCGCCGGGAAAGTCCCAATCGACCCTGTGAAGGAGATGAGCCAGTAAACCCAGTGCTTCAGCCGATGCGGGATTTGCCTGCAGGGCGCTTTCGATTGCCGCCCTCGCCCGCTCGGGATCCGGCCCTTCCGATCCCTGGGGCCAGGTCGGGGAGAGCCAGGCTTCGGCGATACCGGCCCAGGCGGGGGCGAAATCCTGTTGTTCGCCGAGCGCCTTCCGGAACGCCTCGATCGCCGCCTCCGGATCTGACCCCCCCAGCTGGTCGCCGAAATAGAGCCCGCGCAGATACGGCGGCCAGGCGGCTGCCTCGACATCGGCTTCCGGCGGCCGCGCGCCGCTACCGCTTGCGGGTACGGCCTCGATCACTGCGTCGACCAGTTCGTTGCGCATACCCGGCAGTCCACTGGCCGATGTGTTGAACGTCCGCGTCCAGATCCGCTCCCCTTCCCGCGTGTCCCACAGCGTGGCGCTCAGCCAGGTTCCGCCCGCGTCGATGCGCATTTCGCCGGTCAGCAGGTGCGCCACGTGCAGCCGCTCGCCAATGACCCGGGGCGGGGCGCTGCCGTCGGGAAAGAAGAAGGAAGAGGTGCGCGCAGTCACCGCAAGGCCGGGAACACGGCACAAAGAATGAACGACCTCGGCAGCGAAACCAAATGCTTCCGCACCGCTGCCAGACCCGGACGCAGGGACGAAAGGCTGCACAGCAACTGAATTGTGCGGGCCATAGTACACCTGGTGTCCCGACGTACCCGCAGGAGATGGGGCCGCCGGGCCTCCTGGCTCATCCGGGGCCGGCGAGACGGACAGCCGGTTCCAGCCGAAGACGAGGATCGCCGCCGCCGCGAGCAGAGTCAACGGCAGGCCCAGCCGCGATTTTGGTGAGAATTTCCTGACCATGCACCCCTAGACCCGTTACGTCCCGCGCCGTTCCGATTCGGAGCGAAATTTCATCCGAACCGTTTCCGAGGGGCGGCGCCACGGCGCGGCAATTGGTATGCGCTTCCCTCGTAACCGTCCCCCCGGCTTTAGTCACTGCCGCGATATGGCCGCGGCCGCCAGGGAACCCGTCGTGGGCTGGATGCTCAATATTAAGAGAGGATTTTTATTTATTCAAAATATTAAATTCCATAATGATAGGTGTTCCGATAGATTGGAAACTGCGGGAGTGACGCTCCCGCGTGTTGCGCTGAAGAAACCAGGAACCCGATTGACAAAGAAC
>JASFKQ010000331.1:0-3311 GCA_050118555.1 Lysobacterales bacterium
CCACGTCGAGATCGTCATAATATTTTCACCCAAGCGCCTGAAAAGGCTATAGTAGATCGTGTTCAGGGCCTGGAGCGTGCCCGGGGT
The DNA here is from genome assembly GCA_050118555.1 of Lysobacterales bacterium. Taxonomy (GTDB): domain Bacteria; phylum Pseudomonadota; class Gammaproteobacteria; order Xanthomonadales; family SZUA-36; genus CALKKN01. Next base: position 88 of record JASFKQ010000331.1, read on the forward strand.
TGAGGCGAATAATGTATTCCAGGGTCATTTCGGGTTCCACTTTACAAGGAAGCAGGTGATTGAAATGAACATTCGCAAACACAATGGACTGACGCTTATCGGGTTCCTCATCGTGCTCTGTGTAGTCCTGTTTTTTGCCTACGCCGGCATGCGGGTCATCCCGATGTACCTGGAATACCACGCATTGTTGAACGCGATGACCAAGCTGGAGAGCGACCCCCTAGCCAAGTCCATGACACCTTACAAGATCAAGGAGAGCATTCAGTTGAGCCTGTGGGCCAGCTACGCAAGCAACAACATCAAGAACGAGAACATCCGCATTTCCAAGAAGTCGGACGGCGTCAACGTCCGCGTAGCGTACGAGGTGCGCAAGCCGTTCCTCGGCAACATCGACATCATCGGGAAGTTCGATCACACCGTTGTCCTGAGGTAGCTCCTTGAGGGATTCCGTTCCGGGAATCGACTATCGCTTCAGCGACCCGCAACTGCTGCGGGAGGCCCTGACGCACCGAAGCCTGGGGAAAGCGAACTATGAACGCCTGGAGTTCCTGGGCGACAGCGTGCTGAACCTGGTCATTTCATCCCTGCTCTACGATCGCCACCCAGAGTCCCAGGAAGGCGATCTCAGCCGTATGCGTGCGCGCCTGGTGCGGGGCGGCAGTCTCAGTGAGCTTGCCGCCGGCCTCGGGCTCGGCAAACAGCTCAAGCTGGGCGAGGGCGAACTGAAATCCGGCGGCTTTCGCCGTGCATCGATACTCGCCGACACCCTGGAAGCAGTGCTCGGCGGGATATTCCTGGACGGAGGTTACGATGCCGCGCGCCAGGTAATCGTTAGCCTGTTCGAGCCGCTTATCGATCGTTTGCCGGCGGCCGAGGACCTCAAGGACGCCAAGACCCGCCTGCAGGAATGGCTCCAGGCCCGCGGCAGGCCGTTGCCCGAGTATGTGCTGGAGCGGGAGGAGGGCGCGGACCACGCCAAGATGTTCTTCGTTACCTGCCGCTTGCCGGACAGCGGTGTAGCGATCGATGGCTGCGGTCGCAGCAGGCGCAAGGCGGAACAGACTGCCGCAGCCGCTGCCCTCGAAGCCCTGACGGAGCGTGCCTGAAGTGGTGAGAGCCGCGGACCAGACGCAGGGCCCTGACGCGCCGGAACGCTTCCGTTGCGGTTACGTTGCCCTGGTCGGGCGGCCGAACGTCGGCAAGTCAACGCTGATGAACCGGATCCTCGGGCAGAAGCTGAGCATCGTGACGGCCAAGCCGCAAACCACGCGACAACGTATCGCCGGTATCAAGACCACTGACGGGGGGCAGGTGGTCTATATCGATACGCCTGGAATCCATCGCGCCGCGCGCAAGGCCCTGAACCGTTACATGAACCGCATTGCGCGAGCGGCCCTCCATGACGTCGACCTGGTCTTGTTTCTGGTAGAGGGCGGCCATTGGACGGCCCAGGACGAGAACGTCGCGGCGACTCTGGCGAAAGTGGGCGTGCCGGTATTCCTGGTCGTTAACAAGATCGACCAGGTGACCGACAAAACCAGGTTGCTGGAGCTGCTTTCCAAACATGCCCCGTCAGGGCGGTTCGAAGAAGTTTTCCTGATATCAGCGCGCTCCGGCGACGGCGTCGATGACCTGGAGCGCCGCGTGCTGGACAGGCTGCCGTTCTCGCGGCCGTTTTACGACGAGGACGAAATTACAGATCGCAGCGAAAGGTTCCTGGCCGCGGAACTCATCCGTGAGCAGTTGATGACCCGCCTGCATCAGGAACTGCCCTACGCGATGACGGTTGGCATCGAGGAATTCAAGCGGGACGGCGCTCTGCTCCGCATCGGTGCGATCGTTTGGGTCGAGCGCGAGGGGCAGAAGCGAATCGTCATTGGCAAGGGCGGCAATGTGCTGAAGCAGGTCGGGACCGGCGCCCGGCTGGCGCTGCAGGAACTGTTCGAAGAAAAGGTATTCCTACGCCTCTGGGTGAAGGTGAGCCGCGACTGGTCCGACAACGAACGCGCCCTGAAACAATTCGGCTACGAAGAGTAAAGCCGGGCTTCGCATGGCATCCGGAATCCGTAACACGCTCGAACCCGCCTACGTTCTTCACAGCCGCGCATACCGCGAAACGAGCGTCCTGCTGGAGGTTCTGACGCGCTCGGGGGGACGTGTCGGGTTGGTTGCCCGGGGTGCGCGCGGGGCCCGTTCGCGCTGGAAAGGCAGCTTGCAGCCGTTCCGACCCCTGCTGATCGGCTGGAGTCAGCGGGGCGAACTCGGGACACTGACTGCGGCGGAACAAATCGCTTCTCCGCCCGCCCTGATGGGTGAAACACTGATCTGTGGCCTCTACGCCAACGAACTCGTGGTCCGCTTCCTGCAGCGCTCCGATCCCCAACCAGAGCTGTTCGACAGCTATGCCCGCCTGCTCGGTGGTTTGTCGGCCGGTGACCCGCCGCACGCGCTGCTCCGGCTGTTCGAACTGCAGTTGCTGGAATCCGCCGGCTTCGGGCTTCAGCTCGACCACGAGCATGACACCGGCCAGGCCATCGAGCCGGAGCGCTGGTACGAATACGTGCCGGAGTCCGGACCGATACGGCGAGAAGCGCCAGAGGGGGGGCGCACGGAATTGGTTTCCGGAGCAGCCCTGCTGGCGCTAAAATCCGGACATATAGAATCGGCGCAACACAAAGAACTGAGAGGCCTGATGCGCAGGCTGCTGCGTTTTTATCTCGGGGAGCGCCCGCTCAAGGCCCAGTCGCTTTTTTTCTAAACGTTTGCGGAAACGTGGGGTACATCAAATGGCAGTATTGCTTGGCGTAAATATCGATCACGTCGCGACCGTGCGTCAGGCGAGGGGAACCGTTTATCCCTCGGTGATCGAAGCGGCCCGGCTTGCAGAGAGTGCCGGGGCTGATTCCATAACGATTCACCTCAGGGAGGACCGGCGGCACATTCAGGACGCGGATGTCGAGATGTTGTGCGCGCAGTCCCGTACCCGGGTGAATCTGGAGATGGCGGTGACGGACGAAATGCTGGCGATCGCGCTGAAGCATCGGCCGGCGGATGTGTGCCTGGTGCCGGAGAAGAGGGAGGAATTGACGACCGAGGGCGGGCTGGATGTCCTGGCTCACCGTGAAGCGGTCCGCGGTGCCGTGCGGACGCTGGGCGAAGCGGGCATCCGGGTGTCGCTGTTCATCGATCCGCACGCCGCTCAGCTCGATGCTGCCGCCGAGGTC
>JASFKQ010000332.1:0-3292 GCA_050118555.1 Lysobacterales bacterium
AGTCTTTTGCGGGGCTGGGTCATGCCGACATGGTCGGGCATGGCGACCGTGATCATCTATGGACGATCCACTTGAGTGCTCGTAGGTGATTCGCTAAGTGGTGGGTGTCCCGGGTTTTTCACTTCCCGGGTTTTTCACCGGGTTTTTTCGCCGGGTTTTTTTCGCTACCCTGCCGAACAACATCCATGGCGTGGAGATACATGCGCTGCATGACAGAACCCAGCCGGCGGGGAATTTCCAGAGCTCTTTTGCCGCAGGGTCAGTCCCAGCCGGTCAGTCCCGAGCCGCCGTTTGCGAGCTCACCCTGCCGGCCTTCCAGCACGGGCTTTGCGGTGACTACGGTGACACCGTCCACACTGAATTCGAGCGCGCCGTCGGCACCCATCTGGCCTGGGACTCTCCCGGCGAGGATTTTTTCCAGGGCGGCTGCCGTCTGGGTCAACCGGCCCGGCTGGGCGCTGGCCGTGTTGTGAGCCGGCAGCAGCTGTCGTAAACCTGACGTCAGGCTGATCAATCGTTGCAACGAAGCCTGGTAGTCCTGCAGGCTGGTTTCCGGCACGAACAGCCAAAGCGGCCCGTCGTACCAGGTGTCGCCGGTCCAGAGCAGTCCGTTGGCGCGGTCAAGCAGGGCCAGGGCGTCGGGCGCGTGACCGGGTACACGCAATACTTCCAGGACGCGACCACCGAGGTCAATGGTGTCGCCATCGTCGACGAAGCCTGTGGCCTGCCAGGCCCGGGTTCGATACTGCTCGGGGTCGAAGCCGGCCGGGGGCGCCCCACAAAAAGCCCCTTCGACTACCTCGCCGGCCAGATCGGCGTGTGGAAACCCGGCCATATTGGCACGTGTGAACGGGGTGTCGAGCGCCAGCACCGTATCGAATTCGGCGTTACCACCTACATGATCGAAATGCGTGTGGGAGTTGAGAACCGTTACGGGCAGCGATGTCAACTGCTCGACCAGCGGGCGGATCAGAGCCACACCCAGCCCGCTGTCGAACAGCAGGGCCCGTTGGTCACCCAAGATCAGATAGGAAATCACTTCCTGGACTTGCCGCGGCTCGGTCAGCGCATACACGCCGGGCGCCGCCAAGTAGACCTGAAACCACGGATCGGCCACGGGGCCCAGAGGCAGCTCTGCGTTGGCTGGGCGAGGCAGCTCCGCGCACCAATCTCCGGCGGGTTGTGCCCATGCTGCATGAACAGCAGCGAGACAGAGCAGGAAGGGCAAAAGACCGCATAACCGCCTTCTAAAGGGGTAGCAGCCTAAGGATGTCACGGATCGAAACATGCGCGAACTTGGGACTTTTTGGGGTCAGGGCAAAGGGACAGAGTAAGGCCCCCTCAAACACCAGTCCACTCTGTCCCTTTGCCCTGACCCCAAAACTTTATGAATTGGACACCCACATCCTCCTTTGACAAAAGATGTGGGTGTCCGATATCGACTGGGTATGGCCCGCATAACGCGGCGCAGGTATGGCCGCCAGCCTGCAGAAAACGGCAATTTACCGGTCGGATACTGTCAGACTTTACAGTTGTGGCCTCGGAAGGCGGGTCCGACAATGATCGTGCACAACGTGCAATCGCCCAGGTAGTCGTGTGCAGGGGGCACACGTACCAAGGGCTCGCCAGTTTATGAAAAGGGGAATCCGCAAATCAGCAGATCACGCTTGCCGGCATATGGCCGGCTGGCTGTCGTCTCGCGTACGAAGGCGGCGAAACGGTTTGCCTGGCTGTCGGATGATTTTCAACACACCTCAGGCGATGCGCAACGTGCTTCATGCGATTTTCGCCGGTCCCTGCAAGCCGGCGGCCGTTCGGCCGGCCGGGGCGCGCTGTTCCGTCGCGTTTGTCGCCACCTCCGGACGGGGCGGCGCTTTTGACGCCCGCCTGCACATCCGATTCGTGATCAAAAAGGGAGATTTAGTGATGAATAAAATATGGACGCCGGTACTCGGAATTTTGGCATGCTCCGCGATGGGGTTTTCCGCCAGCGCTCTGGCGCAAGTGGAATATGACCAGGACGTAACGCCCGCAGTGATCTTTGGCGCGGGCAACAGCAACGGCGGCTTCACGACGGACCGTGAAAGCGGCGTCGAAGTCGGTCTGCGCGCAAAAGTCCCTTACGTGGGCATTCTGCACAGCAACGGCGACGGGATCTACAGCTATTCGCTGGCCGAAACGCTGTACAACGCTTCCAAGCCCAGAGCCTGGAATTTCGAATTTTCCGTCAATACCGACTACGACGGCAGCACGGGCCTGGTGATCGACGACCTGACCTACGAACTGGGCCTGGATGCTGATCCGACGCTGGGAACGGATTTCCTCACGTTCGACCCCATCTCCATCGGATGGTACGACCACAGCATCGGCACCAATTCAACCGCAAACGGCGGCGGCACGGAGGCCACCGATCAGTCCAGCTACGACGTTTTGACAGCCAACAACAATGTGCTGCAGCAGTCCTGGCGCTACGCCTGGTTCCCGATGTCACCGCTGGATGCCTACAACCCGGACATCCCGGGCACCTACGCCGTCTATTTTCTGGCCAGGGATTCGGAAGGCACGGTCGTCGCCAGGACGGATATCCAGGTGCTGATCGGCGGTGCACCGCCGGTCGGGCCGCAATACGCCTGTGACGGTTTTGTCGCACCGCTCGACGAACCGGTCATCCTAAAGAAAAAGAACCGCGTGCTGCCGTTGCGAATGACGCTGGCCGACGCCGAGGGAACGCTCATGACCGGCAGCGAAATCGTTGCTGCGCCCGTGATGCAGCTGACCTACGACGGCTCGTATCCGGTCGGCGCCGTTGATCTCACGAGCGTCGATACCGCCGGGCAGGGCGACGACGGCAACGTGTTCACGTTTGGCGACGATTACTGGGCGCTGAACATGATGACCAAAGGGCTGGCCGCCGGCAGCTACACGATCACGGTGGTCTCCGGCGACGTGGAAGAGTATGTCGTCGATCCGACCTGCGAGGCTCATTTCACGGTGCAGTAGGAACCGGCAACAGGCCAGACACCCAGGGAAGGGTGTTTGACGGCGGGGCGGTCACGCCCCGCCGTCTTGCTTTCGAGGGAAAGGCTAGCGAAAGGCTAGGACACCCATGTCATTGTTCCAAAGGCTACGACACCCACGTCTTTGTTCCCACGTCCTCGTTTGCGAAAGAGTTGGGTGTCCTATCTATTTTGTGTAGGAGATTGGCTAAGTGGTGGGTGTCCTATCTATTTTGTGTAGGAGATTGGCTAAGTGGTGGGTGTCCTATCTATTTTGTTGACGGTCAGGCGAACCT
>JASFKQ010000333.1:0-3255 GCA_050118555.1 Lysobacterales bacterium
ATCCGACCGGCGGCTCGCAGCACCAGAAACTTGTCATTATCGATGACGAAGTCGCCTTTTGCGGCGGTATTGACCTGAGCCGGTGGCGCTGGGACACCTCAGAACACAAGCCAGGTGATAAACGCCGAATGGATCCTGACGGCAAGCCTTACCCACCGTTTCACGATGTCATGATGCTGGTCGAGGGGCCGGCGGCAGCGGCACTGGGTGAATTGGCGCGTGACCGGTGGAGTCGATGCGGCGCTGCAATCGATCCGCCGGGGCAAGGAGAGCCGGATAGGGCCCCCTGGCCGGAATGTGTCGAAGCCCGGTGGGCGGATTGCGAGGTTGCGATTGCCAGGACCATGCCGCTTTGGCGCGACTATCCTGAAATTCGAGAAATTGAAAAGCTTTACCTGGACTCGATCGGCCGTGCGCGACACTACATCTACATTGAAAATCAGTACTTCACTTCCAGGCTCATCACGCAAGCGCTAACGGATCGCCTGTCAGAGCGCAACGGACCGGACATCGTGCTGGTTCTGCCCCGGCAAACCGGTGGCTGGCTGGAACAGGTCACGATGGATGCGATCCGGTCCTCGCGGATCAACCAGTTGATCGACGCCGACCAGCAAGGGAAATTGCGCGTTTTTTACCCCGATCATCCGGGTCTCGACAAAAATGAGTGCATCAGTGTCCATGCAAAATTGATGTTGTCCGATGACCGTTTCGTGCACATCGGTTCCGCCAATACCAGTAACCGTTCCATGGGCTTGGACAGCGAATGTGATCTTGCTCTGGTGGATGCGGATGGTGAAGGAACGCGACAGCTCTTGCACACCCTGCTGGCAGAACACCTGGACTGCCGTGAGGAAGATGTTGTAGAGGCACGCCGGTCGAACCGATCGTTGATCGGGGCCATCGAGAGCTTACGCCGGACCAACCAAAGAACCCTGCAACTTCTCGATGTGGAAGAAACTGCGAGGGGCCCCGGGCTGGACGGAGAGGAAGACGTCATCGACCCGGAAGAACCGATCAATGCGGCATTCCTGGTCCGGCGGGCCCTACCTTCCGGGCAGGCCAGGGGCGGGCATTTTCGGATGTATCTTTTCCTGGGCTTTATCGTGACTCTGCTGGTTATTGCGCTCAGTTGGCGCTGGACTCCGCTGGGTGAATGGTTGACCGCGGACCGGGTAACCGAGTGGCTCTCGATGTTTGATGCAACCTGGGTGCGATTCGTCACTGCGGCTTTGCTGGTCGCCCTGCTCACATTGATGATGGTGCCGCTGACGCCACTCGTCGTGGCCAGTGCGGTATTACTCGGGCCGTGGCTCGGATTCGCAAGTTCCATGACGGGCGCTCTGGTAAGTGCGGGTATCGGATTTGTCATCGGAATTTTGATGGGCGGCAAGTTACTGGAGCGCTATAGCGAGAGCAAAGTCCACGATCTGAGCAAGCGGCTGTCCCGCCGTGGCGTCCTCGCCATCGCGGTCCTGCGCATGGTACCCATCGCGCCTTATTCCGTTGTGAACATCGTCGCCGGCGCATCACATCTCAAACTGAACCGCTTCCTGATCGGCACCGCTATTGGCATGGTTCCCGGCATTGGCGCGCTTTCCTGGTTTTCTGACAGCCTCTGGCAAGCGGTAAAGCAGCCCAGTGCGGAATCACTTGGCGTTCTGCTGGCCGTGACCGCGTTCATCGCCACTGGCGTTTTGCTACTGAGGCGCATTTTGAAGTCATCATAGTTCGATTTTGGCCAGGTCGGACAGGTGGTCCGAGAAAAGCCGTGTCAGCTGGTTCCGGACGGTCTCGATTTCTGCTTATCGGCGGGTATTGGCGGGGTTGGACCCCATCTGTGGATAAATAAGGTCGGCAGGACAACGTCTATTGGTACCGCATCGACCAGTCCAGGTAGTCACCACCACGCGCTTTGACGCGGATACAACCGTCGGGGAACCCGCGATGTTCCCACACCTCCAATGCCCCGTCGCGTCTCATGATTTCAAGAAACCTGGGGTCTTCGACGTAAGCCCTGTATTCAGGAAGCCAGAGCGTCGGCACCAGGTAAGGGAGCCATAAGGGTCCTTCTTCGACTGAGAATGACAGATACTCGAAAAACGGGTCCTTCAAATCAAACAGCAGAGCCAACCTGGCTTTTTCCGTGGCTCCCCCCTCCGGCGCCCGTTCCAGGATAGAGATAAGCACGTCCGCTGATTCCGGATTTTGCATGTAGGCCCGGCCAGCCTGTTCCAGTTCGCCAATCCAGGGAAGCCGGTCAGGATGGGCTCCGGGACCGGCCAGGGTCACCTTCAGTTCGGCAAAGGCTGCATCGAGGTCACCCCTTCTCATCAACAGGCTTGCCAGGGCGTGGTGATGATTCGGGTAGCCCAGTTCCGTGGCTTTGGCCAGGCGTGGAACCGCAAGATCCTCGAGGCCGAGCGCCAGATAGAGCAGCCCGAGATTGCCGTTTGTTATACCCACCCGCGGATCGCGGGTGTGTGCATACAGAAAGTGAGAACGCGCCTCTTTGAAATAGCCACAATACCAATAGTGCATCCCGGCCCATAAACGGATCGTGGTGTCGTGGGGATGTTCATCTGCGGCGCGATCGATGAGCTGAAATCCTTTTGCCAGATTCCTTTCATGGAGATACGCGAGCATCGCCTGGGACGCGAGCGCGAGCCCCATTCCCGGATCAAGCTTCAGAGACGTACTTGCCGCTTGCTCGGCAATCAGCCAGGCATGCTCATTGCTGATGGAGGTTCGGTAGTAGCAGGAAACAACGGCCGCCGCAGCAAGGTAGGCCCATGCCTCTGCAAATTCGGGGTCTTCTTCCACCGCCATCTTCAGTACCTTGATGGCCTTGTCCATCGCCACCCCACGTTGGTAGAAGTAATGCCGGCCCAACAGGAGGAGCTCATAGGCGTCGATGTTAGCCGTTGGATGTGTGCCGAGCACCGTATGTGCGCCAATCTCTTCTTGCAGTGCGGTGACGATCGCCTGTGCAATCTCTCTTTGCAGCGAGAAGATGTCGGAAAGCTCGCGATCGTAACTTTCCGACCAAAGATGCCTGTCGGTATTCGGGTCAATCAACTGTGCCGTAATGCGCACACGGTTGTCGACTTTCCGAACCGTTCCTTCCACGACCAGTGACGCATTCAATTCCCTGACCAGATCAGCCATCTTCCAGCTCTCGCCTTTGAAGGAAAACGAAGAGGTCCGGGAGATGACCTCCAGTCCCGGCACCTTGACCAAGAGGTTGATCAGCTCTTC
>JASFKQ010000334.1:0-3253 GCA_050118555.1 Lysobacterales bacterium
TGCCCAGTGTCACCTCGTGCAGCCCCTGCTGTCCCGGGTGAACAGGGTATTTCTGGAGGGCGCCAGCGGAAGCCCCGGCGCCGCCGGCGGGATGGGCCTGGTCCGACGCCTGCGCTCGGTGGTGCCCGCACGCCTGCAACACGCGGTGGGCGCCGCGTCTCCCGACTGGCTGCGTCAATGGGTGGTCGAACGGGAGATGATTGGCGGGCTCGACTGGAGCCGTACGCCCGGTTTCGCCCTGCGCACTGATATCCGGACCGAGTTGCGGCTCAACCTGAAGGGTCGTGAGGCACGCGGCTTTCTCGAGCAGGGCAGTGACGAAGAGCGGCGCTATACCGATCTCCTTTCACGCACCTTCCTCGAACTGGAGGACGTCGACACCGGCCGCAGACTGGTCGACGAAGTAGTGCCGATACATGAACGGTTTCCGGGGCCCGGGTGCGAGCGGCTTCCGGACCTGGTCGTCACCTGGCGCCCCGAACCTCCGGCGCGCAGGGTGGAATCGCCCGGTGTGGGCCGGTTGACCGTGAAGCCGACGAATGCCCGCGGCGGCGATCACGTGGATCGTGGTTTCGCTGTGCTGAACGGACCCGCGTCGAGGCGCGTGGAAAGCTTGCCGCCACTGCAATCGACCGAGGATTTCGCCGGTTTCCTGCTGGCGCTGGCGGGCTAGTACACGCTGCGGTACTGATGGCGGCGCCAGCTTTCCGGCTTCTCGAAGACCGCCGCGTCGATGATGGACCAGAGATGGATGATCCATCCCAGCAGGATCAACCAGAGCAGAGCCGTCATCACGAACATGAAGCCGGCCAACAGCCAGCGCCCCTGCAGCAGCTGCCCAAGTCCGGGTATGAAAAAGCTCGCCAGGGCGGCGATGACGTTACCGCAGGATCCGCTTCCCATGGGTTTCCTCCCTTGTATCCAGTACTGCACATGGGATATGCATTATCCATGCCAGAGCCGGGCAGCCTGCTACAGAGGCGTTTCGACGCGTTATGGCGCCAGCAAAATGGCCGTGTGTGGCCTAATCGACCGCTGAGTGTCGAAATTCGCCAGTGGCGGAATGTGGCGACGCCGCACGACGGCTGATACATGTCATTGTCGTGATCCCGGGGGCGAGGGTACGCTCCCAGCGGGTCGCGATGGCGCACGGGCGGCATGGAAACTTCGAGGGAACCTCAGGATCCACAAACTTACCGGCGAGCCGGGGCAGCACTCCTTCAGGAGGGCTGGGTCATTGCGAACCACATCCTGGTGTCCTTTCATGCGGCGTTCATCTCCTCGGTGCTGGCCATACCGCCCGATGCCGCCACCCGAGGCGACGTGTTGCGCTTCATTTTCTTCAGCCCGGAAACGCTGGTTTCGGCGCTCTATACCTGGTTCGTATTCCACGCCGCCATCTCCCTGCACGAACTGGGACACTTCCTGGAGGCCGTCAGACTGCGGGCGCTGAACGACGAGACCCAGGAGGCGGCCGAGGCCCGGCTGGCGCAGCCTCTTGCCGCGCGCCTGCGCTTTATGGCGGGCCAGTTCCTCAAAGTCCCCTATGGCCGTGCCCTGGGCATCCGGCGCGAGGGTCTCAATTACTACCCGGATGCACCTTATAACCTTGCCGTCGCGGCTGCCGGGCCTCGGGCGAGTCTGCGGGTGGCGCTTGCCTGCCTTCCCCCCGCGGCGCTGCTGTTGGCTTACGGATTGCTTCAGGACGCCACGCCGGCGCTTTACGCGGGGCGGCTCCTGCTGGGGCTCGGCCTGGTCACCGGCCTCGACTTCCTGATGGCGGATCCGGGAAAGTACCGTGAATTCCGTGATCGTGAACGCCAGGCCGGGGAGGCCGCTGCCGCATTGGAGCAGTCGTCCGGTTGGTACGCCCTGGCCGCCGGGGCGCGGCAACGGATCGTCGAGCGCAGCATGCAGGAAGCGACGCACCCCCGCCTGGGCAAAGTGCGCGCGCCTTGGCAGTTCCGCAATTGCGGCATGGGCGGACGCCATACCGAAAAGGAGTATCCCGAATCCAATATCAGCATGCAGGAGGCGATGTTCCTGATCCTGGGGGCGCTGGACTCCCGGGAAGCCCAGGAGATGACGGTACGCCTGCAGAACCGCCTGAAGGAAATCCTCGAGTCGGCCGAGGGCTGCAGGGTCATGGGCATCGGATTGGAGGGCGGCCTGGCGCCCTATGTCGATCGCGCCGGATTCGACCTGCCCGAACTGCGCCTCTGGGCGATGATGAAGCAGGCCATCGAGGAATGCGGCTACCGGCCCGGCGTGGATGTCGCGATCGCGCTGGATCCCGCCCTTTCGGAACTGGAAATCGCTTATCGGCAGGAATACGACGTGCCCAACGCGGTCGGCATGTATCTTTTCTGGCGAGACCACGCGAAAAAGGTGCTGGACAGGGACGCCGTGCTCGCGGTCTACGAGCAGGCGCTCCGGGAACTCGACATTCCCATCCTGTCCATCGAAGACGGCTTCTCGGAGAACGACCACCAGGGCTGGCGCATGCTGCGCGAACGGCTCGGTGACCGGATCCTGGTGATCGGCGACGACCTCGTGACCACTAACGACCGCACGATCGAAATGGCGGCTTCGCAGGGACTGATCAACGCGGCGCTGATCAAGGCCAACCAGATCGGCACGCTGTATGAAACGCTGCTGGCGATGCTCGTCGCCCTGGGCAAGGGGCTGGAACTGGTGGTTTCGCATCGGTCCAAGAGCCCGAACGACGACATGGAGGCCCACATCGCGCTGGCCGCCAACGCGCTGGGCCTGAAGTGCGGTGGCGGCGCCAACACGGAACGTCTGGTCAAGTATCAGGCCGTGACCACCCAGATGGAGCGGGTGATGGAAGCCGATGTCGCCGAGCCGGCATTGCCGGGGTACGCCCATGTCGAACGGGTGCGGGCCCGAGAGGAGCCGACCAACGCGGGTATTCCCACCGTGGGCGTGGACGTTCGCCTGACCCTCCCCGGCGCGGATCCGGCAAAGCCGCTGCGCGTGAGCTTCCATGGCGCGACACCGCTGGGCACCTCGGCCGGAACAGGTGAGGCGGTGCATCTGGTAGATGCCTGCTTCGAACGCGCGGAGTATACCGAGGTGGTCGATGCGCACCGCGACATCTTGCGCGAGGTGGAGCCCGGAGTCTTCGCCTTCCGCGCCGAGATCGATCCTCGGCGGATCAAGTCCGAAGGGGACGAGGCGTTGCAGGAACTCTACTCGCGCTCGATCCGGTATGGCGGCAAGGGCTGCCTGA
>JASFKQ010000335.1:0-3240 GCA_050118555.1 Lysobacterales bacterium
CAGCAGTCAGGTGCATGTCGATTTGATATTCGGGGCTGGTGTCTTCCGGCTTCGGTGGTTTGGACTTGGGCGCGGCCTCCGGCTGGACCTGTTTGATCTTCGGAACGGTGAGATCGAGCTGCAGTTCGTGCTCGATAGGCTCGTCACCCAATCGCTGAATGGAATCTCCGGAACCAGTCGGCTTCTCCTCCTGTGCCGGCAGGTCCGTGATAATCAGGAATCCGGCCAGCAAGGCCGAAACGACGGTGCACGCAACGTCCCTTGCCTGTAGCATGTGCAAATTCAACACCCTGTGCGGTAGTCGAACCCGAATTTTCTGACTTTGGAATGCAAAGAACAACCTTGAACAATGCCCTGAGCGCCGCGGAGCATCCTATCCTGCTAACCTCGGAGGCACAACTGCGGGACGCGGAGCGCGCCTGGGCCGACGCCGCCATTCTCGGAATCGACACCGAATTCGTGCGCGAGCGAACCTACCGGGCCGAGCTCGGCCTGGTGCAGATCTCCGACGGCGAAACCGCCTGGCTGTACGATCCTCAGGCATTCGAAGACGCGGCTCCGCTGACACGGCTGCTGGAGGACGATTCGTGTCTGAAAGTGCTCCATTCCGGGTCTGAGGACCTCGAAGTGCTTCTGCACTCCGTCTCCGCGCTGCCCGATCCGCTGGTCGATACGCAGATTGCCTGCGCCATGCTGGGCCAGCCGTTGCAGCTCGCATACCACGGCGCGGTCAAATGGCTTTTCGACGTGGAGATCGAGAAGGACCAGACCCGGTCCAACTGGTGCCGGCGGCCGCTCACGGACAACCAGCTTCGCTACGCAGCGATGGACGTGGTGCTGCTGCCGGATATGTGCTCTCTTTTGCGCGACCGCTTGCAGAAGGAAGGGCGCTGGTCCTGGCTGGAGGAAGACGTGGCGCGCCTGCAGCGCGGGGCCCTGGCCCCGGTGGACCCGGAATTGGCCTACCTGCGAATTGGCGGCGCCCCCCGGCTCGACGACGCCGGCCTGGCCACCCTGCAAGCGCTGGCCGAGTGGCGCGAACGGACGGCTGCGGAACGCAACCGTGCGCGCGGGTTCGTGATCTCCGACGCCGGTCTGATGCAACTGGCTCGCGAAAAACCCTCCAGCGCGCGGCAACTGGAGTCCCTGGACCAGGTCCATCCGGGCGCGCGGAGGCGGTATGGAGCCGACCTGCTGCAGCTGATCGCCCGCTCCCGTTCCAGCCAGGGCAGCGTCGTGATGCCGGAGCCGCTCGACGGCCGCCAGCAAAAGATCCTGAAGAGGATGAAGGACATCGTCGCCCGCCAGGCCCGTTCGCTGGGTATCGAGGCGGCGTTGCTGGCGTCTCGCAAGGAACTGGAAAAGCTGGTTCGGTCAGCGGCCGCCGGCGAGCCGCCCCCGGAGCGGTTCCTGGGCTGGCGCAAGGAAGTGATTACCGATGAACTGCTCGCCGTAATTGGATAGAATTCCCCAGTTCGGAATTGCCGGCGTCAGAGTAACCGCCGGGGTCAGAGTAACCGCCGGGGTCAGAGTAAAGGGACAGAGTAATTTACTCTGTCCCTTTACTCTGACCCCAAATCTGACCCCAAATCTGTGCCAAATCTGACCCCAAATCTGGAACACGGGGCCCCGGTAGCTCAGAGGATAGAGCAACCGCCTCCTAAGCGGTAGGTCGCAGGTTCGACTCCTGCCCGGGGCGCCATTCAGGTATCTTCGAAGTAGTAGAACCCCACGCCGGCGGTGAGCAGCGAATCGCCGTACCGTTCACGTTCCCAGGGTTCGATTTCGTCGCGCGCGGATGTCTCCTGGCGCTCCAGCATGTCCCGCATGGCCTTTCGAAAGCCTTCACGGTCTTCCGGCTCCAGGCGGAAGGTCCAGGCTTGGCGCTGGAACAGGCGATCCGGCTGCGTGGCGTTCACATTGTGCTCAATGGTCGAGATCAGATTGGAAATGGCGGAGAACGCCGCATTGATCATATTGGGCTCGTCCTCCGAAAGGTATGGCGAGAAATGGTCGACCAGCAGGCGCACGGTGCCCTGCTCCCGGTCCCGTTCCACGCTCCGCGTATCGACCAGTCGCTGCAGGATCGACTGGGCTGTGATTCCGTGCATCGGCACCGTGCTGCGGACGAGTTCTTCGAACTCGGCATCGTCGGCGCCAAAGCTCAGCACGGCACCATCACCGTCATCCAGGTGCTTGTCCAGCCGGTTGGCCCAGGCCTCCACCACGGCGCTTTCGGGGGTGAGTTCGGCCAAAAAGCGCTGGCGAAAGGGTTCGCTGTCCGCATCCAGCTGCTGCCGCAGGCGCACGACGGCGCGCGTGTCGAGGCCAGTCGTCAGCGCCAGCAGGGTGAGCGGCACGTTTTTACCTGGTTTCTCGGCGCGCAACTTGCGTTCTGTTTCTTCGACATAGATGTGGCGGATCATCTCCTGCAACCTGACCAAGGATATCCGTCCGACGAGGAAGCGGATCAACTTGCGGAACACATTGTCCACGGCCTGGGTCAGCAGATTGGCTTCCCTGTGGCGGCCGGAATTGAGGTCTGGCATGGCGTTCTCCTTTCGCACGCAGGACAAGCCCGGACCAATCCTGGCCCGGACTCCTCCTTCACCAACCGCTATTCGGACCTGTCCGCGCACGAGGGCCGGAAGCAATCCCCTTGCCTGTCGGCCAGTCATCAGTTTCCGATCAAGCGGTACGGGTGTTTCCCCTTGCATTGACAATAATGTCAAATTTTGACGTTTATGTCAACTTTAAAACCGGAAGAGACGCTTGAAGGCTTGTAGGAAAATCCACAGGAAGAGGATGGGAAGAAGTCCTGTCTGCAGGATGAACACGACACTCAGGCGAATGAGGTGCTCGGTGACATCTGCTGCCCGATCTGCAATCAGGTCGAGCCGGCGCTTGAGATCGAGCGAGTCCCGGGCGCTTTCGAGCGTGCGGTTCAGGGACTCCAGAATGCCGGGGGCTTCCCCGGTTGCCTCGGGGAAACCCTCATCCGCCTTCGCAGCTCCGGCCTCCTCGATCTGGCGTCCGGCCGTTTCTACCACCTCAGCGCTCTCGACGTATTGATCCTCGAGGAACAGTCGATAAAGCGCATCGTTGGCGAGCATTACGGCGGGCGCCGCAAAGCGGATCAGCAATACGACGAACAGGGCGCGGAACGCCATGGTCTCCGGCAGGCTCGGCCCGCCGGACTGCCGCCGGAACCGCAGCAGCAGCCAGCCCAGTCCGAGCGCC
>JASFKQ010000336.1:0-3225 GCA_050118555.1 Lysobacterales bacterium
GTTCGAACTGCCGTTCGAACCGGATACACAGCGCTGGACTACGGCAGACCTGGAGGAGATGCAAACCGCCCGGGACCCCTTGACGACCGATGTCCGTGAATGGCCGCTACTCAAGCTTCCTTTCGATACCGAGGAACGCTGGCTTCAATACGAGGTCATCCCCTCCGAGATCCAGGCCGACTACTCGGAGCGGGAGAACGGACTCATGGATCGCCTCGTCCGATTCCTCCGGGATGAGCAGGTTGCTGCCGTCGCAATGACCAATTCGGAAGGTAACGGCGGCGTCATCTTCGCCGAGAGTTTCGGCTCTCGCCATTCAACCTCTCCGATTCCGCCGCCAGCCGTGCAACTGATGCCGGAACACTACAACCGACTGGTGCGATTGCTTGAACACGAGATGCCGGTGACCCTCAGCGTGAACGTGCAAGCCACGTTTCCGGATGAACACGCGGAAGGGATGAACGTGATCGCCGAACTGCCCGGCCAGCGCAAGCGCCGCGAGGTGGTGATGATGGGCGCTCACCTGGATTCCTGGCACGCGGGAACCGGCGCCACGGACAACGGGGCGGGCTGCGCGGTGGTCCTGGAAGCCATGCGCATCCTGCGGGCACTTGACCTCAAGATGGACCGAACCGTGCGCCTGGGCCTTTGGGACGGCGAGGAAATCGGCCACCTGGGCTCGCGCGCATACGTGCGTGAGCACTTCGGAGATCCGGTCACCATGGCTCTGAAGCCCGGGCACGAGACGTTTTCGGTTTATTTCAACATCGACACCGGCAGCGGCCGGACGCGTGGCATTCTGACCCAGGGCAACGACATGGTGAAGCCGATCTTCTCCGATTGGATGCAGCCGTTCGAAGAACTCGGCATCACGGCCATCGTTCCGCGCAACGACTGGGGCACGGACCACATGGCCTTCGACGCGGTGGGTTTGCCGGCGTTCGACCTGCTACAGGATCAACTCGACTACTGGTCGCACACACATCATTCCAACATCGACACGATCGACCACGTGTCGCCCCAGGACCTGATGATCTCCGCCGCCTTTCTGGCGACCCTGGTCTATCATGCGGCCACCCGTGATGATTTGATGCCACGCGAAACTCTGCCGGCGCCCCTGCCGGAACCGCAACCGCTGCCTGACATATTGCGGGAGTAGTCATCGCCTTCGCCTCGATTCCAGGTGAGTTGGTACAGATAACACGGTAGAAGGGGGGGCGCCTGGACTCATGGGTTCGATCGGTTTTCGACGCGGCAGCGGTGTGGCAGCCGGACTTGCCGGTGCCTACAATGACGCCAATGGCTTGCACTGCCCGATTTTCCACCTGCTTTTGCAGGTGTCTTCTGGAGGTATTTGAAATGCGATTTCCCCGCGTTGCGGCATTCACGGTATTGATTTTCGCCCTGTTCACCACGGCAGCATACGCCGCGCCGGCGGCGACCTTCACAATGGAGCAGGTGCTCCATTTTTCGTTTCCGGAGGGTCTCACCGCAGCGGAACACGCGGACGCGATCGCCTGGGTCCAGAACCTGGACGGGGTGCGCAACATCTGGGTGGCGCGGGGGCCGGAGTTCGAGCCGCGGCAGGTCACCCGGTACACCAGGGATGACGGGGAGGAACTCACGCAGCTGACGTTTTCGCCGGATGGCAAATCCCTGGTCTTCGTTCGCGGTGGCGACCACGACGCCAACTGGCCGGCCGAAGGTAACCTCCAGCCCGACCCGTCGATGTCCACTTCACGGCCGGCGGTCACCATCTGGCAGGTAACCCGGCCCGGCAAGCCGCCACGCAAGTTGGCCGAAGGTGACGCCCCGGCAATATCGGCCAGGGGGCAGTTGGCATTTATCAGGGACGATCAGGTCTGGACGCTGACCCTGGGCCGCAAAACCAGGCCGGAGCCATTGTTTTTCGACCGCGGCAAAGACAGTGACCTGCACTGGTCGCCGGATGGAACGCGGCTGGTCTTTGTTTCGGACCGTGGCGATCATTCCTTCGTCGGGATATATGAGGCTGAGGACAAACCGCTGGTGTACCTCGCCCCGTCGACCGCCGTGGACCGGTCCCCCCGTTGGTCGCCCGACGGAACCCGCATCGCCTTTGTGCGGCGGCCCGGAGAGGGCGGCCAGCCGGAGCCGTTCCTGCTGCGCACACCACAACCGTGGTCCATCTGGGTCGCCAATGTCGGGGAAGGCACGGCACACCCGGTCTGGCAGGGTCCCAATACACTGGCAGGTTCATTTCCACGCGTTGCCGGCGGGGCCAATCTGCACTGGGCGGCCGACAACCGTTTGGTGTTTCTCGCCTACCTTGACGATTGGCCGCATCTGTACTCCGTACCGGCCGCCGGGGGCGAGCCGCTGCTGCTGACGCCGGGTGACTTCATGGTGGAGCACGTTAGCATCAGCCGTGACCGTCGCTCCATGATCTACGATGCGAACACCGGCGATACGCCGGGCGATCTGGATAGGCGGCATCTCTACCGCGTCGCGATCGACCGTGCAGAACCGCGCGCGCTGACATCCGGCGAATCGCTCGACTGGACACCGGCCAGCGCCTCGCAGGATGGGGTGGCTTACATCACCGCAGGCGCGCAGAGGCCCCCGGAAGTGGCGTTCATGCCTTCAGATGGGGGTGCGAGCAGGCCGCTGATGCCCGATTCCGTGCCGGATGATTTTCCAGTTGCACAGCTCGTCACGCCCCGCTCCGTCACCTTTCAGGCCAGCGATGGCATGACGGTTCATGGACAGTTGTTCGAAGGCAGCGCCGATTCAGCGGCCGGTTCGCGGCCGGCGATCATTTTCGTCCACGGCGGCCCACCACGACAGATGCTGTTGGGCTGGCACTACATGGGGTATTACAGCAACGCCTATGCGGTGAACCAGTATCTGGCCGCGCATGGGTTTGTCGTGCTCTCGGTGAATTACCGCCTGGGCATTGGCTATGGCCGTGCATTTCACCAGCCGGAACATGCGGGCCCGGCGGGGGCGTCGGAATATCTGGACGTGCTGGCTGGCGCGGATTATCTGAAATCCCTGCCGAGTGTCGACCCGAGCCGCATCGGCATCTGGGGCGGGTCCTACGGCGGCTATCTGACCGCGCTGGCGCTGGCGCGTAATTCGGGCCTGTTTGCAGCTGGAGTGGACTTGCATGGCGTGCACGACTGGACGCAGCTTGCAGACGAGTTTTTCGGCGAGCCCAGGACCCGATATGAACAGGGCGACCGC
>JASFKQ010000337.1:0-3185 GCA_050118555.1 Lysobacterales bacterium
ATGTCTTCCCCACCGAGCTGCTCCTGGACCGTCTCCGAAAGCCGGTCACCTCCCGGGTTGAAGTCACCGGCCGTTTCTTCCCGAAGCGCTTCGAGTTCCTCGTCATCGATCTTCCCCGCCTCTTCCTGGACCTGTTCCCAGTCTGTGGTCGGGCCCGGTTCGTACTTATCTCCGACCACGTCCCGAACCACATCTTCGGACGAATGCCCGCCAGGGGCCTGGGTACGGCGCAACTTGTCCAGCGCGGGGTCTTCGCCGGGAAGGGTGCCCGTGTCGCTGCGATCACGATGCATTTCCGATTCCGGCGTGGATTCGTTACCGGAGTCAAATGGCGCCTCGTGCGGCGCGCTTTCTTCCTCGGGGGGTACAGGTGGCTCACCCAGCTGTGGCTCTTCCTCTGGCGGCTCGATGAGCTGCGGCTCATCGGGATCAACCGGCGCTTCCAACGGCTCGCCCAGCTGCGGCTTTTCCTCGATCGCGGGCCCCAACGCCAGGCCAAGAATTTCTTCCGGGCTCAAAGCCCGGCCGTAAATTCGTACATCATCAATGATCACGCCGCGCACCGTGCTCTGCAGTTTCGCGTTGTAGGTACCAATCCAGAACTCCGGCTTGGACCGTGGGTCGCGGCGCGCAAAGCCACCGCCAAAGTCCACTTCTTCCACCCGCCGGTCGGCGTGTAAGCGTAATGTGCCTGCGTTGTAATCCCATACCGCGGCCACGAACACCCAGCGCTCAGGCCTTATCATGCCTCGAAGCCGCGCCAGGACCCTTGGGCCGTGCGCGATCAGGTTGGCCTTGGTGTATTGCAGTTTCGGCCCTTCCGGCGCGCCGTTGGAAAACAGGTAGCCGGATTGCTGGTCATATTCCGTGTTGATCCACATTGTGACCGTCAACTGCGGATAAACGTCCGGGTTGATATCGAACGGGACGCGCACCGCGTTCTGGCCGTCCATGAGCGCCGCCTGGCCCAGGTATCCGTTGGTATAGGCCAAGTTTCCGCGGGGAGCGTTCGGGTCCGCATTCACGATTTCTGTGCCAACGCCGACACGGCCCTGAGCCGCGGCGCTGCCGTCGAACGGAATGTGAACCAGCAGGCCCGAAGGCGGCTCATGCGCCGGCGCGCTCGTGGCGACAACACAAAGCGCTGAAGTGGCGAGGACGTTTCGAATGATTGATTTGCGCATGCTTCAGTCCTCCACTTCACGGCAGATCAAGGCCAATGCACTCATCGAGGGAGACTTTGCCTTGTCCATGTAGTGCAGACCCACCTTCAGCCCCGTCGCAACGCGGCCGTCAGGACAGGAAACCCGGCTCCCTTCACGGGGACCGGCTGTGGCTCTTGGTCTCTTAGCTACGGCCTCGGCACCATCGGTGGTCAAGGCTCTTTCCTTAGAGATTCTGAACCCTTCTACCCTGATGCCCTTCAGATGGTTCGTTCCGCTCGTGTTCCCAATTGCCGTCAGCGCCGTGATCGTCGCATTTTCGGCAATCAGACTGACCGCTTTTCTTGACCGCTCATTTGCGGAGTTGTAGCACTCATCCCTGCCAAAGCTGGCGACATTTGGCCCGCCAAAATGGTTTGTTCCCGGCGCATAGCCATAAACTACCATCTTGCACGGAATGTCCGACTTTTCGTACCACTCGATGGTATGAATCGCCTTGTCACCGAGGTCGAGGGTCAAAGTATGATCGGTACTTAGCGTACTCGACCAGGCGGACACGCTTCCGGACCCGCTCCTGACCTGAACATACAGCTCACCGTCCTCCATGGGTTTTACATCCAACTCGCCCGGAGGCAGAACGCGGCCCTGTCCCGAAGCGGATGATGAATGCGGTTCGCCTTCGTGCAGGCCTTGGCGCCGGGTGTCGAAATCCGTGGATCCGGGTATTTCTGTTTCGTCCAGCTGATCTCGAACGGCATTGGAAAGGCGGTCGTCACCCGGGTTCAGCTCATCGCCCACCGATCTCCGCGCTGCTTCGAGCTCCTCGTCACTAATACGTCTCGATTCTTCCTGCGCCTGCTCCCAGTCGGTGGTCGGACCCGGCTCGTATTGTTCTCCGACCACGTCGCGCACAACATCTTCGGACTGATTTCCGCCCGGTGCCTGCGTGCGGCGCAGCTTGTCCAGCGTCGGGTCTTCGCCCGGAAGGGTGCCCGTGTCGTTGCGATCACGGTGCATCTCGAACCGGGGGTCCGGCTCGTCATTCGTTTCGATCGGCGCTACGTGTGGCTCGCTGACCTCTTCGGGCGGCAGCGGCGGTTCACCGAGTTGCGGTTCTTCCTCGATGGGTGTTCCGATCGCCAGCCCAAACAATTCTTCGGATGTCAGCACGCGATCGTAAACGCGCACATCGTCGATCTGAATGCCGCTGACAATGTTTTCCAGGTTGTCATCGTAGGTGCCGACCCAGGCGTCCGGCCGGGCCCAGCGCTGATCACGCTGGATGCCACTATCAAAACCCACGGCTTCGGATTCCTGGCCCGCATAAACGGCCACCGAACCAGCCTCGTAATCCCACATTCCGGCTACAAGTACCCATTGGCCCGGCGTCACTGCCTGGCTCTTGCGGGCCAAGACCCGCGGCCCGAGCGCCGAAACCTGGCCGTTGGAATATTGCAGTCTCGGTCCCATCGAGGCGCCGGTGGAAAACAGGTAATCACCCTGCTGTCCTTTCTCGGCCTTGATCCACATGGTCACCGTCAACTGCGGGTAGAGATCGGGGTGCAGGTCGAAAGGAACGCGCACTGCGCTTTGGCCGTCGAAGACTGCCGCCTGTCCGTGGGTACTTTGTTGATAGGAAAGAGTGCCCCGTTGGCCATTCGCACCGGGCGCAACGATTTCGGCATTCACGGCAGCACGGCCCAGGTTTTCCGTACTGCCGTCAAGCGGCAAATGGATCAGCAGCCCCGAGGGCGGCTCGTGGGACATTACCGGCAACGCGAAGACGATGGTGGCCAGCCCGAGGACCAGCCTCAGGCGCTGCGAACGATCAAACATGTGAATCTCCCTCGGGCTTTCTGTTTAAAACCCTACCAAATCGAGCACTTGCCTGCACAGGTCCGTAGTACGCAAGGCGGCCCGGCTCATCACGGCGGTTCATTCCCGGCCGGGATGAACTCCTCGTTCATGACCGCGCGTGAGGCCCAGCCCAGCGCATGCGAAATACAAAGAAACCAGGCGTTA
>JASFKQ010000338.1:0-3152 GCA_050118555.1 Lysobacterales bacterium
CGAGGAGATCTTCGTCGGCCTGGTCGGCCGCCGGCAGGGGGAATCCCGGTGAGCGCGCCTATATCCGTGCCGGCCTTCAACCGCCGCGGGGTGTGGGCGATCTATCGCTTCGAGCTGGCGCGCTTCGGGCGCACCCTCTGGACCAGCCTGTTCACGCCGGTCATCACGACGGCGTTATATTTCGTGGTGTTCGGCGCCGCTATCGGCTCGCGAATGGGCACGGTGGGCGGTGTCAGCTACGGCGCGTTCATCGTTCCGGGGCTGATCATGCTGTCGCTCTTTACCGAAAGCATCGGCAACTCCTCTTTCGGCATTTATTTTCCGCGCTGGACCGGCTCGATCTACGAAGTCCTGTCGGCGCCGTTGTCGGCCTTCGAGATCGTGTTGGCCTACGTCGGCGCCGCCGCGACCAAGTCGGTGATCCTCGGTCTGGTGATCCTGGGCACAGCAAGTTTCTTCGTGGAAATGCACATCGCCCACCCGCTTTGGATGATCGCCTTCCTCGTGCTCACCGCGCTCAGCTTTTGCCTGTTCGGCTTCATCCTCGGCGTCTGGGCGAAAACCTGGGAGCAACTGCAGGTCATCCCGATGCTGGTCGTCACGCCGCTGACTTTTCTGGGCGGCGCGTTCTACTCCATCGACATGCTGCCGGGCGTGTGGAAAACCGTTGCGCTGTTCAACCCGATCGTGTACCTGATCAGCGGCTTCCGCTGGAGCTTCTACGACACGTCTGACGTGGGCGTCGCGGTCAGCCTGGCGGCTGTGCTGGGCTTTCTACTGCTGTGCCTGGCCATTGTGTGGTGGATCTTCCGCACGGGGTACAGACTGAAGAGCTGAGGGGTGTAATCTCAGTCCACGCTGACCCACTCGTTGGGTGGGAAATTCAGGCCACGAATCAACGTTCGAACCCTGGGATCCGTGGCCACCTGGCCCTGAAGCGGTCCCTTGAAGGTATCAAGAAGATAAAGCTGCATGTAGATCGTCAGCGGACTCCGGTCCGCCACGATCCTTTGCATTGTTTCCACAAGACCATCCAGGTCGCCTTCCAGCATCTCGTAGAACCCCACCCCCGTGGGTTCCGGGGTTTCCTGCAGGATTTGCTGCAACCGGTCGATTGACCTGGCGTACGGTTCTGCCCGTTTGCAGGCCTGGTAACCCCAGGCCAACCAAGCCCTTGCGAGGGCCGAATCCCGCCTTTCGAGCAGGCGCTCGGCGGTCGCGGCCGGTTCCGCCGCCGCGTCGCACTGGCCCCCGAGCGCAAGCGCCAGCGCGTATTTGATGAACGACCATGTGCTGCCGGGGTGAAAACGGTTCCAGTCCCGGAATGCCGCCGCGGCCCCGGCAAAATCGCCCTTGTACAGCAGGCTGATGCCGACGGCATGCAGCGCACTGCTGTCCATAGGGTCCAGTTGCAGTGCCTTCCTGGCCATCGCGATCGCCCGATCGAACCTGAGCGTCGCCCAGAGGAAGTCGGAGTAGCTGTCGTACGGCCCGGGGTTCGCGGGTTGCAGCGCCATGGCGGCGTCGTAAGCCTTTTCGGCCTCCGCCCAATTGAACGTGATGGTCTGATGAACCGCTGCAAGGGCCGTCTGTGCTTCGGGAAGGTCCGGGGCCAGCGCCACCGCTGAGTAAGCGGCGTTGCGCGCTTCGCCCAGCAACGACTGTCCGCTGTCCCAGCCGTATTCCAGCAACTGCACCATGGAATGGGCAATGTCGCTGTAAGGCAGAGCGAAGCGGGGATCGATGCGAATGGCTTCGCGCAATTCGTCCAGACCCTGATGGATCGCTTCGTCGTCCGTCGACTGCACCAGGTAATGCCCGCGCAGGTAGTGCTGATAGGCTTGCGGATTGTCCGTGCCGCCGGTGATTTGCTGCTTCGTTTGCGCGTCACTGACCTTGATGCGCAGGCCCTGCTCGATGGCCGCCACGATGGAACGTTCCAGGTCCATGATGGCGCTGACCGGCCGAACCAGACGCTCACCCCACAGCTGGCTTTCGTCTTTCAGATCGACCAGCGCGGCGGAAACCACGATCTGGTCGCCACGCTTTTCCAGGCGTCCGCGAAGCACGCTGTCGACATTCAGCATCCTGGTCAGTTCCGCCGTGTTGTCGCTTTGGTCCCGCAGGCGGAAGGAAGCCGATTTGGAAGCGACTTTCACTCCCGGCACCGTGGACAACCAGTTGATCAGGCCCTCGGCGATGCCGTCACATAGGTACTGCACCTCGTCATCACCGCTCGCATTGTCGAAGGGAATGACGGCGATGAAATGGACCGTGTCCGGCTGTTCTGGCGAATCCGGCCTGGTGGCGGGCGCGGTGTGGAAGTACCAGGCCACCGCGGAAACAGCGAAAACAAGGCTGACAATGTAGACGCCGAGCTCAGCTCGGACGAGTGCCTGTTTTCCAGCCTCCCCATGCCGCCAGTTCCAGAAGAACGACGCCGGGAACAGGATGATCGCAGCGATGATGGCCGCCGTCATGTAGCGATGATCCAGGCCGTAGTTGTTGTTGAAGAACTCGATCACCTGCAGGACAACAAACACCGCGCTGGGATAGGCGATCAGAACCCGCCAGATGCGTCGCTGCCTGAGTTGTGTGATCAGCGTCAAGTAAGCTTCTCCCGGCACACGTCACGAGAATAAAGGTAGCGTTCCGTCACGGAAGCCAACCTTCCCATAGGGGCGGGGTCAGAGTAAAGGGACAGGGTAAAGCCATATCAGAAGAGCTTTACTCCGTCTTCTTACTCTGTACCGATGCCTTTCTCACCCGCCACCGGCTTTGGCCAGTCCCGACTTGTAGCGCCGGCTGGCGCGTATCTTCTGTCCGTCTTTCAGGGTAAGCGTCATGTCGCCGCCCGGCAGCGGGTCCATGGTTTTGATCATGGCGCGGTTGACCAGAATGGAGCGGTGTACCCGGACAGCTTCCACGCCGCTCTCCGTCAGCAGGCGTTCCAGCTCAGTCAGCGTCACGCGGGCCAGGCTTTCCCCCGAGCGCGCAAGGATCTCGGCATAGTTGGCCGCTGCCCTGGCAAGAATGAACTCGGCTGGGTCCAGCAGGATGCGGGTGGCGCCGCTTCTGAGCTCGATCGGGTCGGCCCTGGCCCTGGCCGCCCGCGCGGCGGTGAGGTCGCGCAACAGGAAAAAGCCGGCGAT
>JASFKQ010000339.1:0-3123 GCA_050118555.1 Lysobacterales bacterium
GCTGACCTGGTGATGAAAGCGCGGAGATCGCTTCCTGAAAGTCCTGGAGGCTCCCGCAGCCGCAGTCACAGTCGGTATCCGGGGCAGGCCGGGGTTTCTTTTTCGCGGCGCGCCGGTCGGTGTTGGCCTGCATCACGCAGGCCAGGTACTCGCGCTGGCATACGCCCATGCATGTTGTCAACGCAGCGAGATCGCCCATTCCGACTTCCTCCCCGGACTCGTTACGATGCTTGAGTTCCTCTGCACGTTCAAGGGCTTCCTGGCGCTCTTGGCAAGTGCACTGGCAGCCGCCGGCGGCGGATGCACCCGCGCCGGTCGAGCCAGCGGAGGTCGGGCCGGCGCCTGCTGAACCCGGGATAATCGGCATGCCTCTGTCCGAAGTTCCGCTCTGTTGACTGCCGGCAAGACCCGTAGGCACCCCGTACCGGAAATACAGGTTCATATCGAATTTCGTGCCGGGGGTCAGCACGTTGATCGGAGCGGTTTCCGCAAAGTGCTCGCGTCCGGAGGCAAGCGTTACGGTGGTCTGCAGGTGCTCACGCACCGGACAGGTCTGCTGGCGGCCGCAGAAGTTGTTGCCTGGTCCAGGCAGGTCGCACAAGTCGGTATCGACGCGCAGCGCCAACCCGTCTTCGCTCGAGTCGAGAACGCGGACGGCCTTCAGGTCTGCGTCCTCGCTGCAGAACGTGCTGGAGAGTTTCGGGCTGTCTTCGCTGTTTTTGCGCACGGAGGCGGCGATGGGTCCGGTTTGCCCATACACTACTCTCCGAAGCGGGTGAATCAGGTAGTCACCGCCCGTGTCATAAGCGCACTGGCGGTTTTCTCCGCTGCCTCCACAACGCGGCTCCTCGCCACTCTGGATCTGGTTCAATTCGATATCGAACAGATTGCTGGCGTTGACCGGAGCCACGAAAGAGAGCCCATAGAAGGTCTCCTTCCTGGATTCCGCCATTATGGCGTGTTCGGTTGCCCCGCGTGGCCGCACGCTCTTTGGCGGAGCAAATGTCCTGTCCTCGCTGGAGTTGTAGTCCGCTCTCACGGTGATGGTGATTTCATTCAGCGTGGCGCTTTCGCTCACGTGCGGGGCAACATTGCTCAGCACGTAAGTCAGGGTCGCATCGATGGTCTCACTGCCCGACTTCAGCCGTTTGGCGGAGAACTGCTCGCGCTTCCAGGACTTCGCCGGCGGCGACTTCGAGGCCTTGCCCGATCGGCGGCATTCCGGTTGCTGCGATTGCCAGTGGTCCCAGCACGACTCGACCGTATGACCGCTGCCACCGGGCGATTCGATCCGGGCCAGGCCGAGATGCAGTTGGTCGGTTCGCGAAGCGGAAGAAAAGCCCTTCGCGCTGAATTCCAGCGCAACCGGGCCACTGAACCCGCTCAGGACGACGTCCATGCAACGAGCGGAGTTTTTTGCCATTCGGGTGAATTTGACGGTGCCAGTCGATGTCGACGCCTTGCGCCCGGGCCGGAGCTTCACGGTTTCGCAGCCGCCAAACGCCTGTTTCATCCAGAATTCGGGTTCATCGGCGAAGCCCGGGTGCCGCTTTTCCCACCAGGTCGCAAATTCAGTGAAGAATTCCGGCAGCCAGCCGTAGAGAGCATCGACCGGGGCGCCGCTGTCTTCTCCGCCACCGCCGCTCAGCGGAAGATTCTTGTCGACGTAGGTGTTGGCCAGGCGCAGCCAGCCGGTTCTGCTGCCGATTCCCGGGGGCGGGTTGCTTCGTACGAGGGGAAGCCATGCGGCCAGCATCTGCCGAAGCTCCGTTGTAGTCACCTTGTCGGCTCTCAGGCCGGTGGAGTGGCGCGCCAGAAACTGCCAGAAACCCGAGGTCAAATACGCCATGGCATTCTGGGCCGCTTCAAGCCTGCCGACCTTCGAGCCGTCGCCCGAACGGGAATGGCCCGCAAGGGCCGGAGTGACGACCGTCCTGAAATACGGGTCTCCTATCCAGTCCTCCTCGTCCTGAAAAGCCACCCGGTACGAACGCAGGCTGGCTTTCGTCAGGCTTTCCCTGTTCTTTCTGAAATCGGCCGGGAACCGGTGTTCGGTGATGAAGTTGGCGGCCGCGTCGGCCAGACCCTCCACGTACCATTTCGGTGGGCAGGGCGCGGTATTGAACAGGGGGTAGGCATACTGGAAGGAGTGAAAAAGTTCGTGGGTATATCCGCTCAGCCGTCGGAATGCGGGGTCCCCTGCGAGTGTCGAGTTGACGGCGATCCAGTTGCGCCATTGGGATGGACGGGCGGCGGGCTCCGTCGGGTCGCAATTGTTGTCCAGTGAATAGTAGCCGTAGTTGCCCGGGTCCATGCCATAAGCGGCAAAGTCGAACTGGAATACACGGTAGCGCTGTTCGCCCGTTGCGCGGTAGGTCAGGACGGGTGTAAGCGATGGCGGCGAATAACCGGCGCCCCGCAGGTGGCGATAGGACTGATTGAGGAGTTCTTCGTTCTCAGAGGCTTCGCGTGCGCCACCGAGCGTGTACACAATCTCGGGATCGGCGATGCCCATCTCGGTATGTGCTTCGTCCTTCCACGGGGGAGAGTAATCGGGATAGTCAGTGATGACGAAACCCCCGGGTTGGGCCGTGGCGGAAGTGGGCGCCCAGAAGAGCAGACAGAAAAGGAAGCACTGAAGCCCCGTTTTCATCGCCGTCGTTCCAAACGAATAACGGGTATTCGCCTGGAAGCCGCAACCTGGGGTTTTTGAACTGATTTGGTAGCAGATAGCAGGGCAAGTATACACCTCGTGCCTTATCGGTGGGATTCACCCGGTTTCTGAGGAACAGGCTGACGGTCCTGACCGCAACACGCAGACGGTCACAAGGGAGTCGGAGCATGCGACGAAGCGTTGTGCCTCGCGCGTCCGGGCCCCGCCGAATCGCTTTCCGGGTTTTCGCCGTTATTCAAACAGTCGGACGGACATTCGCGTTGAGCCGAAACAGGTTGGTGGGGTCGTACCGGTTCTTGACCCGCACCAGTCGCTCGAAGTTGCCCTGGTAATTTGCATTGATCGCCTGGGGTGACTCCCTGTCCACCTCGTTGGTGTACCAGCCGTCGGTAAACGGTTCATAGGCCTTCCACCTCGCGCGCCCGTAGGTGACGCCGTCGCCGGCCCCG
>JASFKQ010000340.1:0-3095 GCA_050118555.1 Lysobacterales bacterium
GCATCGGTGACGTCCGCGGCCGGCGACGCCGCGCTCTCCCCGGCCAACAGCGGCGTTTCCGCGCTGGCGGCGACGGATGCCCTCTGCCCGGCAAACTCTTCAGCCTGGCTGCGCACTTCGGAATTCGCCGTCGCGCTGGAAATTTCGCTCACCTCCTCCATCGCGGGCATGCGCAGGATGGCGCCGCGCTTGAGCAGGTTGATGTTGTTCTTCAGGAAGGCCGAGGGATTCGCCCGCTGGATCGCGATCATGACGCGATTCACGTCCATTCCACTGCCGCTGGACCAGGCACTCGCAATACCCCAGAGCGTTTCACCGCTCTTGACCGGACCGTACTTCCCGCCGCCGGCGAGCAGCTGGGCCGGCGCCGCTGCCGGCGCCGCCTTGGGCGCGGGCGCAGCGCTGGGCGTTTCAACCGGAGCGGCTGCCGCCGCGGGGCGCGCCGCAGGACGTTCGTCGACGCGGGGTGCCGGGGGCGTGTCGGGAACACTCGGCGGGTCGAGGAACAGGGTGTATTCCCGCAACATGCGGCCACTGGACCAGTTCACCTCGACGATCAGGCGAACCACCGGGTCGCCGATCGGCAGCCGCGACGTAGCCAGGAGGTATGCATCTCCGTCGACGTCTTCGACCGTGAAGTGAATCGGCACCGAGACCGATTCACGGCTGGCTCCGATCATCTCGTAGTCCGCAGCCGAGGCCAGCTGCGCCGTCACCGAAGCCACGTCGTCCGTTTCCTGGGTGACCAGGTCGATGCGGGCGCGGAGCGGCTGGTTCAGAAACGACTCCACCTTGGCGTCGCCCAGCCCGAGAGCCCAGGAGTCCGCGCTGATAGCCAGCGATGCAGCCGCGAGGAACGCCGAGGCGCTTATTCGATTGAAGTTATTCATAATTCCCTCCGTCTTTCCCTGACTTCTGGAGAACGAATTCGTGGTTCGGGTATTCAGGCAAAGTTTACGTTTGCCGCGTCTTCGTTTCCACCTGATTTCCGGTTTTGCTCGAGCCGGTCCATTATCTGGATCGCGTTCAGCGCCGCGCCCTTGCGGATATTGTCCGCCACCACCCACATGTTGAATCCGCGGGCATGGCTGATGTCGCGCCGCAGGCGGCCGACGTAGACCGGGTCGGTGCCGGCCCCGTGGGTAACCGCCGTGGGGTGGATCATGTTCTCGCCTTCCACGACGACAATACCTTCGGCCTCCCGCAGCAGGCGACGCACCTCATCGAGACCGATATCGTTGCGGGTTTCGAAGTGTACGGCCTCGGAATGCCCGTAAAAGACGGGCACACGTACTGCGGTAGCGTTCACGCGCACGTCGGGGTCTTCGAAAATCTTCTGGGTTTCCCAGACCATTTTCATTTCCTCGCGCGTGTAACCGTTTTCCATCATCTCGTCGATCTGGGGCAACACGTTGAACGCGATCGGCTGCGCGAACTTGCTGCATTCGATTTCCTTGAAATTCAGCCGTTGCGCCGTCTGCGTGGCCAATTCATGCAGGCCGCGGCGGCCCGCGCCGGAGACCGACTGGTACGTCGCGACGTTGATCCGGGCAATCCCCGCGACCCGATGGATGGGAGCCAGGGCCACCACCATCTGGATAGTGGAACAGTTCGGATTGGCAATGATGGCTCCCCGGGTGATACCGGCCAGCGCGTGGGCGTTGACCTCGGGCACGACCAGGGGGATGTGTTCGTCGTAGCGGAATGCCGACGTGTTGTCGATGACGATGGCGCCCTCCGCGGCGGCCCGGGGCGCGAATGCCTTGCTGACCGAACCCCCGGCCGAGGCCAATACGTAGTCAGTGCCTGCGAAATCGAACCCGTCGAGGTTCTCCACCAGCAACTGCTGATTGCCGAAATCTACCGTGTCACCGGCCGATCGCTCGCTGGCCAGAGCCGTCACCTGCTCGCTCGAGTAGCCCCGCTCCGCCAGGATGGACAACATGACTTCACCGACGGCGCCGGTGGCGCCTACCACTGCAATCTGCACGTTTCTATTCATGTCAAATATGATAAACGAAAAATAAGCTATTGTTTATCCGAAATTAACCAGATCCACTCCAATGGACTCTGACGGCTGGTGCGACGCTTTGTCGAGTTCCCCCGCCGGCCGGTTCGTCCACAGCGCCCCTTTAACCCGCATGTTGTACCAGTATCCCGGATGATGGCGCAGGACAGGTGCGGCTGGTAAAACATGCGGGTTAACCCATCTGTCCCCTGTGGCGCAGCACGTGGTCCATCAGCACGATAGCCATCATCGCTTCGACGATCGGAGTGGCGCGTATGCCCACGCAGGGATCGTGCCGGCCCTTGGTCACGACCTCCACCTCATTCCCGTCCACGTCGAGCCCGCGGCAGGGAATTCTCAGGCTGGAGGTCGGCTTGAACGCCGTGCTCACCACGACATCCTGCCCGCTGGATATCCCGCCAAGGATGCCACCGGCGTGGTTGCTGAGGAAGCCCCCCGTGGTCATTTCGTCGCGGTGTTCGGTCCCATGCTGGGAAACGCTCTCGAAGCCGGCACCGATTTCCACGCCCTTGGCGGCGTTGATGCTCATCATGGCGGACGCCAGGTCTGCGTCCAGCTTGGCGTAGACCGGCGCACCGAGCCCGGCCGGCACGTGACGTGCGATCACGT
This sequence comes from Lysobacterales bacterium, assembly GCA_050118555.1. Taxonomy (GTDB): domain Bacteria; phylum Pseudomonadota; class Gammaproteobacteria; order Xanthomonadales; family SZUA-36; genus CALKKN01. Next base: position 2,639 of record JASFKQ010000340.1, read on the forward strand.
TGACCCGGGCGCCGACTGAGTCGCCGGATTTCCTCAAGGCATCCATGAAGGACTCCAGCTCCGGCACCTTCGCCGGATCCGGGCAGAAGAACGGATTCGCGTCGATGGCTTCCCAGTCCATCGTTTCGTCGGTGCGGATCGGACCCAGCTGTGCCAGCCAGCCCTGGATTTCGATGCCCAGGTTCACCCACAGCCATTTCCGGGCCACCGCTCCGGCGGCGACGCGCATGGTCGTCTCCCGGGCCGAGGAACGCCCGCCACCGCGATAGTCGCGCAGCCCGTATTTCTTCCAGTACGTATAGTCGGCGTGACCGGGACGGAACTGTCGCTTGATCTCCTCGTAATCGCGGGAGCGAGCGTCCGTGTTCTCGATCAGCAGCCCGATCGGCGTGCCGGTCGTACGACCTTCGAAGACGCCGGAGAGGATCTGTACGTCATCTTTCTCACGGCGCTGCGA
>JASFKQ010000341.1:0-3068 GCA_050118555.1 Lysobacterales bacterium
CGGAGAGCACCGAGTGGTTGATGCTGAAATTCATGTCCTCGGTGAGCAGGGTGGCACCGGGATATACGGAGTGCATCTCCGCGAGCGTTACCGTACCGTTGCCGTCCGCGTCCGCAGCCTTGACCACGGGCACCGGGATCACGTCGTCCGGGGCCGAATCCGGGGATTTCACGAACCAGGTCACGGTGACCGCGTTGAACGGATGGATCCGTGCACCCGGCGCGTCGCGCCGTTCGGTGTAGCCCAGGACGGGCAGACTGAAGTCCCCCGCCGCGCCGGCGCCTGCGTCGTCATACCACTTGTATTCCGGCAGCCAGCCGGTATCGCGCCACTCGGTCGCGGGTTTGCCTTCCTCGTCGAAGACGGTCCAGTTCCGGGCGGCGAGCGCCGTGCCCGGCCGCCGGCCCGCGTGGCAGGTCTCACAGGCCACTTTCTTGACATGCTGGTTCAGCCGGAAGCTGTCCCTGGTGCCCGAGTGCGGGGCGGAACTGTGACAGGCGGCAGTGCAGGAGAGCGTACCTTGCATCGTCGGTTCGGTGGTGTCGATGGCCATCCCCTTCGCAAACTGGTGATAAATCCACTCGTCTTCTGCAGTGGCGTGGCAGTCCTGGCACAGCATCCCGGCCGCGATGTGGACGTCCTCGGCGGCCGTGAAGAGATCACCGCGTTTGGCGGTGTCCACTCCGTGGCAGTTCAGGCACCCGTCCACGGGCACGTTCATCACGTCCTGGCGGTCGTGGCAGAGGTAGCAGTCCGCCTCGTACCGTTCAGGGTTCCACGCGGCGCCAATGTGGCAGTCGCCGCAGCCGCGCTCCAGCCAGCCGTCGACGCCGCCCTCCTGTTCGAAACTGAAGTTGGCCAGCGCGCACCATTTTTCGGCCATTCCCGTACCTGTCCCCATGCCCATCTGGCCGTGGTAGGACTCCTCGATGATGCCGTCCGCCGTGGCCGTGGCGGGCAGTGAGCAAGAGAGGACAAAAAAGAGACTTTGCAGCAGTGCCCTGTTCATTCCTGGCTCCCTGGTTGTCGAGCGTGCCGATGGTCCGGTTGACCAGGCCGCACCGGTACGCGCACACGACACGGCCTCGGCCCTGCAAGCCGAACAACATCGTTATATTCCAGAGTAACGGGAGGCTGCTTAACGTAGCCTTAGGCGGGTCTTAAGGTGGGATTAATATTATCGGCGTCATGCGGCGGGCAGCACCAGCGCCGCTTTGAGTCCGCCGAGCTTGCTGCGACTCAGTTCCAGTGAGCCGCCGTACAGCTTGGCGATGTCTTCGACGATCCCCAGGCCGTGTCCATGCCCGGGCTGGGTGTCGTCGAGCTTGCGCCCTCGACGCATGACGTCCGCGAGGTGCTCTTCGTCGATTCCCGGGCCATCGTCCTCGATGATGAGCACCATGTTGTCTTTCCGGGTATCGCAGCCTATATGTACCTGGCTGCGGGCCCACTTGCAGGCGTTGTCCAGCAGGTTGCCGGCCATTTCCTCCAGATCCTGCGCCTCGCCCCGGAACCACTTGTCCTCGATGCAAAGCGGCTTGATGGCAATATTCCGATCCTTGTAGATATGCCCGACGGCGTAGGCCAGGTCCTCCACGACCGACCGGACGCTGGTGCGATAACCGATGGCATCCTTCTTGCCGTAAATCCGTGCCCGCGACAGATAGTGGTCGATGTTTCCGGCCATGATGTGGGTTTGTTCCAGGATCAGCTGGCCCTGTCTGTTCTCGAGGCTGCGGGCTTCGTTGCGGATTACCGTGAGCGGGTTTTTCACGGCGTGCGCCAAATCGCCCAATTGGTTGCGGGCTCGCTTCAGGAGCATCTCGTTGTGGTCCAGCAGGAAGTTCAGTTCGTCGACCAATGGCTGCACGTCACTGGGGAAGCCCTGCGACAGCCGCTCGGTGCTTCCGGCCTTGATGTCGCTGATTTCCCGACGGATGGCTTTCAGAGGGCGCAGAGCGATACGCACCTGCATGACCACGGCGACACTCAGAAGGGCGCCAAGCACCAGGAAACTCATCAGCACGTGCAGTCCAAAGTCCTTTACGTCGTCTGAAATCTGGTAATCGGGCGCGGTTGCGAGGAAGGTCAAAGCGCCGGGGTTTCCCGGATAAGAGACGTGTACCACGTGGGCGCGAAGACGTTCCCCAACCGGCCCGTAAAGGGTCTGAACGTCGTGGCTCTCATCGGGGATGATGCCGTCCAGGTTCAAATTGAAGGATCCCAGCGAAGTGGATTTGAGAACGGGCTGGTCGCCGCTCATGACCTCCCAGTACCAGCCCGAATCCACTCGGTGAAACCGTGGATCCGTCGGCTCCCGATGCAGCATGACTTGACCCTGTTCACTGGTGTAGATTGCCGCGATTAGTTCTTCCACATGGCTGAACACGTGCGCATCGTAGTGCTCCTGGATGTGTTCGCGATACAGGTGGTTGAGCAGATAACCGGTCCCGAGCAGGGCGATCGCAATCCACACGACCGACATCAGAATGATGCGCGTAATAAGGGATCTATGCATGGTCGCCATTGGGACTGACCAGGTAGCCAAGTCCGCGCTTCGTTTCGATGGTTTTCGGGCCCAGCTTGCCCCGAAGCCGGTTGATCAGCACTTCGATCACGTTTGAATCGCGGTCGAAGTCCTGGTCGTAGATGTGCTCGGTCAACTCGGTCTTGGAGACCACGTCGCCCTGGTGCTGCATCAGGTAATGCAGCGTGCGGTATTCCAGAGCCGTCAGGTTGACGATCGTGCCGTCCATCGTGACGCGCGCGCAACTGGTGTCCATTACCAAGCGCCCCCGAGCGCATTTCAGGATGGTGCTGGCGTGTCCCGTCGCGCGGCGGATCAGGGCTTCCAGCCGCGCCATGAGCTCCTCGAATTCGAAGGGTTTGGCAAGATAGTCGTCGGCGCCCGCCCGTAAGCCGGCCACCTTCTCGCGCCAGGTTTGCCGTGAGGTCAGTACGAGCACGGGTACGCGGTTGCCGCCGGTCCGCCAGCGTTCCAGCACCTCGATGCCGTCCATCTTTGGCAGGCCGAGATCCAGCACCACCACGTCGTAGGTCTCGGTATC
>JASFKQ010000342.1:0-3056 GCA_050118555.1 Lysobacterales bacterium
AACCTGGTGAGCGGACTCAACCTGGCTCGTAGCGAGGCGGCCCGGCGTTCCAGCATCGTGCGAATGTGTCCGAGCTCCAACGGGCGGTTCTGCCGTTCGGACGGGGACTGGGCCTACGGCTGGTTGGTATATACCGACGGGAACGCAGACGGAACGGTGCAGGACATTGAATTGATCCAGGCGTTCAAGGCGCCCGGCGAGAAGGTCCGGATCGTCGCCCGCGGCGCCGTCGAGCACGCTGCCTCCTTCACACTCTCCGGTTTGATAGCGGACCAGGAGGCACCGACCGGTGAATTCGACGTCTGCCTGCCCGGATCCGACACGGGTTCGCGCACGATCATGATCGACTCGGACGGATGGGTGCAGCTCATTCCGGACGATCGCAACCGCTGCGAGGCGAAGAGCTGACCGTTTCGGATCCCGGTTGCTGATCTGCACTCAGGCATCACGCGACAAACCCACATTGTCCTCGCCGAGCTGCTTCGCCAGCGAGACCGCCATCAGTACGCCCACGCCGATCAATGGCAGCGACACCAGCAACGTGGCGGACTGGATGACCTTCAGCCCACCGACGAACATCAGGGTGATGGGCAGGATAGCCAGTGCCCCGGCCCAGAATACCCTGTGCCAGCGATCGGGATCTTCCCCCGCCGGCAGTTTCAGCGTGGCGACCGAGGCCAGCGTGTAGGAAGCCGAATCGTACGTGGTCGCTGAAAAAATCAGCGCGATCAGTGCGTACGCCGCCAGGACCAGGCCCGAGGCCGGCAAATGGTCCAGGATCGCCACAATGGCGGCCGGGCCGCCCTGCTCCCGCACCAGTTCGCTGACCGCCAGCGCGCCCTCACGTTCGAGGCCCAACCCGTAATTGCCGAAAATCATGTAAAAAAGCGCGCAGCCCAGGGTACCGAAACCGATCATGCCGGTGATCACCTGCCGCAGTGTCCTGCCGCGCGAGATACGCGCCACGAAAAGCCCAACGAAGGGTGCATAGGAAATCCACCACGCCCAGTAGAAAACCGTCCAGCTTTCGACGAAGCCGGATTCCGTGAAGGGGTCCATCCAGGAGTTCATGCGGATGAAATTCTGGGCAATCAGACCGACGGAGTTCACCGACGTTTTCATCAAAAACACCGTAGGGCCTGCCAGCAGTACGAATGCAAGCAGCACGAACGCCACCCACATGTTCAAATCGCTCAGACGTTTGATACCCCTTCGCAGACCGAACCACACGCTGGTGGCGAACATCGCCACTGAGACGGCGACAATAGACAGTTCAAGACCAAAACCCGGTTCCACGCCCGCGATCCGCGCCACGCAGGCCGCGATCATCGGCGTCGAAAAACCGAGCGACGTGCCGGCTCCGCCCAGCAAACCGATCATGAACAACCAGTCGATCAGGCGTTCGCTGCGTTTTTCCGCAGTACCCCCGAAAAAATAGTGGCAGCCCGTGCTCAACCTGAGGAACGGAATCTTCTTGACGTAATACGGATAGGCGATTGCGACGGTCGGAAGGCAATAGAGTGCCCACGCCGTGGGCCCCCAATGAAAAATACCGTAGGCGGAAGCCCATTCGGCGGCCTGACCCGAGAGGGCGTCCACGCCGTATGGCGGCGCGCTGTAATAATAAGCCCACTCGATGGGCGCCCAGTACAGTAGCCCCGCGCCCACGCCCGCGCAGAACAGCATGGCGATCCAGCTGGGCGTACTGAACTCCGGACCCTCTCCTTCCGTGGACAGGCGCACGTCACCGTGGCGCCCGAACGCAAGCCAGGCGAGGAATACGAGCACGGCCATCCCGGCCAGCAGATAGAGGAATCCGAACTGCGAGGAAACCATGGTGTAGAGCCCGGTGAGATATTCCGCGCCGCTCTCGGGAAACAACAGCAGCGGGATGCTGGCCAACAGGATCACGACCATGGACGCAATGAAGCTGGGCCAGTCAACGCGGTGTTGCCTCAAGGCGTTTCCCCCGGCGCCTCGTAGCGCATCCCCAGCAACCCGCACAACCCGTCATCCGGCGCTGGTGCGGCCCCGGCCACCTCGCCCAGCACCATCGCCATCGGCTGACGCACGGTGTAAACCGGCCACTGCGGGCGCCCGGGACCGTTCGGATCGCCCGTACGCGCAAACGCGCCCCAATAGCCCATGACCGTCTCCGTAAGCGCCAGGTCCTGGGGCTCGGTCGGCAGCCACCGGTCGTGCGTACCGAATACATAGGGCAGCTCGGTGCCGTGGTACGCGCCCAGCTGTGCGCCGCCGGGCCCGCTACGTTGCCGGCTGAAGTAATAGACCCGGCCATGGCCGCCGCTGGCATTTGCAAACGCCGCGAGCTGGCGTGACGGACACATCATCGCACGCGCCGTACGCAACCGGTCCAGGGCCCGCCGCGGATCGCTTTCTCCGGAGACAGCCGCGAGAAGTTCCCGTGACCGCCCGGGAGCGGCCTCGCTCGCATACCGTTCGAGGTCCGTACGCGTCGCGCCTTCGTCAATGTACATGAGCCACTCGTCCGCATTGGTTCCGAGTATCAGGTCGACGCCGTCAGCCCGTGCGGATTGGATCACTTCCATGGGTTGCCGGAACAAGGTGCGGCCGTCAACCACACCATCCGGGTAATAATCGTCTGGCAACTTCCCGGCCGCGGCCAGAAGTCTTCCGGCGGGAATGGCGCGCAGCTGCGCGGCTGTCACCGCGTCGGTCAACCCGAGGATCTGCGCCAGGCGGACCCCGATCTCCTGCTCGTCGGCCAGCGTGTCACGGCCTTGCAGGGAGCCCCCCAGGCTCTGGGAAATCAACCGCCGGAACAGCGACTGTGAGCCCTGGCCCTGTGATAGATCGGCCAGCAGCAGGTCCACCAGGTCGAGCGCGCCGGCGGATTCACCGAAACCGGTGATGTGCCCCGGATCCCCGCCAAACGCGCGGATGTGATTGCGTACCCATCCGAACGCCGCACGGATGTCCAACAGGCCGAAGTTCGCGACGGGCTCGCCGTCAGCGTTGTCCAGTGCCGGATGCGAGAAGAAGCCGAACGGGCCGAGCCGGTATGCAATGGTCAC
>JASFKQ010000343.1:0-3037 GCA_050118555.1 Lysobacterales bacterium
CCGCGGGCCAGACCGCGTCGAGCAGACCCAGGTACCACGCCCCGGCGGCGGCCGCCAGCAAGGCGCCCACGATCAGCCAGGGCAGGTAACCGCGACGCGAGCGGGTCGCTTCGGCGGTCAGGACCTGTTGTGGCCGCAGGCCGGGCGCCTGCAGCACCCAGCGGCAGTTGCCGATCCGGATTTCGTCGCCGCTCTGCAGCGACGCCGTGTCCACCGCCTCACCGTTCAGCAGCGTCTTTGCAGCGGCGTCGAGGTTGCGGAGCACCAGTTCGCCATCGGCGGTCTGCTCGATCTCCGCATGGTGTGGCGCAACGTCTTCCCGGTCGACACGCAGCCCGCAGTCGTCCGCGCGGCCGATCACGGTTTTTGTACCGAGCGTGCGGGACTGGTTGATCACGGGTCCCGAAGCGCCCTTCAGACGATAAGTACTCATACGTCTTCCGATATGGAGCCGTCGCTCAGGCTTACAAGTTCGCGCAGCACGGCGGTCGCGTAACTGCCCGCGGGCAAATCGAATCGCAGTTCCAGTTCCGAGTCCCCGTGATCCCATTCGAACGATGTCAGCGCCACGCGCAGGCTGCGCCGCCCCGATTCCGCCCGGGCCCGGCCCAGGGCCGCCAGCAGATCGTCGTGTTGGCGCAGGACATCCGTTTCCAGGACCGCTGCATCCCGCGCCGGCTGCAGGCCCCCGCTGCCCGGCAGCGGACCGGTCGGATGAATATCGAATTCGGCGCAGCGCCGTTCGAGGTCGGCGTCCGGCAGCGCGCAGGCGAACAACGCACGGCTGCCGTTCAGCTGGGCGATATCACCGTCGATCAGTCGATCCCAGTTGGACTGCCGCACCCGCTCGGAAAGCACGTCATTGAAGAGCGCACTGCGCACGGCGGACAGGTAGAGGCTGCGCTTGGCGCGGCGCAGACGCCCGCCCTGCTCCAGCCAACGCGCACCCCGGGCGAAATTCCGCCCCTGGTGGCCGAACCGCTGGGGCCCGAAGTAGTTGGGTACGCCGCGCGCCGCCAGCCGGTCCAGGCGCTCGTCCAGCCCGTCCGCGTCGCCGCTCAGCGCGCGCACCCGAATCCGGAACCGGTTGCCGCGCAGCGCGCCCCGCTGCAGTTTTCGCGCATGGCGTTTCGCCTGCAGGACCCGGACATCGGGAATGATCCAGTTCTGCCAATCGTCGTTGCCGGCTTCCTGCATTCCGATCGAGAACCACTGGGTGGTCACCGCGCGCCGATCCTTCATGCCGGCGTAGCCCACATCGCGCACGGGGACAGCGGCAGCCTCGGCCAGGCGTTCGGCGACCCAGTGCGTATTGGCATTCCGCTTTTCGATTTCCAGCCAGAGATGGTTGCCGCTGCCTTCCGGCTCCACCAGGGGCAGCTCACGGACCTGGAAGTCCTCGGCTTCGGCGCGGATTACGCCCCTCAGCGCCGGATCGGGCAGAAAACGACGCCAGTCCGGCAGTTCGTCGGTCAACTCGCGCTCCCGGCGGCGCTCAGGGGCGCCGGATCAGGGCCACGGCCAGCGCGGCGATGCCTTCGCCGCGGCCGCAAAACCCCAGGAGCTCGGTGGTGGTCGCCTTGACCGAGACGGCCTCGACGGCGATATCCAGGCGGCTTGCGATCACGTCCCGCATCGCCGCGACGTGCGGCCCGATCCGGGGCGCCTCGCAGACGATCGTCAGGTCCGTATTCGCCACCCGCCAGCCCCGTTCGCTGAGAAGCAGGATCACCCGGCTCAGCAGTTCCGCGCTGTCGGCGTCTTTCCACTGCGGGTCGCCCGGTGGAAAATGCGCGCCGATATCACCCAGAGCGGCCGCGCCCAGCAGCGCGTCGCACAGGGCGTGCAGCGCCACGTCGCCGTCGGAATGCGCGGCCAGTCCTTGCGAATGGGGAATACGCACGCCCCCCAGCATGACGTGGTCGCCGTCGCCGAAGGCATGAACGTCCAGGCCCTGTCCGACGCGGATTTCCAGCGGCTCAGTCATCGTGGGTCATTCCCTGGAGGATGAACTCGGCCAGCGCCAGGTCTTCCGCGCCGGTGATCTTGATGTTGTGCGGCGAGCCGGGGACCAGCAGCGGCCGCACGCCGGCGCGTTCCATCGCTGCCGCCTCGTCGGTAGGCGACTCGCCGGCCGCGAGTGCGGCGGCAAGCTGCTCCGCCAGTTGGCGGATGCGGAACATCTGGGGCGTCTGGGCGGCCCAGTAGCGCGAGCGGTCCACCGTGCGCTCGATGCGGCCTTCCTCGTCGGCCAGCTTGAGGGTATCGTGGACGGGAACCGCCAGGATCGCCCCCGTGCCGCTGGCGAGCGCCGCATCGATCAGACGCTGCACCAGGCCGGCTGGCAGGCACGGGCGCGCCGCGTCATGGACCAGCACCCATTCGGCCTCCGGATCCTCACCCATGATGTGGCGGAGCCCGTTCTGTACGCTCTCGGCGCGACTGTCCCCGCCGGTCACGGTTCGCACAGCGGGCCAGCCGGGCCGAACCAGCTCATCGAAGATACCGTCGTCTGGCGCCAGCGCCACGGTCACGGCGGTGACCGAGGCATTCCGACTGACGGCTTCGATGCTGTGCGCGATCACGGGGGCGCCGAGAAGGTGTGCGTACTGCTTGAGGGTGGTGCCACCGAACCGCACGCTTCGCCCTGCTGCGGGAATCAACGCGTGAATCCGGTCACTGGTCATCCTTGTCCTCCGGCACGACCTGATAGAACTCCTCGTTCTCCTTGATCATGCCCAGTTCGCTGCGTGCGCGCTCCTCCACCGCTTCGAGGCCCTGGCGGAGGTCTTCCACCTCCGCTTCCAGTTCACGGTTGCGCTGGGCCAGTGCTTCGTTCTCCTGCACCTGCTCTTCGACGCGCCGCTCCAGCCTCTGCACATCCCGGTATCCGCCTTCACCGAACCACAGCTTGTATTGCAGGGCGGCCAACAGGATCAACAGGATGGCCAGCAGGATGCGCATCGACCGGGATCAACTCCAGTTCTTTACGTGTGCGAATGCCGACCTGCCTGCGAAGCGGCCTCGATCCCCGAGC